>NZ_CP022190.1:820000-1120000 GCF_003111685.1 Alloyangia pacifica | reverse complement strand
CCGATGCTCGAGGTGCTCAGCTTCCGGGGCTGGCGCTCGGGACCGGGTGGTGACGCGCTCGACGTCCAGTTCTACGGCGCCGATGCGGCGACGCTGAAACGGGCCGCCGAAGATCTGAAGACCGCCGTGCTGCGCTACCCGGAAGTCTCGGCGGTCGAGGACAACCTTTCCTACGACAAGGACGAGCTCGTGCTCGAGCTGACCCCGCAGGGGCAGGCGCTGGGGCTGACCGTGGATGATCTTGGCGCGGTGCTGCGGCATCGCATCGGCGGCATCGAGGCGGCGACCTTCCCCGTGGGACCGCGCAGTGCCGAGGTCAGGGTCGAGCTGCCGGAAAGCGAGCAGACCGCCGATTTCCTCGAGCGCACGCAGATCCGCACGCCGCAGGGCGCCTACGTACAGCTCGCCGACATCGTCCAGGTCGCACGCACCAGTGGCTTTTCCACGGTGCGGCGCGAGAACGGCCTGCGCACGGTCTCGGTCACTGGAGACATCTCGGAGGACAATGCCGAGCGTGCCGCCGAAATCATGAAAGCGCTGCAGGACGAGATCCTTCCCGGCATTGCCGCCGAGCGACAGGTCGAATATCGCGTCTCCGGCCTTGCCGAGGATGAGCGGGACTTCCTGTCCGACGCAGGCGCAGGCCTCGTGCTGGTGTTGCTTGGCATCTACCTCGTGCTGGCCTGGGTGTTCGCCAGCTGGACGCGGCCGCTGGTGGTGATGGCGGTGATCCCCTTCGGCCTTGTCGGCGCGATCTATGGCCACGCGCTCTGGGATGTTCCGCTGTCGATGTTCACCGTGGTGGGGCTGCTCGGCATGACCGGGATCATCATCAACGATTCCATCGTTCTGGTCAGCCAGATCGATGAATACGCGCCGGACCGCGGTATCTTCCAGGCGATCATCGACGGCGCCTCGGACCGCCTGCGGCCGGTGTTCCTGACCACGGCGACCACGGTGCTCGGCCTCGCGCCGTTGCTGTACGAGCGCAGCTCGGACGCGCAGTTCCTCAAGCCGACGGTGATCACCCTGGTCTACGGGCTCGGCTTCGGCATGCTGCTGGTCTTGCTGGTGGTCCCGGCGCTGCTGGCGGCGCAGCATGACATCGCCCGGCGGATCGCGGCAGCCCGCCGGGGCGCGCGGCATCGCCACGGCGGTGTGCGGGCTCTGGTGCTGGGCCTCGGCGCGCTGGTGCTGGGCTGGCTGGCGGCCACGATGGGCAGCCTTCTGGTCCAAGGCGCGCTGCCCGAGGCGTTGCAGCTTCCCGTGCTGGACGGGCTTCCGGGGCCAGTCGCGGGCTTCGCGCTCTTCGTCTGCGGCGTGGCGCTGCTGCTGGGGCTGGTCTGGGTGGCGGTGCTCGCGATGGCGCTGCGGCGGGGCCGGGCAGGGGCGTAGCGCCCTGCGCGTCCCGGCGGGCCGTCAAGGCTCAGGCGCTCAGCCGCAGCCCCGGATGTCGACGGCCTGGCTCTCGCCGAGCACGGTGAAGCGCAGCTTCGAGCGGTCGAGGGCAAAGGGCTTGCCCTCCATGTGCATCAGGCGGGTTTCGCTGATCAGCGTGCCACCTTGGCGGCGGGTGTTCGGTTCAGACGCCCAGAGCTCGGGCTGCCCTGCCTCGACCACGGTCTCTTCCGGTCCGGGAAGCGCGGGCATGTCGATCTCGGTGCGCAGCTTGACGCCGCCCTTCGCCGGGCTGACGGTGCAGCGGACCGCGCTGACCCGCGCCTCGCGGGCGGTAAAGGGAGCTTCGGCCAGCGCCGCAGCGATCATCGGGTCAACGCTGCTGCTGTCGGGGAGCGCTGCCGTCACATGCAGCGTCTGCGGCACGCAGATGTCGCTGCACACGCCGATCATCATGTTCGCCTCGAGCGTGACCGGGCCGCCGGTGCCCGCGATCCGCAGCGGCAGCAGGAGTTCGTCCTTGTAGCCCACCGAGCGCGCGCCGGACTGGCGGAACACATGCGGCGTCGGCCAGAGCGCCGTCACCCGCGCCACATTCGACGAGCCGCTCCAGTCGAAGACGGGCGGGATGCCGGCCTCGCCGGGCGCGCGCCAGTAGGTCTTCCAGCCGGGGGCCAGTCGCAGGTGCAGGGCCGCCATGTGATCGCCGTCCGGTAGGCGCCAGCCGGGCCGCAGCTCTGCGGTCACCGGATCTTGGGCATGGGCAGGCCCGGAGACCAGCGGGGCCATGCCGAGCGCGCAAAGGCAGGTCAGAGCTTTGAAGATATTGCGGATCATGAATTTCAAATGGCGCCTCCCCAAGCTCCTGCCAAGTCACATTGCAGCGAGAGCACGGTGTTTCAAGCAGGATGTGTGCTTGCACCCTCAGTGCCGGAAGGTCACACTCTGCAGGCAGACTGCAGAAAGGTCCTCATGACGCACGCCCAGATCGCCTCCGGCGCCACCGACCTCACCGGCTCCGTGCTGATCGCCATGCCCGGCATGGGCGATGAACGTTTCGAACATGCGGTCATCTACCTCTGTGCCCACTCGGATGAAGGGGCGATGGGGCTGATCCTCAACAAGCCCTCGTCCGACGTGACGCTCGAGGGGCTGTTCGAGCAGCTGGGAATCGACGCCGCGCCCGGATCGGGGCAGGTGCCGGTGCATTTCGGCGGCCCGGTCGAGATGGGCCGGGGATTCGTTTTGCACAGCGACGATTACCGCTCGGAGCTGACCACGCTGCAGGTCGACGACGGGTTCTCCATGACAGGCACGCTCGACGTGCTCGAACATATCGCGCGAGGGGATGGTCCGGACGCGTGGATTGCCATGCTCGGTTACGCGGGCTGGGGGCCGGGGCAGCTCGAGGATGAGCTGGCCGAAAACGCCTGGCTGGTTTGCCCGGCCAGCCACGAGCTGGTCTTCGGCACGCCTGATGACGCCAAGTGGGGCGCGGCGCTGGACAGCCTCGGCATCGCGGCGCTGGCGCTCTCGGCCGAAGGCGGCCGGGCCTGAACGCAGATGAACGCACCGACCAATGATCACGGCGTCTAAACGCGTCAGCGTGGCGCGGCGGCGCGGCTGAGCCGGTCGTTGATCGCCACGCCTGCCCCGACATGCGGAATCGGCGCGACGGCGATCACCTCGGCGCCCTGCGCATCGAGTTGGTGCAGATGGGCAAAGAGGTTGGCGGCGGCCTCATCGAGATCGCCCTTCGCCGAAAGATTGAGGTCGCATTCGATATCCCCGAATCCAAGCCGCGCCTCGCCCTCACGCCATTCGGCGGCGTTGAGTCGCATCTGTGCCTGCGGCGCGTAATGCGAGGCGGTCTGGCCGGGGGCCGAGATCGCCTCGCGCTCCTGCCGGCGCATCACCGGATGGCCGAGCGCTTCCGAGAGTTGCTCGGCGCTGATGCCGCCGGGACGCAGCAGGGTGGGGCGGCCGGCAAGGCCGAGGATGGTGCTTTCGAGGCCGACCGGGCAGGGGCCGCCGTCGAGTACCGCGGCGATGCGGTCGTCGAGGCTGCTCAGCACGTGATCGGCAGTGGTCGGGCTGATCCTGCCCGAACGGTTGGCCGAGGGACCGGCGAGCGGCCCGCCGAATTCGGTCAGCAGCTCGCGCGCCAGCGGCGCGGCGGGCATACGCACGGCCAGCGTGCTGAGCCCAGCGGTGACCCGGTCGGCGATGCCCGCATCCTCGCGCAGCGGCAGGACCAGCGTCAGCGGGCCTGGCCAGAAGCTCTGCGCGATGTTCTCGGCGGTGCCGGACCAGCGCACCAGCTCCTTGGCGTGCTCGATGCTGGCCACGTGCACGATCAGCGGGTTGTAGCTGGGGCGTCCCTTGGCCTCGTAGATTGCCGCTACCGCGCCATCGTCGCGGGCATCCGCCCCGAGCCCGTAGACCGTTTCGGTCGGGAAGGCGACGAGCTTGCCCGCGCGCAGCAGTTCGGCGGCGCGGGCGATCCCTGCCGCGTCGGCGGTCAGGCGCTGGGTCGAGGTGTGGGGCATCGAGGTATCCGTGACGCTGCGTTCCGTTTGGTCCGGGGCGAGCCATGGTCTTAGGGTCGCACACAAATCGTGGGATCCTCCCTAACCGAGGGGACCCGCCTTGCCAACCAAGATCGGAGGACCTGCCATGCCCTATCGCGCGCCCGTCGCTGAAATGACCTTCCTGCTCAACGAGGTGGTCGGCTTCGATGCGGTCAGTGCGACAGAGAGGTTTGCCGAGGCGAGCCCCGACATGGTGCAGGCGGTGCTCGGGGAGGCGGGGCGCATCTGCGAAGAGGTGATGGCGCCGCTCAACCGCGCGGGCGATCTTCAGGGCGCGAAGCTGGAAAACGGTGTGCTGCGCAGCTCGCCGGGCTTTGCCGAGGGCTACGCGGCGTTGGCCGATGGCGGCTGGGTGTCGGTCTCTGCCCCGCCCGAGTTCGGCGGCATGGGGCTGCCTGTGGCGGTGGGGACTGCGGTCAACGAGATGATGTCCGGCGCCTGTCTCGCGCTGCAATTGAACCCTTTGCTGACGCAGGGCCAGATCGAGGCGCTGGAGCATCATGCCAGCGAGGAGATCAAGGCGCTTTACCTGCCCAAGCTGATCTCTGGCGAATGGTCGGGCACGATGAACCTGACCGAGCCGCAGGCGGGCTCGGACGTGGGGGCGCTGACCAGCAAGGCGTCCGCCAATGGCGATGGCACCTACGCGGTGACCGGGCAGAAGATCTTCATCTCCTGGGGCGATTGCGACTTCACGCGCAACGTCTGCCACCTCGTGCTGGCGCGCCTTCCAGATGCGCCGGCGGGAACCAAGGGGATCAGCCTCTTCCTCGTGCCCAAGTTCATCCCCGACGCATCCGGAGCGCCGGGCGTGGCGAATGACCTCAAGGTGGTCAGCCTCGAGCACAAGATGGGCCTGCATGGCTCGCCGACCTGCGTGATGAGCTTCGAGGGGGCGACGGGCTGGCTGATCGGCGAGGAGGGCGACGGCATGCGCGCGATGTTCACTATGATGAACAACGCCCGGCTTGGCGTCGGCGGGCAGGGGATCGGTGCCGCAGAGGGCGCCTACCAGCACGCGCTCAACTACGCGATGGAGCGCAAACAGGGCCGTTCGCCCGATGGCACGATCGTCGGTCACGCCGACGTGCGGCGGATGCTGGCGGGGATGAAGGCGGATATCCTTGCGGCCCGCTCGATCGCGCTGAGCTGCGCCGTGGCGATCGACATGGGCCGGGCCACCGGCGAGGCCGACTGGATCGCCCGTGCGGCCTTCCTGACGCCGATCGCCAAGGCCTTCGGCACCGACATCGGCTGCGAGGTGGCCGAGGCGGGCGTGCAAGTCTACGGCGGCATGGGCTACATCGAGGAGAGCGGCGCTGCGCAATACTATCGCGACGTGCGGGTGACGGCGATCTATGAGGGCACGAACGGCATTCAGGCCATGGACCTGGTCGGCCGCAAGCTGATGGACGGCGGCGAGGCCGCGGGGCGGCTGCTCGACGAGATCGAGGCGCAGGCCGAGGCCGCGAAAGCCGGGCTGCCCGATCTCGCTGGCGCGGTCTGGGAGGCCGCCGAGAGCCTGCGCGAGGCCACCGAGGCGCTCGTGGCGACGCCGATGCCGGAGCGCTTCGGCGTGGCGGTGCCCTATCTGCGCGCCTTCGCCCGTGTGCTCGGCGCGCATTTCCATTTGCGCGCAGCCATGGCAGACCCCTCGGGAGCCCACGCGCGTCTCGCGCGTTTTTACATCACCCGGCTCCTGCCGGAACACGCTGGCCTGCTGGCCCACGTCTCGCGGGGGGATGCCGAGCTGATGGCCATCACTGCCGAGGACCTCGCCGCCTGATGAAGCCTGCCTTGCACTACCCGTTCGATGCCCCGCCGGCCTGGGGCGACGCCCTCGAGGTTGCCGAGGGGGTGCTCTGGATGCGCCTGCCGCTGCCGATGAAGCTCGATCACGTCAACGTCTACGCTCTGGACGATGGCGATGGCTGGACGCTGATCGATACCGGCATGCATACGCGGCGGGCGCTGCAGGTCTGGGAGCAGTTGCTGAAGGGGCCGCTCAAGGGCAAGCCGGTGCGTCGGGTGGTCGTGACGCATCACCACCCGGATCACGTCGGGCTCGCGGGCTGGTTCCAGCAGCAGGGGGCAGAGCTGCTGACCACCCGCACCGCCTGGCTCTTCTCGCGCATGCTGCAGCTCGATGCGCAGCAAGCGCCGCCGCCCGAGCAGGTGACCTACTGGCAGCGGTGCGGCATGGCGCCGCGGGTGTTGGAACGGCGGCGCACCGAACGGCCCTTCAACTTCGCCGACTGCGTCTGGCCGATGCCGCTTGGCTTCACGCGGCTGCAACAGGACGACGTGCTGCACATGGGCGGGCGCGATTGGGAGGTGCACATCGGCAACGGCCATGCGCCCGAGCACGCGACCTTCTGGTCGAAGGGGGACGACCTGGTGCTGGCGGGGGATCAGATCCTCTCGACCATCAGCTCCAACCTTGGGGTCTATGCCACCGAGCCCGAGGCCGATCCGGTGGGCGACTGGCTCGAGGCCTGCGAGCGCCTTGCCACGTTGGCGCGCGAGGCGCATTTCGTGCTTGGCGGGCACAAACTGCCTTTCACCGGGTTGCCCTTCCGCATGCGCCAGTTGATCGACAACCACCACGGTGCGCTGGAGCGTCTGGAGGCCTATCTCGATAAGCCGAAGAGCGCCGGAGACTGCTTCGCACCGCTCTTCAAGCGCACGATTGGTGACGCGGAATACGGGCTCGCCCTGGTCGAGGCCATGGCCCATTGCCAGCATCTCTACCTCGAGGGGCGTGCCACGCGGACGCTCGGCGAGGATGGTGCCTGGCTCTGGCAGGCGGCGCAGCGCTGAGCCCCAGAGACGGGCTTGCGCGGCCTCAAGACAGGTGACAGCTCGGCCAGAATCCGCTAAGCCTCTGAGCGGAGAAGAAACGCCCGAGGAATGGACGGACACATGGCAGACTACAAGCCTGGCAGCATGGACATCACCACGCAGGAAGAGACCTTTCACGGCTTTATCAAGTTCGTGATCCGCACGGTCTATGTGATCATCGCGATCCTGCTGTTCCTGGCAGTCTTCAACTCCTGAACCCGCGGGATCGCGGGAGGAGGATTTCTGCCAAGGACGGGCGGCGGAGGAGCCGCCCGCCGAGTAAGAGAAAGTCGGCTTTCATGCTGCATCGCGCCACGGTTCTGGCCGCTCTCGCCGCGCTTGCGCTGGCGGGATGCACAACGCCGTCCAACCAGTATCCGAATGCCACCCCCGAGGAGGTCGCCGCCGCGCGCTATGCCGCAGACGGGCCGCCGACGCTGACGCTTTACACGATGATCAACAACACCTCGAACGCCGGTGCGCATTCGAGCCTGATGGTCAGCGCACCGTCGCAGCGGGTGGTCTTCGATCCGGCGGGCTCGGTGCGGGCGCGCAACGTGCCCGAGGTGGACGACGTGCTCTACGGCGTCACCCCCGAGGTCGCGGATTTCTACGCTCGCGCCCATGCGCGGGAATCCTTCCGGGTGCGGATCCAGAGCGTCGAGGTCTCGCCCGAGGTCGCCGAACAGGCGCTGCGCGCGGTCGAAGCCTATGGCCCGGTGGGCCAGTCCCGCTGCACCCAGGCGACCTCGACCGTGCTGAGCCAGCTTCCGGGATTCGAGGGCATCAGCCGGAGCTGGTTCCCGAACAGCCTTGCCGAGGAGTTCGCCCGGCTGCCGGGGGTCACCGAGCAGGTGCTGCGCGAAGAGGATTCCGACGACAAGACGCTGGCCGTCGCCGCCTTCGAGGAAAGCGCCGGGGGCTGAACCGCCTCAGCCGATCAGGTAGCCGCCCGCCAGCAGCGCCGCCGCGCCGCTGAGAATCGCCAGGATCACGTTCTTGGTCAGCATGCCGATGCCCAGCGTCGCCGCAGCCGCGAGCAGCCGCGCCGGATCCGTCTGACCGTCGGTTGCCGCGGGCCAGGCCACCAGCGGTGCGACCAGCGCGGGCATCATCGCCACGGCCGTGTAGCGCAGGTGCCGCGTCAGCCAATCGGGCAGGGGGCGGTCGCCGACGAGCCCGAGGAAGAGAAAGCGCAGGCAGAAGCTGCCGAGCCCAAGGCCGATGATCACCAGCCAGAGATCGCCACGGTCGATCATTGTGCCATCCTCCGTTCGGTCTCGGCCCCGGCGATCATCCCGAGCGCGGCGGCGCACAGCACGCCGAGGTTGTAGGGCATCCAGGCCAGCAGCAGCGCACCAACCGTCGCGACCAGCGCCGCCACGACATGCGCACCCGAGCGCAGCGCCGGGGCGATCATCGCCAGGAAGGCGATCGGCAGGGCAAAATCGAGACCGATATCGCCAGGCACCGCCTCGCCGAGCCAGGCACCGAGCAGCGTGAAGCCGTACCAAGGCGGGCAGGTCGGGGTCATCGTCCCCATGAAGAAGGCAAATTTCTGCGCCAGTGTCTTCTCGGGGTGCCGCTCGAAATTCAGCGCCGAGGCGGCATAGGTCTGGTCGATCAGGAAATAGGCGCTCAGCGCGCGCTTCCAGAGCGGCAAGCCTCCGAGATGCAGGGTGATGGCGGCCGAGTACATCGCCATGCGCAGGTTCACGGCGAGGGCCGAGGCCAGCACGATCAGCGCGGGCACATGCTCCTGCAAGAGCTGAAGCGACACGAACTGTGCCGCGCCGGCGATCACCACGACCGAGAAGGTGAGTGTCTCGAAAATGTTCAGCCCCGCCTCGTTGGCGAGCACGCCGAACAGCGTGCCGAAGGGTGCGATCACCAGCAGGAACGGCGACGCGGCGCGAACACCTTGCCAGTAATCAGAATTTCGGGATGGCAGGGGCATTCGGGACTCCGGTCTTTCGGCCCGGCAAGGCCTAGCCAAGGCGCAAGGGAGATGCAATCGGCGGTGTGAAAGGAAAGGGGCGCGGCGCGCGGTGATGCGCGGGGAAGGTGAGGGCAGTGCGCGCCGTCCGCCTCTGGCGGACTGCACGGGAGACCTGAGCCTAGAAGAAAGTTAGGAGGCGTACGGTTGACGGTCTCAGTCGAAGGCGCCAGCGACGCGGCCCAGCAGCATGAAGGCGCGGGCGGTGCGGGTGTTGGACAGCTCGGCGATCTCGCTGTCGGAGGCGGTTTCGGCGAAGCGCACGAAGGCGCGGTCGTAGAGGCGCAGGAAATGATGCGCCGCGTCGCGGAAGATCGCGTCCTGCTTCATGCGGCCCGAGCTCAGCGCCAGCGACGCGCGGTCGCGCACGCCGCCGAGCGCCGCCACGGCGCGCCCGCGGGTGCCCCTGGCGAACTCGCGCCAGACTTCGGGACGGGCCAGATCGGGGCGCAGGTCGTCCATGTAGATGCCGTCCTGCGACAGCAGCGTCAGCACGTCCTGCGAGGCTTGGATCAGCTGCGCCGCGGGGCGGTCCTTGAGCGCCCGGCGCAGGGCGGCGAAGCCCTCGAGATCCTCGGCTGTGTCAGGGAAATTCAGCGCGCGGATGAAATCGGCATGGGCGAGCGGTGGCTCCAGCGCCTCGGCCGGGGTGCCGAGCGAGAGGGCGGGCTGGTCCTCGGTGGCGGCGACTTCGGTGAGGGTCGCGGGGGACTGAGCCTGCTGGATGGCCGCCTGCGCAGCGCGGGTCGAGCCGAGCATCGCCAGTGTCGTCTCGATCTTGCGTTGCGCCGCGGCGATCTCGTCGAGCTTGCGGGCGAGCGTGCTGGCCGAGGGATCGTTGCGCCCGGTCTGCGCCTGCGTCAGGTAGGATTTGCGGATCGCCTCGATGGCGGTCTGCAGGCGGGTGCTCTCTTCGCGCATCACCCGCGAGGCCCGGGCGGTCATCGCCGCCACGCAGATCATCGCCACCGGCAGGAACACCACCATCACCGCGAGCACAAAGCCCAGCCCACCCGGAATCGCCGGGCCGAGCGCAAAGACGTAGCCGCCCGAGAGGACCAGCCAGAGCAGGCTGGCCACCAGCGCGGCGATCTCGATCCCGGCCAAGCGGCGCTTGCCGCCCTGGTCATACATGCCAAGCGGCGCGGAGCGGCTGTCGTTGCTGTCTGCCATGATGCGGCGCGACCCTTACCTGTGGTGGGTTACTTGTAAGCGATCGTGAGGATCTCGTAGCTCTTCTCGCCGCCGGGCGTGCGCACCTCGACGCTGTCGCCTTCTTCCTTGCCTATCAGGGCACGGGCGATGGGCGACTTGATGTTGAGCAGACCCTTTTCGATGTTGGCCTCGTGCTCGCCGACGATTTGCCAGGTCTTCTCCTCGTCGGTGTCCTCGTCCACGACGGTGACCGTGGCGCCGAACTTCACCGAGCCCGAGAGCTTGGTCGGATCGATCACCTCGGCGAGCGAGATGACGCCCTCGATCTCCTTGATCCGACCCTCGATGAAGCTCTGCTTCTCGCGCGCGGAGTGGTACTCGGCGTTCTCCGACAGATCGCCATGCTCGCGCGCCTCGGCGATCGCCTTGATGATGGCCGGACGCTCCACGGACTTGAGCGTTTTCAATTCGGTCTCGAGCGCGGTGAAGCCCGCGCGGGTCATGAGTATCTTTTCCATTGGGTCTTTCCGCAACTGTCCCGGGGCCTGTCCCCGGCCCCTTGTGTTTGCCGTCTAAAACCATGTGTGGTCGTTTCTGGCAAGAGTGGGGATTGAACCCGGCTTTGGCAAGGGCGCGCGTGGTTTGCGGGGTGCGCGGGGTTTCGCCGCGTCCGGCCTTCGCGCTCTCCCCTATTCTTTTACCAAGGTCGCGAGAGGCGTCTTTTATGCCGCGTTTCGATTGACCTGTGCTGCGCTGCCGCGCTACGCCAATGCGCAAGATAATTACAGCAAACAGCCAGCGGAGGACCGGCATGGCCGAGATCGAGCGCGAGTCGATGGAATACGATGTGGTGATCGTGGGGGCGGGCCCGGCAGGGCTTTCGGCCGCGATCCGGCTGAAGCAGCTCGACGCGGATCTGAACGTGGTGGTGCTCGAGAAGGGCTCCGAAGTAGGCGCGCATATCCTGTCGGGCGCGGTGCTCGACCCCTGCGGTCTCGACGCGCTGATCCCCGACTGGAAGGAGAAGGGCGCGCCGATCAGCGTGCCCGTCAAGGAAGACAAGTTCTATCTGCTTGGGGAGGCCGGCAAGGTCTCGATCCCGCACTGGCCGATGCCGAAGTTCATGTCGAACGAGGGCAACTACATCGTTTCAATGGGCAACGTCTGCCGCTGGATGGCCGAGCAGGCCGAGGCGCTCGGCGTCGAGATCTTCCCCGGCATGGCCTGCTCGGAGCTGGTCTACGGCGACAAGGGCGAGATCCGCGGCGTGGTCGCGGGCGAGTTCGGCAAGGAGGCCGACGGCACCCCGGGCCCGGGCTACGAGCCGGGCATGGAACTCTTGGGCAAATACGTCTTCCTGTCCGAGGGCGTGCGCGGCTCGCTGTCGAAGGAAGTGATCGAGACGTACAACCTGTCGGACGGTCACTGCCCGCAGAAGTTCGGCCTCGGGATGAAGGAAATCTGGGAGATTGATCCCGCCAAGCACAGCGAGGGCCGGGTCGAGCACACCATGGGCTGGCCGCTTGGCGGCAATGCCGGGGGCGGGGCCTTCATCTACCACCTGGAGAACAACCAGGTCTATGTCGGCTTCGTGGTGCACCTGAACTACAAGAACCCGCACCTCTATCCCTACATGGAGTTCCAGCGTTTCAAGCATCACCCGCATGTGGCCGAGCTGCTCGAGGGTGGCAAGCGCGTCGCCTATGGCGCGCGGGCGATCTCCGAGGGCGGCTACCAGTCGATGCCGAAAATGGTGGCACCGGGTGTGGCGCTGCTGGGCTGCTCGGTCGGCCTCGTGAACGTGCCGCGCATCAAGGGCAACCACAACGCGATGCTCTCGGGCAAGGCGGCGGCAGAGGCGGCTTTTGAGGCGATCCAGGCCGGTCGCGCCTCGGACGAGCTGACGGCTTATGAGACCGAAGTGCGCGAAGGGGCCATCGGCAAGGACCTGTGGAAAGTGCGCAACGTCAAGCCGCTCTGGTCGAAGACTGGGCTCTTCGGCTCGCTGGCGCTCGGCGGTCTCGACATGTGGACCAACAGCTTCGGCTTCTCGCTTTTCGGCACGGTCAAGCACGGCAAGAGCGACGCGGCCTCGACCGAGATGGCGGCGGGGCACCAGCCGATCGACTACCCGAAGCCCGACGGCAAGCTCAGCTTCGACCGGCTGACCAACGTTGCCTTCTCCTTCACCAACCACGAGGAGAGCCAGCCGGCGCATCTGAAGCTCAAGGACAATCGCGTGCCGGTGCTCGACAACCTGCCGAAATACGCAGGGCCCTCGCAGCGCTACTGCCCGGCGGGCGTCTATGAGTTCGTCGAGAAGGACGGCAAGACGGAGTTCGTGATCAACTTCCAGAACTGCGTGCACTGCAAGACCTGCGACATCAAGGATCCGAGTCAGAACATCACCTGGACGGTTCCACAGGGCGGAGACGGTCCAAATTACCCGAACATGTGACCTCGCGGTTGCGGTTGACGCAAGGAAATGCCCCGGCCAAGCGCCGGGGCAAATTTTTTGGGAATCCGGCTCTTGCGCCCGGTCGCGACTTTCCTGTAGAGCGGTCCGCGGAGAGGTGGCCGAGTGGTCGAAGGCGCACGCCTGGAAAGTGTGTAGGCGGGGAACCGTCTCGAGGGTTCGAATCCCTTCCTCTCCGCCACTTGCACATCGCAAACCCGAAAACAGGTCCCTCGCGGGGCCTTTTTCTTTATGTGCCAAAGGGGTTTGCAGGGACCCTCCGCCCTTCGGAGACGGCCCAGCCGCGCGAGATCGGTCTCCGAACGCCCACCGTCTCTTTCCACCCGCCCTGCGCTCTCGGCAAGACGGGTAAAAAATCCCAATATATTTCAGTGAACTGACGTGACCTGCCCACTGCCGGTCCCTCATTCATAGCGAAAGTCTGCAGGTTGGATTTGGGCATTCGGACTCCCTGTTTGACGCACGCGCACCGGTCGCGGAGCCCTCGAATTGCTCAAGCGTGCGGCGCGCTTGCTGCGGTGTCTGGTTGGCCAGGGACGAATGCGGTCTGACGGTATTGTCGTCGTAGCACCAGAGAGACAGCCTGCGGTGCGGGTCGTCCAGACTGTCGAATATCTTCTCGTTCAGAAGCGCGTCGCGCAAGCCGCCGTTGAATACCTCGGTGATGGCTGTCTGCAGTCTTTGCCAACTACAATCTGCCGGTCAGGATCGAGTGCGAGGCGACCGGCAGCTGTCTCCGGCTGCCGGACTATGATCTCGGCCAGCAAGCGTTCGAACTCACGCTGGTCTCTTCCGTCAGCCTCGCCCGGACGCAGTGCACGAGGGTCTGGTCTAGCCGGGCAGCGGCAGGCCGATCGACCGTGCTGCGGGAAGGGTGACGGGCGCGCCGGGTACCTGCGGCTCAGAGTTTCACCGGCTGCCCGGTACGGATGCTCTCGTCCGCCGCGAGGCAGATGCCCAGCGAGGCGACGGCGTCGCTCATGTGCCGGGCCAGGTCCACGTCGCCCACGATAGCGCGATAGAGGTAGTCCTGTTCGCGGTCGCAGAGCGCCTGGTGATCCGGCTCGCCTTCCATGCTCAGCCATTCGTCCTCGTGCAGAAGTTCGCCGTTCTCATCGGTCTCGGCGTGGTGCACGCGCAGCCGCGACGTCTGGGTGTGCGCGTTGATGTCCGCCGAGCCGGTCTTTTCCTCCATGACGATAGAGACGGCGCCATTCGGCGACATGACGTCCTTCACGAAATAGGCGGTCTCCGAGATCATCGGCCCCCAGCCCGCTTCGTACCAGCCGACGCTGCCATCGTCGAAGAGCACTTGGAACTGGCCATAATTGTACATGCCCTCCTTCAGCCCCTTGGCGAAGGGCACGCCCATGCCGCGCACCTCGACCGGCGTGCCGTCGGTGATCTGGCACATGACATCCACGTAATGCACGCCGCAGTCGACGATCGGCGAGGTGGTCTTGAGGATCTCCTGGTGGATCTTCCAGGCGGCGCCGCTCGACTGCTGGTTGAGGTTCATGCGGAAGGCGTAGGGGCCGCCGAGATCGCGCGCCTCGGAAATCAGCCGCATCCACGAGGGGTGGTGACGCAGGATGTAGCCGACGACCAGCTTGCGACCGTGCGCCTTGGCGGCTGCGACCACCCGCTCGGCATCTGCGACATTGGCGGCGAGCGGCTTTTCCACGAAGACATGCGCGCCCGCTTCCAGCGCCGCGACGGCGTAATCGGCGTGGGTGTCGGTATGGGTGGCGATCGAGACCACGTCGGGCTGCAGCTCGCTCAGCGCCACAGCGAAGTCATGGTGCAGCGGGTAGCCAGCAAGCGTGTCGGGCAGGTCGCGTGTTGAGCGGTTCACCAGGCCGACGATCTCGAAGCCGGGGTGGGCGTGGTAGGCGAGGGCGTGGCTCTGGCCCATCTGGCCAAGGCCTACGACCATGACAGAGAGTTTCTTGCTGGCGGGGTCGGTCATCGGCGGCTGTCGTCTTTCTTGCTGTGCGTCAGGGCGGTGAGGCGAGGTCAGGCGTCGGCTTTGGCCACCGCGCGGCGCGTCTCGGCGATCTTCTGTGCGCCCATGCTGGCCAGCGCCACGATGAAGGGCGTCGGGTTGGTCGCGGTCACCGTGGGGATGATGCCATTGCCCGCGACGTAGAGGTTCTCGAAGCCCCAGACACGGCTGTAGCGGTCGCAGACGCTGGTGCCGTCGTCGCTCTCGCCCATGCGCATCGTGCCCTGGTAGTGGAGCGAGTTGCCGGTGGGGATGCGGACCGTCGCAAAGCCGTCGAGCAAGGTGCCGAGCGTGGTGGCGATCTTCTCGGCCATCGCCTTGCCCATCTCGATGCGTTCCTGGTCGACCTCGTTGACCGGGGCGTGAATCGAGAAGCTCGGCAGCCCCTTCCAGTCGAGATTGTCCTCGTCGAAGACGATCCGGTTCTCGGGCCGGGGGTCGGCGGCGACAAAGAGCCCCATGCCGACCAGCGTGCCCTCGATCTCTTCGGGGAATGGGAATTTCGCCGGATCGTTGCCGTGAATCGTGACCGAGAAGGGGAAATCCTCGGTGTCGACGCGCGGGATCCAGGACATCGAGGTGAGCGGGCCCTCGATGTCGGTGATGAAGAAGCGGTTGATCAGATAGTGGTCGTTGATGCCGCGCCCCAGCGCCTCGGGGCGAATGCCCGATCCGTAGAGCAGCTGCGGCCCGTGCAGCGAATCCGCCGCGACAACCACGGTGCCCGCCTCGACCTTCCAGCTCTCGCCGTTGGCCATGCTGACCAGCTCGACACCGGTGGCGACGCCATTTTCATGCAGCACCCGGCGGCAGGCGGTCTCGGGCAGGATGCGGAACATCTCCTCGGGCTCGGTCACCATCTCGCCGAGGATGTGGTCGGTGCCATGGGTTATGACGCCTTCTTCGGTGACCGTGTAGGCCAGCGGCATGGGCTGCACCTTGCGGTCCTTGGGGCGACCGGGGTTGAAGACCTCGCCGAGCCGGCGGCGCATTTCCTCGGAACCCTTGCACCCGGGGAACGGATGCTTGTTCGCGCCCAGCAACGCGTCGGCCAGCTGTAGCGCGGCCTCCATCTCGGCAGCGTCGATAAACGGCACGCGCTCGGACTTCGAGGGATGCGGGCAGCCCGACGTCCATTGCACCCCCATGCCGCCGACCGACGCGGCGGCAAAGCCGGCAAAGGCTCTCTCGTCCGGCGTGTCGGTATTGGCGAAGAAGAGGCCTGGGCGGCGCAGCAGCGAGGCATCATGCTTGCCGGCCTTGCGGGCCTCCCATTCGTCACGGGTGATCGGCGCATAGCTCTCGCCGCGTTTCGGACCCTGCGCCAGAAGCTGCGCCTCGGTGCGGGCGGCATCGGGCAGGTTGTCGAGATGTCTGCCGATCTCGGGCGTCGCCTTGGGGCCGGCTTCGACCATGAGGATGCGCGCCTCGGGCCAGTCGCGGCGGATGATCCGCGCATAGGTGGACCCGGTCGGGCCACTGCCCACGATGACAACATCGGCGGCTAGGATCGTCATGGTCGGACCTCCAGGGTGACATGGGTTGGACGAGGTTCTGCGTAAATTCTTTTCATTTTTGACCGCATGAACGCTCGGCGGGGTCGCAAAGTCAATAAGGTTGTGTAAAATATTTTCGGATGCTAGCGTCCCCGAAAGGCCGGCTGACCGACGCAGCGTGGCGCCTCCGTTCCCAAGTGAAAATAAGGATTGGCCATGCAATTCGGCATCAGCTCCTACAGTTTCCAGCCGCTGCTGCGGCGCCAGGAGATCAGCCTTGAGGGGGTGTTCGAGCAAATCGCCGCCTCGGGGGGAACGCATATGGAACTGGCCACGATGACCATCGGCCAGAGCCCCGAGACCATGATGGAATATGAGCTTTACGAGGACGCAGAAACCCGGCGGCGGCTCGAGGCGGCTGCCGAAAATTCAGGCGTTGCCCTGTCGGGTCTCTGCATCCCGGCGAGCTTTATTGATGAGGACGCGGCCACGCGCCGGGCGCAGATCGACAGGGCCAAGCGCTACGTCGATCTTTGCGCAGATATCGGCGTGGGGTTTCTGCGCACCGATGTGGTCCCTTGGGCGCTGCGGCCCGAGAGCTATGTGCAGGTCGAAGCGCTCTTCCCGGTTATCGTCGAGGCTTGCCTAGAGGTGGCAGAGCATGCGGCGAGCCGTGGCGTGGTGACCAGCATCGAGAACCACGGCTTTCTGATGAATTCGAGCGAGCGCTGCCGCCGGCTCGTGCAGGCGGTGGACAGCCCGAACTTCCGCATGACGCTGGACGTGGGCAACTTCCTCTGTGTCGATGAGGATCCGCTGATGGCGACGCGCAACTGCCTCGACATCGCGAGTTTCGTGCACGTGAAGGACTTCCTCTTGCGCAAACGTTACCCGGGGCCGGGCTGGCTCGAGACGCTGGGCGGGCGGCACATCGTCGGCACGGTCTTTGGCTTTGGCGACCTGGAAACGCGGGAGATCGTCCGGGCCATCCTGAGCTCGGGCTATGATGGCTACGTATCGCTGGAGTTCGAGGGAAACGAGCCGACGCTCATGGGCTGCGACACCGGGCTTGCCAACGTGATCCGCATCTTCGACGAGGTGACGGCCGAACTGGCCGCGTGACACTGATCCCATGAGAAGGGGGCGCGCCTGTGAGTCCGGCGCGCCCCTTTGTCTTGATCGCGCCCTCAGAGCACGCGCAGCGCCTCGACCCGTTCCCGGATCTCTGCCAGCCGAGCGCGCCCGCCGCCCGGCACCTCGACCGAGGCCCAGCCGCTGTAGCCGACCCCGCGCAGCGCCGCGTTCACCGCGGCCCAGTCGCAATCGCCCTTGCCAAGCTCGACGTCGAAACCCTTCCAAGGCCCCTCGGCTTCCATCTTGGCGCGGCTGAATTCCTTGAGATCGACCCGGGTGATGCGCGCGCCCAGCACCTCGATCCAATCGGTCGGATAGCCGTTGCGCAGGAGGTTGCCGACGTCGAGGTACCAGCCCAGCAACGGGTGATCGAAGCGATCGAGGAAGGCCGCGGCCTCGAGCGGGCTGAGCAGGAAGTTGTTCCAGACGTTCTCGATGGCGATGCGCACGCCGGTGCGCTCGGCATGGGGCAGGAGCTGTTCGAGTCCCGCGATCGCGCGGTCCCAAGCGGTGGCATAGCTGACCTCTGGCCCGACGGCACCGGGCACAAGCAGCACGGTTTCCGCGCCGATGGTGCGCGCGGTCTCAAGCGCCGCGATCATTCCCTGCACACCCGCGGCGCGGGTCTCGGCGTCGGGCGAGGAGAGCGGCTGGCTCCAATGGCGCGCGTTGATCACCCCGGGCAGGGCGACGCCGCTGGCGGCGCTGGCGCCGCGCAGCTCGTCCAGCGGCATGTCCGTCGGCGCGTCGATTTCGACCCCGTCGTAGCCCAGTTCGGCGAGCATGGCGAAGGTCTCGGCGATGCTCAGCTCAGGGGCTTCGATCATACTCCACTTGAGGCTGATGCGGGCAAAGGGGAGCGGGACGGTGGACGTAGCGGTCATGGAAAGGCTGGGTCCTTGTATCGGGTGCCCGGACAAGCCGGCGTATGGCTTCCTGCGATGTTTGGAAATTTCTTTCATAAATTCGCACAAACCGCGAGGAATCTATTGCCTAGTTTCAATGTTCGCGCCAGAAAAAAGAAAATCAATTTCGTGGAGTGCCCGTCATGACCCTTCCCGGTATTCAGCGCCTGGACGCCGCCGACACCCAGGCCGGCGGCCAGGAGCGCCCCTTTTCCAAGGCCGTGCGTGCCGGGGACTTCGTCTTTGTCTCGGGTCAGGTGCCGACGCGCGACGGCGAGGTGGTCGCGGGCAATATCGCCGTTCAGACCGAAGTGGTGATCGAGAACCTCAAGGAGGTCTTGGCACTGGCGGGCTGCGGGCTTGAGCACGTGGTGAAAGTCGGCGTCTGGCTTGATGACGCGCGGGACTTCTCGTCCTTCAACGCGGTCTTCAAGAAGCACTTCAGCATTCACCCGCCAGCCCGCTCGACGGTGGAATCGCCGCTGATGGTCGATGCCAAGGTCGAGATGGACGTGATCGCCTACAACCCTCTGAAGGCCTGAGCCGCGGTGAAGATCCTGATCCTTGGGGATGCCGCGGCGGCAGCGGTGCGCGCCGCCGAGATCATTGCCGCGCAACTCACCGCCAAGCCCGCCTCGGTGCTGGGCCTCGCCACGGGCGGCACGATGGAGGCGGTTTACGAGAAGCTGATTGCGCTGCACCGCGTCGGACGCGCCTCCTTTGCCGGAGCGCAGAGCTTCAATCTCGATGAATACGTCGGGCTTTCGGGCGATCATCCCTGTTCCTACCGCCGCTACATGGCCGAGAAGCTCTTCGACCAGATCGACATCGTGCCAGACGCGGCGCATCTGCCCATGGGCGAGGCCGCGGATGCGGAGGCCGAGGCGGTGCGCTACGAGGCGGCCATCGTCGCGGCGGGCGACATCGACCTGCAGTTGCTGGGGCTGGGGCTGAACGGCCACATCGGCTTCAACGAGCCGACCTCGAGCCTCAGCTCGATCACCCGGCTGAAGACGCTGGAGCGTTCGACTCGCGAGGCCAACAGCCGTTACTTCCCCGAGGGCGAGGAACCGCCGCGACTGGCGATCACCATGGGCATCGGCACGATCATGCGGGCGCGCGAGGTGTTGCTGGTCGCGACCGGCACGGCCAAGGCACGGGCGGTGGCGCAGGTCGTCGAGGGGCCGGTCTCGGCGCGCTGGCCGGGAAGTGTCTTGCAGATGCACCGCCATGCGACGCTGGTCCTCGACCGGGCTGCGGCCAGCGAGCTGGAGCTCTTCGACTACTATCTGGATGTGCACCCCGAGTGAGGCGACTGCCGGTCACGGGGAGAGGGTGGCCCTAGGGCCGCCCGCTGCGGTCCTCGAGCAGGCGTTTTAGCCCGGCCACGGTGGCGGCATCGGTGCGCCGTGCCCCCTCGGTCTGGAAGCCGAAGCGGGCAATGGCGCCGCTTGCGGGATCGGGCTGCGAGGCGGACGCATGCACGTCGCTCGGATCGAGAGCCGCGAGCAGGCCGGGGAGGGTGGCGGCAGAGATCCCGGCGCCGGGCATGATGCTCAGCTGGCCCGCGGCGTGCGCGGACATTTCCTGCAGGCGCGTGATGCCTTCAACGGCCGACAGCGCGCCTCCCGAGCTTAGAATGCGCGAGATGCCGAGCTCTGCCGACTGGTCGATGGCTTCGAACGCGTCTTCGATGAGGTCGATGCAGCGGTGCAGGGTGAGATCGAGCCCCTGTGCCGCCGCAACCAGTCGCTGCATGACGGGAAGGTCGAGCGTCACGGTGCCTGCGCCGGAGCGCGTCGCGCCGATCACCACGCCCGCGAGGCGCGCGCGCGCGACGGCGGCGATCTCGACTTCCATCGCGAGGACCTCATCCTCGCTCCAGTCGAAGCCTCCGGCACGGGGGCGGATCATCGCCACAACCGGGATCGGCGCACGGGCGGCAAGGTGTATCAGCCCTTGCGTCGGCGTCAGCCCACCAAGCGCCAGCGCCGAGCAGAGCTCTATGCGGTCCGCACCGCCCTCGACGGCGGCGGCAAGGCCAGCGGGGCTGTCGACACAAATTTCCAGGGTGCGGGTCATGGCCTCTCCTCTGCGGCGGCGGGTGTGAGCGGATGCCAGCGTTCCAGTGCCACGAGGCCGAGCGCCCCGGCAAGCCCGGCGGCGATGCCCATGAAGGCGACCGTGGAATAGCTGCCGATGGTGGTGCCGAAGCCGAAAAGCCCGGCGGCGATGGCGCCCGCAAGAAAGAGGTTCAGCGAGATCAGCGAGGCCGAAAGACCGGGACGATCCGCGATCAGCTCCTGCAGGTAGCCGAGCGGCAGGGTGATCAGCGCCGAGGCCGCGGTGCCTCCGAGAAAGGCGCCGGCGATGATCATGCCGGGCGAGGTTGCCAGAGCGATGGTGCCCAGATAGCCGGTATAGAGCGCCATGGCGATGGCCAGCGTGGTGACCGTCGAGATGTGGCGTGTGACCCGCGCCCAGCCGAGCAGGAAGAGCAGTTCCATGCCCGCGACGATGCCGACGGTGATGCCGACATCGCCGTTGGTGCCCCCGGCGCGGCCGGTCATGATCAGCGGCATGACGGCGGCATGCACGTGGATCGCCGAGGTGATCGCGGCGGTTCCGACCACGCGCAGGGTCACCGCGGGGCGCGCCAGCAGCCCGAAGGCGCCGAGCAGCGAGACCTTCGGCGGCCGCTTTGCCGGATCTCCGCTGCCGCCGCGGGGCATGGCGAGTTTAAGCACGATCAGCACAGCCGTGGCGGCCAGCGCCGCGACGAGGAAGGCAGGCAGCATCGAGCCGCGCCCGGCGAGTGCAAAACCCAGCATCCCGGGCACGAGGATCCAGGCCGCCGAGACCATGCCGCGCAGGACCGAGGACATGGCGGCGCGGTCGGCGCGCGGCAACCCGTCGGAAAACACCCGCCCGGCTGCGAAGAGCATGGGCGTCAGTCCGCTGAAGATCGACACCGGCAGCAGCAGCGCGGGCACGAAGACTGCGGGCTGCGGGAAGAGGAAGATCGCCGCATAGCCGGCGATGCCGATCGCGGCGAGCCACATGAGCAACTTGCGGTAGCCCGTATCGCGGTCCGCCAGCATGCCGAGGTAGATCGAGGCCAGCACGTTGATGATCGCCGCCGTCAGGGTGAGCGCCGAGAAGGCGCCGTCCGAGAGGCCGAGCTCGCGGATCGCCACCACCGATTTGTAGGGCGCGGTCGAGGCCGCGGCGATGCCGCAAAAGAAGACCGCTGTTGCGCAGGCCCGCAGGCCCTGCGAGGCGCGGAGCGATTTGAGGATGTCGAACATCGGGCTCTCGGAGGGATGCGGCCCGCGGGCCGAGGCGGAACGGACGGCTCCTCGGCGCGGCTCCATGCGCCGAGGGGCCTGAGGTGCTGTCAGCTCAGGCGCGGGCCGAGCGGGTGGGAGCGGGCGTGAAGGTGGCCTTTGTGTCCCAGGGGTAGAGGCCCGGTGCGCGGTGGTGGCTCTCGAGGCGCGGGATGTCCTGGTTCACCACGCCATCGGTCAACGCCATGAGGTTCGGACTGGCAATCGGCGCAAGGTCGGGCGAGAGATATCCCGACTTTACAACCAGCAGGCTGACCTTGCGCGGGTCGAGGCCGAGCAGTTCGAAGTCCTCGAAGTTGTGGAAGGGCCGGCGCCGCGCGGCGAGCACGAGGGTGATACCCCCGGTCTTCACCACTGCTTGGGCAAAGGCGCCGCCGGTGCCCTCCACGAGGGTCACCACGGTGAACCGCGCGGTGGCCGAGCTGCCTGCCGGGTCGAGCTTCGCGCCGACGGTCAGCTCCAGTTCGGCGCCGACCCCGGCGGCGAAGCACGCCGCGACCGCCTTGGGATCGGTGATCCCGGCGATCAGCGCGTCCTGCCAGTCCCGTTCAATCAGCGCCTTAAGCACCAACCCGTTGTCACCGACCCCGCCGCCGGTGGGGTTGTCGCCGCTCTCGGCGAGGATCACCGGCGCGGTGCCCGCCTTGGCGGCGATATCCAGCATTTCGCTCAGCGGGCCGGTGACCGGGCCGAAGGCAAAGGCGCCGCGCGCATCCCAGTAGGCCTGGGCCAATTCGCTGGCGACGGCCTCGGCCTCGGCGGCATCGGTGGCGGTGACGATGGCGGCGGCGGTGCCGCGCGGCTCGTCGGCCCAGACGTAGCCGACCATCTGGTCGGCGGACCAGATGCCGGGGCGCCGGTCATGGGCAGGCAGGGCAGCATAGAGCGACTTGGCGGGCTCATCCTCGGTCGAAGAGCGTTCGCCCGGCATCAGCACCGGGATCTTCGCCCAGGTGACAAAAGGGCGCGCGCCGCTGCGCAGGCAGCGCAGCAGCATCTCCCAGGCGCGCTGCATGGTCTCGGTCACGTCGATATGCGGCGCAGTACGATAGGCGGCGAACATGTCGATCTGGTCGATGATCCGCTGGCTGACGTTGCCGTGCAGGTCGTAGCTGACCGAGATCGGCACCTCGGGGCCGACAAGATCGCGCACCGCCTTGATCCAGTCGCCCTCGGCGTCCCACATGCCGTCCACGTGCATCGCGCCATGCATGGCGAGGTAGACGCCGTCGAGCGGCAGCGCCGCCTCGAGCCGGGACAGCAGGTCGGACTTGAAGCCCTCGTAAGCCGGACGGTCCACCGGCCCGCCGGGGACGGCGCGGGCGTGCAGCAGCGGCAGGATCTCGATGTCGTCCTGCGGCAGGAAGGCGAAATAGGCCGAGGCGGTCAGCTCCGCGCCGCGCATCACCGTGAAATCCTCGGCACGGATGAGCACCGGGTTGTAGGTCGAGCATTCGGTATGGATGCCGCCGACGGCGATCCGTTTCTTCGGGGTCATGGTGGTCGGGCCTGTTGGTTTGGCGTTGCGGAGGGGGCCGCGTTGGCGCGACCTCTTGAGGAGGGGCTCAGTCGCCCAGAAGCTGTCGGTCGTCGCCGTCGCGGTGGCGGATCAGGCTCTCCTTGATCCGGCGCAGGGTGGCGGCGCTCTCGGTCCGGTTGGTGTAGGCGACGAGGTTCGCAAGGATGTCGACGACGGCCAGCATGGCGTAGCGGGTCGAGGTGGGGCGGAAGATGTTCTCGCCCTCGGGAAGGACCACCGACAGCACCACGTCGGCGGCCTCGGACACCGGAGAGCCGGACTGGGTGAGCGCGATGGTCGTCGCTCCCTGATCGCGGGCAAGACCGAAGGCGCGCACCAGCTCGGCGTTGCGCCCCGAGAAGGACGAGCCGAACACCACGTCCCGCTGGGTCACCGCCGAGGCCTGCATCATCTGCATGCCGTGGTCGGTGGAAGTGGTGATCCGCGCACCGAGGCGGAACAGGCGGTTCTGCATCTCGTTGACGATCATCGACGAGTTGCCGCCCGAGCCGAAGGCATAGATCATCTCGGCCCGTGAGAGGGTTTCCGCGGCGCGTTCCATGGCTGACATGTCGAGCGCGTCATGCATCATGAAGAGCGCTTTCTGGGCCTTGGTCACAATGTCTTCGGCCACCTCCGAAGGGGTCGAGGACTTTGCCTCCGGGCGCAGGTAGCGCAGCCCGACGTAGGAGGACTTGGCCAGGGTGACCTTGAAATCCGAGAAGGAGTTGCAGCCGAGCCGGCGGCAGAAGCGGGTCACGGTGGGGGGCGACACTTCGGCCCTTGCGGCGAGGTCGGTGATCGAGGCATTGGTGGCGAAGTCGATGTCCTTCAGCACAAGGTCGGCGATGCGCTGCTCGGACTGTGAGAGCTTCAGCCCTTCCTGCATCAGCGTTGCGAAGATATCCATGGGCTGACCCCCTCGAAGATTCCATCGGACAGGACACTCCACAGAGCCGAAGGTGCGCGGATTTTGCTCTTGTCCGAAAATCATTTTCTTATTTTCGTTGACACTTTCGCATGCGGGCGGAAAAGTGGCCAGTGTTTTCGGTAATCTACGAAAATAATTTGCAACATGACACGGAATGAGGCCGCCGAGATGCGTGATCCGATGCAGAACCCCTTTGCGCCCGAGGACAGCGCCCGCCACGCCATCTGGGAGATGCTGGTGCCGCGCGACATCGATGCCTTCATCGGTGCCGACTGGGGGATGATCGAGGGCGATTTCCTCTCCGAGAACTTCATCGGGATGAACGGAAATTTCAATCCCGATCCGCAGACGTGGACGCTCTCCTTCGCCTCGCTCGAGGCTTATCGCGACGAATGGCTGCGGCAGGCCGCGGAGGGGCAGAGGACCGACTACGCCGAGGATCCCCGCGCCGGCATCTTCCGCGCCACCAAGCTCGAGGAGATCGAGGTTGACGGCGCTGTGGCGCTGGTGCGCAAGAAGTTCGACGGGATCCTCAAGCGTGCCGATGGGGGCGAGGATCGGCTGCTGTGGCAGACGCTGTACACCTGTCGCGAGACCGCGGACGGCTGGAAAATCGCCGGATTCGTGGGCTACCTGCCTTACGCGGGGCACTGATGCCGGGTCTCGCGAATATCTGGCCGGCGCCCGGCACGCCGCTTTCCGAACTGCTGACCCCGCTGCCAGTCATCGACGAGGCGCGCATGGCGGACAACATCGCCCGCGCCCAGGCGTATATGGACAGGCTCGGCCGGGCTTTCCGCCCGCATATCAAGACGCACAAGCTGCCCGAGGTCGCGCGCGCGCAGCTCGAGGCAGGGGCAGTGGGGATCAACTGCCAGAAGGTGACCGAGGCAGAGGTCTTCGCCGAGGCCGGCTTCGACGACATCCTGATCACCTACAACATCCTCGGCGCGGCAAGGCTGGCGCGGCTCAAGGCGCTGAAGGCGCGCGTGGCGCGTCTTGCGGTTACGGCGGACAGTTTTGAGGTCGTGGCCGGCCTCGCCGCCACCTTCTGCGCCGATGCGCCGCTGACAGTGCTGGTCGAATGCGACACCGGCGGCGGGCGCTGCGGCGTGCAGACGCCGTCGGCCGCGGCGGCGCTTGCTGCCGAGATCGCGGCGGCCGGCGGGCTCCGCTTCGGCGGTCTGATGACCTACCCGGCGCCCGGCGGGGCCGCGGCGGTCGAGAGTTTCGTATCCTCGGCCAAGGCGCTTCTGGACGATGCTGGGCTCGGCTGTCCGGCGGTGACGGTCGGCGGCACTCCGGATTTCTTTGCGGCAGGGGACATCCCTTCGGCGACCGAGCACCGCGCGGGGACCTATGTCTACAACGACCGTGCCATGGTGCGCGCGGGGCATGCCAGCCTCGATGAGTGCGCCATGCATATTCTCGTCACCGTGGTTTCGCGCCCGACGCCGGATCGGGCGGTGATCGACGCGGGCTCCAAGGCGCTGACCTCTGATTTGCTCGGCTTTCAGGATCACGGGCTGATCGTCGAATACCCCGGTGCGCGGATCACCGGTCTGTCGGAAGAGCACGGCGTGGTGGACCTGTCGGGAATCGCGGGCGAGGGGCCCAAGGTGGGCGAGGTGCTGCGGGTGATCCCGAACCACACCTGCGTGGTCACCAATCTCTTCGACCGGATGGTCTTCCACGACGGCGAGAAGGTCACCCGGGTGCTTAAGGTGGCGGCGCGCGGCACCGTCTGGTGAGCCAGGAACCGCTCGGCCCCCGAGCGCTCTATGCGCGAGCTCCGGAGTGAAGAAAATGCCCCCGCGATCCCTGCGGGGGCATTGTTGTTTCAATCTGCGACCAGCCCGTGAGTGAGCCCGCCAAGGTGCCTCAGGCGGTGGCCGCTGCCGGGATCGGCATCGAGCTGTCGACCTTGCGGGCGAGGGCCATGCCGTCGGCGTCAAAGAGGTGGCAGTCGGCGGCGAGGAAGGAGAGCGTCGCGGGTGTCGCCGGGGCCACCGGAGAGGATCCGGGCAGCAAGGCCGAGATCGTGCCCACGCCCTCGAGTTCGGCATAGGCCACGGTGTTCACCCCCAGCCGTTCGACGACATTCGGGATCACGTCGATCGACAGATCGCCGCCGGCCTGGCTCAGGTGCTCGGGGCGGATGCCCAACGTGATCTGGTGGCCTTCGAGACTGCGGGGCGCCTCGACCGGCACGGTGATCGTGCCGCCAGTGTTCAGGCTCACCGTGGCGCCCTCGGGACCGACCTTTGTGCAGGTGCCGGGGAGGAAGTTCATCCGCGGGTTGCCGATGAAGCCCGCGACGAACAGGTTGTCGGGCTTGTGGTAAAGCTCGAGCGGCGCGCCGACCTGGCTGATGCTGCCGCCGTCGAGCACCACGATGCGGTCGGCCATGGTCATCGCCTCGACCTGGTCGTGTGTGACGTAGATCATCGTCGCCTTGAGTTTCTTGTGCAGCGCGGTCAGCTCGATGCGCATCTCGGCACGCAGCGCGGCGTCGAGGTTCGACAGCGGCTCGTCAAACAAGAAGATAGATGGCTGACGCACGATGGCCCGGCCGATGGCGACCCGCTGGCGCTGTCCGCCAGAGAGGTTGCCCGGCTTCTGCTGCAGCCGGTTCTCCAGTTGCAGCACCCGCGCCGCGCGCATCACACGCTCTTTGATCTCGGCCTCAGGGAGCTTCTCGACGCGCAGCGGAAAGGCAATGTTCTCGAAGACCGACATATGCGGATAGAGCGCGTAGGATTGGAACACCATGGCGATGCCGCGCTTGACCGGCGGCAGGTCGTTGACGCGGATTCCGTCGATGGTGCATGCGCCCTCGGTGATCTCTTCCAGCCCGCAGATCATCCGCAGCAGCGTGGACTTGCCGCACCCCGAAGGCCCGACGAAGACGACGAATTCGCCATCCCGGATGTCGAGGTCGATCCCATGGATGACCTCAAATTTGTTGAAGCGTTTCTTCACACCGCTCAGGGCAAGCTGTCCCAAGGGAAAGTCCTTTCCTATTCAAGCGGTCCGGACCCGAAGGTCCGGACCATGAGAACCCATGCGGGCTCGGATCAATCAGCGCTGGGTCACTCGAGCTCTTTGAGCGCGGCGTCGGCCTTGGCCAGCGCGTCGGCGGGCTCGGCCGCGCCGGTGACCACGGATTGCACCATCTCGATCATGACGTTCTGGAAGCCACGGTAGTCGGTGAAGAGCGGCTCCGGACCACCGAACTCGATGCCGTCGATATAGGGCGCCCAGTAGGGGGTCTCCGCGACCAGCGCGTCGATGTTGGCGGAGGGGCGCAGCGGCGTCAGGCCTTCGGCGAGGTCATATTCTTCCTGCGCTTCCGGCGCGGTGAGGAATTTCGCCAGCTCGACGGCCTTTTCCTCGTAGCCGGAGCCCGAGAAAACGGCGAGGCTGTCGGTGATCAGCAGCGTGCCCGGGCCTTGGGCCTCCGGACCGAGCGGCAGGTTGGCCACGCCCCAGTTGATGTCGGTGTCCTCTAGGCGCGAGACAGCGGCGATCGAGGCGTGCATCATCGCCACCCCGCTGTCGAGGAAGATCGCGCGGACCTCGTTCTGCTCGTAGGCGGTCGGGCCTTCCTCCGAGTAGGGCACCAGCGCCTTGTAGGCTTCCAACGCCTCGAGGTTCTGGGGCGAGTCCAGCACGATGTTGCCCTCGGCGTCCACGACCTGGCCGTTGTTGGTATACACCCAATGCAGGAACTGGTGCATGGTATTGTCGAAAGTCTTGGCGACGAGGCCGAAGCCGGCGCTGTCGGTGTTCTCGGTGACGGCCTTGGCGGCGTCGATGACCTCGGCCCATGTCTTGGGCGGGCTTTCCGGATCGAGGCCGGCTTCCTTGAAGAGATCCTTGTTCCAGTAGAAGGCCTTGGTCGAGAAGGCGACCGGAACGCCCCACTGCTCACCCTGATAGGTCACGGTGTCGACCACGTTGGGGTAGTAGGAGGCCTTTTCCTCGTCGCTCATCGGCACCGGCTCGATCAGGCCGAACTCGGCAAATTCCTTCAGCGTCCGCGAGCCGACGTAGGCGAGACCCACGGGGGTGCCTGCGACGGCGAGCGTGGTCACCTTGTCCTGGCATTGGCCCCAGCCGACGACTTCTGGCGCGACGGTCCAGCCTTCGTTCTGGGCTTCCCACTGGTCGATATACTTCTGGTGGACCGGGTTCATCGTGTCGCCGCAGACAATCATGGTGATCTCTTCGGCCATGGCGGGCATCGCGGCGGTCAGCGCGACGAGCGCGGCGCCGGTGCGAAGAAGGGTCTTGGTCATTCCTGTTCTCTCCTGTTGGTGCCCTTTCGGGCGGGGCCGTTTCTTGCCGCTTGTGCGGCGGGCCTTTCTGGCTCCCCTGTCCCGGGGCGGTCTTCGGCTGCTCCCTCTCGCGGGAGTCGCCGGTCGCCCCCTCCCTCGGGGGCCATGGAGGGCCTCCGCGCGCGGCGCGGACGCCAGCTCTTGCGCGGCCTACTGCTTCACCGCCCCGGCGGTGAGGCCGGCGACGAGGTAGCGTTGCAGCGCGAAGATCAGGATCATC
The DNA here is from genome assembly GCF_003111685.1 of Alloyangia pacifica. Lineage (NCBI taxonomy): Bacteria > Pseudomonadati > Pseudomonadota > Alphaproteobacteria > Rhodobacterales > Roseobacteraceae > Alloyangia > Alloyangia pacifica. The sequence goes on along the minus strand of NZ_CP022190.1, from coordinate 1,091,646 downwards.
GCCGGGGCGATGCCGACGAAGCTCGCGGCCATAAGCTCGTTCCAGATCACCTCCTGGCGACCGAAGTAGGCATAAAGGCCGATGGGCAGCGGCATGAACTCCGTCTTGGAGTTGAAGGTCAGCGCGAAGATGAACTGCTGAGCGTAGGCACCGATAAAGGTGGTGATGGCGACAACGGTGATGCCCGGCATCGCCAGCGGCAGGATCACCCGGCGCAGGATGTAGAAATGGCTGGCACCATCGACATAGGCGGCCTCGTCCAGCTCGCGCGGGATGCGGCGCATGTAGGTCGAGAGCAGCCAGATCGCCGTCGGGATTAGGAAGGCCACGCCGGGCACGATCATCGCCCAGTAGGTGTTGAGCATGCCGTAGGCGCGCATCAACCGGAACAGCGGGATGAGCAGCACCGCGCCCGAGAACATGTTCACCGCCAGAAAGGCGCCGAGCAGCGTGCCCGAGCCGCGAAAGCTGATCCGGGCAAAGGCATAAGACGCGGGCACCACCAGCAGCAGCACCACCACGGTGATCACAGTCGAGATGAAGAAGGAGTTGAAGATGTAGCGGCCGAACTCGGGCACGCTCTCCCACATGGTGAAGTAGGCCTTGAATGAGCCGTTCTCTGGCAGGAACTTGTAGGGCGTCGAGAAAAGCAGGCCCAGCGGCTTCAGCGAGACCAGGAAGCCCTCGATGAAGGGCGCCAGCACGAAGAAGAGGAACATGAAGATGCCGCAGTACATCAGGACCACTTCCCACCAGCGGTAGCGGTCGATCATGGCGTTTTTCTTCATCATGTGGTCATCCTCCTCGACAGCTTGGTGACGGCGCGGAAGTAGAGCAGGGCAAAGGCCGACAGGAACAGGCAGATCACCACCGCTCTCGCCGCACCCTCGCCGAACTTCTTGGAGCCGAGCGCGGTCGAATAGGTGTCGATGATCATCGTGGTGGTCGAGCCCGAGGGGCCGCCCTGGGTCAGGATCCAGATCGGATCGAACGAGTTGAAGGTCGAGATTAGCGAGATCATCGACATGGTGATCGCCGCCGGGAAGATCATCGGCAGGGTGATCCTGCGCATCCGGTAGAGACGGCTCGCGCCATCGGTCCAGGCGGCCTCGTGCAGGTCCTGTGGCACCGATTGCACGGCGGCGAGCATGTACATGGTCACCATCGGCACACCGATCCACACGTCGGTGATGATCGTCGCCCAGAACGCAGTGTGGCCGTAGGCGAGGAAGGCGACCGGCCCGTCGACCAGCCCAAAGCGCTGCAGCAGGCCCGAGATCATGCCGAACTGGCCGTTGTACATCCAGCCCCACATGAAGATGCCGATGGCCATCGGCACGATCCAGGGCGGCATGGTCAGGATGCGGAAGAGCGCGCGGCCGGGCAGCGCGGCATTGAGCAGCATCGCCCCGCCGGTGCCGATGATCATCTTGATCGAGACCGAAAGGAAGGTCCAAAGGAAGGTCCGGCCGATGATCGTGGCGAACTCGGCGTCGAAGATCTTCGCATAGTTCTCCCAGCCAATGTAATTCGTGGTGCGGCGCAGCGAGGCGTCGGTGAACGACAGGTTCACGGTCTGCAGCAGCGGGTAGACGACAATGGCGGACACATAGGCCAGAGCGGGGACCAGCAAGATCCAGGCAAAGATGACGGCGGACTTCTGTGCGCTCATCAGGCCGGAACCTTGGCGGTGAGGGCCTCGTCGTAGAGATCCCAGGTGCGCGACATCTCGATGACCGTGCGCTTGGCGCGGGCCTCGTCCATTGCCATGGCGAGCAGCCCCGCTTCGAGCGCGTCGAGCACCGAGACGGGCTGTGTCGCACCGGTCAGCACCGAGGCGATGACGCCCTTGGCCATCTCTTCGTCCGCGCCGTAGTGCTGCGAGAGGTCGCTGGCCTGGTAGGTCTTGCGCTCGAGTGGCTGGCGGGTGTGGCTGTCGGTGACATTGAGAAATCCACGGACGAAGTCGCCTTCGGCCATGCCGCGGGTGCCAATCACCGCGAAACGGCGAAAATCGTCGGGCACGTTGAGGTTGGTGTGGAAGTTCAGCGCGGCGCCGTTCTCGTATTCGACGATGGCCACCTGGTAGTCGATGATCTCGGCGTCGCTGTCGAAGACCTTGTCGGTGCCGTTCCAGCCCGAAGGCTTCTGGCTGTAGACCCCGAGATCGTTGATGCCCCGGGCGCGCGGATCGTTCGCGGGCACGAAGGTGCGGCGGCCGCCGAAACTGCTCACCCGCTCGGGGCGTGCGCCGATGACTCCATTATAGAGGTCGATGTCGTGGCAGCATTTCTCGAGCATGAACCCGCCGGCCCAGCGGTCGTAGCGCCGCCAGTCGCGCATGAAGAAGGCGCCGTGGTAGGGGGGGATGTGCTCGCTGGCTTCGATGGACACCACATCGCCGAGCTCGCCGCGCGCCTGCGCCGCGCGCAGGTCGGTGTAGAGAGGGGCGTAGCGCAGCACGAGGCCGACCAGCAGGTTCCCGACGCCGTATGTCGCGAGCAGCCGCGCCATCTCGAAGCTGTCGTCCTTGGTGGTGACGACGGGCTTTTCGGAAAACACCTTCACGCCTGCCTCGAAACCGGCGCGGATGTGCTCGAGGTGCATGCAGTTGGGCGAACCCACCATCAGCAGGTCGAGGTCTTCGGCCTTGAGCAGCTCCTGCACTGTCGCGTACTGGGTGCCTGCGGAGATGCCCTTCTGCTCCAGCAGACCCATGCCCGCAGGGGCGGGATCGACGTAGCCAGCGATCTCGAAATCAGGATGCATTTGCGTGAAGACCTGGCTCAGGTAGCCTAGACGGTACCCAAGCCCGACGATGCCGACTTTCATTCTCGATCCCTGTTCTTTTCCCGGGCGAGGGTGCCTTCCGCAACGGTGGGTGACGCGGGGCTGTCGCACGGATTACGTAATTTATTTTCGTAGACTGTGGGTCAGTTTCGTGACAGTCAATATAAAAATGCGAAAGACAGCGACTATGGTGAAATTCATTTTCAGTTCCTGCCTCAGATGCGGGCGAGCGGCTCAGGCCGCGCTCCCTCTGTGCGGCCCTGCGGAGCCCCGGAGCGCATGAGGACAGGGATTTCCCCGGTCGCGCTCCGGGTTTTCGACGGTTGGAACTGGCATGAGACCGCCGCGGTGAGCTTTGCGGACGGGAAAGTGACCGGGGTGATTCCCGGCAAGGCGGCAGAGGTCGAGCTGATCGTGCCGGGTCTCGTCGACCTGCAGGTCAACGGCGGCGGCGGGGTGCAGTTCAACGACACCACGAGCGCCGCAGGGCTGGCGGCGATCTGCGCCGCGCACCGGGCACTCGGGACTACCTCGATCCTCGCCACGCTGATCACCGACACGGCAGAGAAGACCTCGCAGGCGCTCGCGGCCTGTGCTGCGGCGCATGCCGCGGGGCAGCTGGGGCTCGCGGGTCTTCATCTCGAGGGGCCGCACCTCGATCCGCGCCGCAAGGGCACCCACGCAGAGGACTTGGTGCGCCCGATGGAGGAGGCCGATCTGCAGCGCATCCTCGCGGCAAAGGGCAGCTGCGGTCATCTGCTGGTGACGCTGGCGCCCGAGGCGGCGACGGTCGAGCAGGTCGCGCGGCTGGTCGCCGGGGGCGTGCAAGTCTCGCTCGGGCACAGCGACTGCAGTGCCGAGACCGCCGCGCGCTATTTCGCCGCCGGGGCGAGCATGGCGACGCATCTTTTCAACGCGATGAGCCAGATGGGCCACCGCGCTCCGGGTCTGGTCGGCGCGGCACTGGACGCGGGCGCGGTGAGTTGCGGGCTGATCGCCGACGGGCATCATGTCAGCGACGTGGCCATGCGGGTCGCGCTGCGCGGGAAGCGCGGGCCGGGGCATGTGTTCCTCGTCTCGGACGCCATGGCCGCGACGGGCTCGGACCTGACCGAGATCACCCTCAACGGCCGCACCATCTACCGCGCGGGCGGGCGCCTGACGCTGGCCGACGGTACGCTGGCAGGGGCGGACATCTCGATGCTGGAGGCGCTGCGCTACTGCGTCGCGGCACTGGAGCTGCCGCTCGAAGAGGCGCTGCGCATGGCGACGCTCTATCCCGCACAGGCCGCAGGATTGTCCGACGTCGGGCGTCTTGCCGAGGGCGGTCGCGCAGATTTCCTCGTTCTTGATCGAGACCTTGCGTTGCAGGACGTCTGGATCGGCGGCAGCCCGTGGGACGATGAGGTGGCAGCATGATCGTCTGTTTCGATATCGGCGGCACATCGGTGAAAAGCGCCGTGGCGACCAGCATCCATGACGTGCGCGCGCTCTCGCGCCGTCCGACGCCGGGGGATGACTTCGATGCCTTCGTGGCCACCCTCAGCGAGGCCATCTCCGAGGCGGCGGGAAGGGCCGAGCGGGTGGCCATCTCGATCGCGGGCGTGGTCGATCCGAAGACCGGCCGGGCCACCGTCGCGAATATCCCCTGCCTGACCGGACGCCGCCTGGCGCCCGAGCTCACGGCGCTGCTCGGGATCGAGGTGCTCGTGGCCAATGACGCCGATTGCTTCGCGCTTGCCGAGGCTGCCGTGGGGGCCGGGAGCGGGCATGACGTGGTCTTCGGGGCGATCATCGGCACCGGCGTCGGCGGCGGGCTCGTCGCCGGGGGGCGGCTGATCGGCGCGGGCAGCGGCTACGCGGGCGAATGGGGGCACGGACCAGTGGCCAAACGCCTGCTCGACTGCCTCGACACGCCGCTGCCATCCTACCAGTGCGGCTGCGGCCTGAACGGCTGCCTCGATGCCACCTGCTCGGCGCGCGGCATCGAGCGGCTGCACCGCGACATTGCCGGGACGGAACTGCCCTCGACCGAGATCCTCGCGCGCTGGCACGCGGGGGATGCGGGCGCATCGAGGACCGTGGCTGCCTGGCTCGAGCTGCTCTCTGGCCCCTTGGCCATGGTGGTCAACATGACAGGCGCCACCGTGGTCGCCGCGGGTGGAGGGCTGGCGAACGATGCCGCGCTGATCGCGGCGCTCGACGAGGCCACTCGGCCGCTGACGCTGGCGAAACCCTCCGAGCCGCTGGTGGTGCAGGCGCAATGCCGCACCGAACCCGGCCTCGTGGGCGCCGCCATCCTCGCCCTGCGCGCGCCGTCGCGCGACGCGGCCTGAGCGGATGACCCGGCGCGCGGCGACAGGACTTCACAAAAGCGGACCCGCGCCTGTCCGCCACAATGCAAGGAGGGTCGCCGCGTGAGGGTGTTTACCGCGTCTCTGGCCACCGAAACGAATACCTTTTCGCCGCTGCCGACCGATCGCGCGGCCTTCGAGGCGGCCTTCTACGCCGCGCCGGGGGAGCACCCCGAGACCCCGACGCTCTGCTCTTCGCCGGTGCCGATCCTGCGTCGGCGCGGCCGCGACGAAGGCTTTACGGTGATCGAGGGAAGTTCGACCTGGGCGGAACCTGCGGGACTCATCAAGCGGGAAACCTTCGAGGAACTGCGCGACGAGATCCTCGACCAACTGCGCGCGGCCATGCCGGTGGACGGCGTGGTGTTCGGACTGCATGGCGCGATGGTGGCGCAGGGCTATGACGACTGCGAGGGCGATTTCCTCGAGCGTGTCCGCGCCATCGTCGGCCCCGAGGTGCTGGTGGCTGCCGAGTTTGACCCGCACAGCCATCTCACGCGGAGGCGCGTGGCGCAGCTCGACCTGGCGGCGACCTTCCTCGAGTTCCCCCATACCGATTTTCATGAGCGCGGTACGCATGTGGTGGACCTTGCCCTGCGGGCCCTGCGCGGAGAAGTGCGCCCGGTGATCTCGACCTTCGACTGCAAGATGATCGGCCTCTATCCGACAAGCCAGGAGCCCATGCGCGGCTTCGTCGACCGGATGAAGCTGCTTGAGGGGCAGGGCAAGATCCTGTCGTGCTCGATCATCCACGGTTTCATGGCGGGCGACGTGCCCGAGATGGGCACGAAGATCATGGTGGTCACAGACAATGCGCCGGAGGAGGGCGCGGCGTTGGCCCGAAAGCTGGGAGAGGAGCTCTACGCATTGCGCGGCAAGACCGCGATGCCGATCCTGGACTACGAGGAGGGCATCGATCTCGCGCTCGCGGTGCGCGAAGCCGATCCATCGATGCCGGTCACCATCGCCGACACCTGGGACAATCCGGGCGGCGGCTGCGCGGGGGATGGCACCTACGTGCTGCTCTCGCTGATGGCGCGCGCCGTCGACAGGGTCGCCGTGGGGGCGATCTGGGATCCGGTGGCGGTGGGCTTCTGCCATGCAGCGGGCCTCGGGGCGACGCTGCGCCTGCGCTTTGGCGGCAAGGCCGGGGCGGAAGCTGGCCCGCCCATCGATGCCGAGATCGAGGTCATCCACCTCGCGCAGGAGGGTCACCAGAGCTTCCGTGCCAGCCGCGTGACGCTGGGCCGCTCGGCCACCGTCCGCATCCTCGGCACCGAGATCGACATCGTGCTGATTTCCAGCCGGACGCAGACCTACGAGCCGACGCTCTTTTCCAACCAAGGGGTGGATTTCACAGGAAAGGAAATCCTGCTGGTCAAATCCACCAACCATTTTCATGCCGGGTTCGATCCGGTGTCCTCGCGGATCATTCACGTGGACAGCCCGTCATCCTATCCGACGAAACCGGCGCTGACTGCCTATCAGAAGGCGGGCAGCGATTTCTGGCCCAAGGTGGCGGACCCACTGGGGCTCGATGCCGTGACTGCCGAAGACGAGGAAGCCTGAGATGTTGCTGAGCGGAAAACGTGTTGTTCTGACTGGGGCGGGGGGCGGCATCGGCACCGCCATGACGGCCGCGCTGAAGGAGGCGGGCGCGCATGTGGTCGCCTGCGACCGCGCCGGAAGCGGCCTGCAGGCCGATGAGGTCGTCGAGTTCGACATCACCGACACGGACGAGACCGAGGCGGCGGCGGCGAAGATTGCGCAATCGCCGGTGGACGTTCTGATTTCCAACGCCGGGGGCACCCGCGTCGATCTGCTGGACAACACCGACACGGCGGTGATCCAGCACGATCTGCACCTCAACTTCACCGGCGCGGCGGTGTTCAGCCGCGCGCTGCTGCCGGCGTTGCGGGGGCGGCCCGAGGGGGCGGCGGCGGTCTTCGTGGCCTCGGTCAACGGGATTTGCCACTTCGGCAGCCCGGCCTATTCCGCGGCCAAGGCCGGGATCATCGCCTGGGCCAAGGCGCTTGCGACCGAGGAGGGCAAGCATGGACTGCGCGCCAACGTCGTGGCGCCGGGGTCGGTGCACACGCCCGCCTGGGACGAGCGCAAGGCCCGCCAGCCTGACATCTTCGCGAAGGTCACCGCGCTCTACCCACTGGGCCGGCTGGTCAGCCCCGAGGAGGTGGCCAAGGCCGCGATTTTCCTCGCCTCGCCGATGGCGAGCGGCATCACCGGCGCGGTCCTGCCGGTTGATGCCGGGCTGACTGCGGGCAACCTGCCGTTCATCGACATCATCACCGCCTGATCGACAGCGCGGCCTCGATCGCAGAAACACTCTTCTGCGCCGCATTCCGCTGGGGCAGAAGCGTGCCTGGGGCTTTGCCCCCCTGCGCGGCTGTGGCATTCTGGGCCTCTCCGTCTTCCTCCCGCAGCGGGACACCTCATGGTCCGAGACTATTCAGCTTTCCTTCCCGGCAAGGGCGACGCCCCGCAGCCGGCCCGCCCTGCGCTCTCGGCGCTCGAGGCGCTTGGCTGGAGGAATTTCTTCGCCCAGCAGATCGACGCCGAGGCCCTGATCGAGACGCCGCCCGTCCGAGTGCTCTCGGTGCATCGCGGCGGGCTTCACGTGGCCGGAGACGGAATCGACACACTGATCCCCGCGGGACCCGACTCGACGGTGGGCGACTGGCTGCTGCTCGACCGCGCGCTGCCGAAGTCGAGCCGGGTGCTGGAACGCGCCTCGCTGATCAAGCGGCGCGCCGCCGGACACGACCGGCAGGTCCAGCTCATCGCCGCAAATATCGACACGCTGTTCATCGTCACCTCCTGCAACCAGGATTTCAACGTCGCGCGGCTCGAGCGTTACCTCGCGCTGGCCTTCGATGCAGAGATCGAGCCGGTGATCGTGCTGACCAAGACCGACCTCGTGGACGACCCGGCGCCCTATGTGGAGGAGGCACGAGGCCTGTCGGACCGCGTGCAGGTGGTGGGGCTCGACGCCCGCGGTGGCGCGCCCGCTCAAGCGTTGGCCGATTGGTGCACGCCGGGACGGACGGTGGCCTTCGTCGGCTCCTCGGGTGTGGGCAAGTCGACGCTGACCAATGCGCTCTCTGGCGCGCAGCACGTGGCCACGCAGGGCATCCGCGAGGACGACGCCAAGGGGCGCCACACCACCACCCACCGCGAGCTGCACCCGGTGCCGGGCGGCTGCCTGCTGCTGGACACGCCGGGAATGCGCGAGCTGCAGCTGACCGATGTCGCCGCAGGGATCGCCGAGGTTTTCGAGGATATCGAGGAACTGGCGGCGGGCTGCCGGTTTCGCAACTGCGGGCATGAGACCGAGCCGGGCTGCGCGGTGCGCGCGGCGATCGACGACGGCCAGCTCGACGCGCCGCGTCTTGCCCGCTGGCGCAAGCTGAAGGCAGAAGACGAGTTCAACTCGGCCAGCCTGCAGCAGCGGCGCGTGAAGGACCGGGCCTTTGGGAAGATGGTCCGCGGGGTGATCAAGGACAAGTCACGCCAAAAACGCTGAGCGCCGGGCGTGGCGGCGCGATGTCCCTGCGGAGGCGCTGCGCTGGGGTGGCCCCTATTCGTCGCCGACGAAGAACGACGGGCGGATGACACGCAGGGTGATCGCCCCGACCCCGGTCAGAACCATGGCCAGTACAAAAAGCCAGCCGAGGAAGGGAATGAGCCCGATGATGCCCGCGGCCAGCGCGCCGAGACCCGCCGAGAGGGCACGTGCGCCAATGCTGAGCGGCTCGCTTCGGCCAAAGGCGAGGAAGAGCCCCACGCCGAAGGCATAGGCAGCGACCAGGTAGCCCGCGAAGCCCCCCACAAGGGCCAGCAGGATCATCGCCGGGGTGAGCAGCAGGCCGATGAGCGTCAGGGCGAAGAGCACCCCCGCGCCGATCACCGCCGATTGGGTCAGGAAACCGAGCCAGAGCGTGTGGAAAGGCCGGTCGAGGATCTGCCGCCGCATTTCGGCGAGCCGCTCGGGCACCAGCACGGCGATCAATGCACCGAGCGCGGCGATCCCCACCACGCCCAGCAGGAAACCGATGATCGCCCGCCGCCAGCTCGGCGGCGTCGGCCCCTCCCAGGCCTCGATCTCGCGGCGCTCGATGCGGGCGTCCGGTGCCACCCGGTCGGGTACGTCGAGATCGCCTGGGGTCTCCTCGTAGACGATCAGCCGCCCGCGAATGCGCGCCGCCTCACCCCAGATCACCTGCTCGGCGGCAAGGCTCACATCACCGGCGACCTCCGCGTCGAAGCCGACCTTCTCGCCGGCCACCATGGCATAGCCGGCGACCGGGCCGGTGAGCTGCAGGTCCGACCCGGCAATGCGCAGGTCGCCCCCGATCGAGGACACCGAAAGCGCCCGTCCGAAAAGGGTCGCGTCGCCACCGACGGGGCCTTGCTGCGTGACCTCGTCGCCCGCCGCGTAGAGATCGCCGCCAACAGCGCCTTCGACCCGGACCTCGCGCCCCGCAAGATGCGCGGAGCCGGTGATGTCGCCGGTCACGGTAACGATCTCTCCGGCCAGGAAAAGGTCGTCCGACCCCGCGCCATCGACCTCGACCGAGCGCCCGGCGCGGAAGACATCTGCGCCGATCGCGAAATGCGCCATCTCGCCCTCGGCCAGGGCGGGCAGGGCCAGCAGGCAGGCGGCCAGGCACAGAATTACTTTCTGCATGGGTTCCTCTCTTCGCACCGAATGGAGCTACCCTAGGGTCAATCTGGCGGCGGCGTCTTGCTTTAGATCAACCCGGCGGTCGGAAGTCATGCGGCGGGGCGACTTTGACGCCTCGCGCTCACGCATTAGGTTGACTGGAAATCATGGTCCGGCCTTTGCGGCGGGCACGCGTGCGCCGCGCTTTTCTGGCGCGCCCCTCCCGCCATCTCGGGAGCCACCGGGTTTCTTGGCCGGACCGATGCCAAAAAGGGAGCAAGGGCTTATGCAGCACTCGCAGCGACGCACACTCCAGACTGAGCACGATAAGGACCGGCCCCATGCGCCTTCGCGGTTCGGCCCGATCCTCGGCGAGCTGGACGTCCATCTCATCGCGGAGGGTCGTCACGGGCGCCTCTGGGACGCGCTCGGCGCCCATGTGATCACGCATGAGGATGTCCGGGGCACGCAGTTCGCCGTCTGGGCGCCGAATGCGCAGCGGGTCTCGGTCGTCGGCCCGTTCAACGACTGGCAGGGCGGGGCGGACGCCCTGCAGCAGCGCGGCGCGGGCCTTTGGGAGCTGTTCCTGCCGGGGCTGGGCGAGGGCACGCTCTACAAGTACGAGATCGTCGACGCCGCCGGAAACACCCTGCCGCTCAAGGCCGACCCAATGGGATTCGGCAGTCAGCACCGGCCCGAGAACGCCAGCGTGGTGCGCGACATCACCGGCTACGGCTGGCACGACGCCGACTGGATGGCGGCGCGCGCGGCCCGCAATGCGCCGGACGCGCCAGTGTCGATCTACGAGGTCCACCTTGGCTCGTGGAAGCGGGATCACACGCAGAACGGCCGCCCGATTTCCTACAGGGAGGCGGCAACGCAGCTGGTCGACTACGTGGCGGACATGGGCTTTACACATATCGAGCTGCTGCCCATTGCCGAGTATCCCTTCGACGGCTCGTGGGGGTATCAGCCTACGGGCCTCTATGCACCTACCGTACGTCACGGCCCGCCACATGAGTTTCGCGACCTCGTGGATGCCGCGCACCGCAAGGGGCTCGGGGTGCTGCTTGATTGGGTGCCGGCGCATTTTCCATCAGATGCGCATGGGCTCGGGCAGTTCGACGGCACCGCGCTTTATGAGTACGCCGATCCGCGCGAGGGGTTTCACCGCGACTGGAACACGTTGATCTACGATTTCGGCAAGCCGCAGGTGGTCAATTTCCTTGCCGCCAACGCCCGCTACTGGCTCGAGGAGTACCACGCCGACGGTCTGCGCGTGGATGCGGTGGCTTCGATGCTCTACCGCGACTACTCGCGCAATGACGGCGCATGGGTGGCGAACAAGGACGGCGGGCGCGAGAACTACGAGGCGATCGACCTGCTGCGCCGGATGAACGCCGAAGCCCAGGAGGCGATGCCCGGCATCATGACCGTCGCCGAGGAGAGCACCGCCTTTCCCGGCGTCTCGCGCCCCGTCGAGCAGGGCGGGCTTGGCTTCGGCTTCAAGTGGAACATGGGCTGGATGCACGACACGCTCAGCTATGTCGCGATGGACCCGATTTACCGGCAGCATCACCATCACCAGATGACCTTCGGTCTGACCTATGCCTTTTCGGAGAACTTCATCCTCGCGATCAGCCACGACGAGGTGGTGCATGGCAAGGGTTCGCTCTTGGGCAAGATGCCGGGCAGCGACTGGGAGAAATTCGCCAACCTGCGCGCCTATTACGGGTTCATGTGGGGTCACCCGGGCAAGAAGCTGCTGTTCATGGGGCAGGAGTTCGCCCAGCCCACCGAATGGGACTTCGAGGGCGAGCTGCCGTGGGACCTGCTCAAGCAGCCGGACCACATGGGCATGCGCTCTCTGGTTCGCGATCTCAACCGGCTCTACCGCGAGCTGCCTGCGCTTCACCGGCGCGACTGCGAGGCGCAGGGTTTCGAGTGGATCCTCGCCGATGCCGCGGCCGAGAATGTCTTCGCCTGGGTCCGCAAGGGGGCCGAAGGTGATGATCCCGTGGTCATCGTGTGCAATTTCTCCCCTGTGACCCGCGGTGACTTCGAACTGGGCTTGCCCCACGCGGGCGTCTGGCGCGAAATTCTGAATACCGACGCCGAGATTTACGGCGGCTCGGGAGCCGGAAACATGGGGCAGGTCGAAGCGGGCGCGCCGGGCGCGCAGGGCCGGCCTGCCGCGACGCGCATGACCCTGCCGCCCCTGTCGACCATCATGCTCACCCCGGCGCGCTGAGCGCGGGCCGCACGCAAGGGCCGAGGCGCCCGCAGATCACACAGGAGACCCGGACGTGTACGACCGCATCGAAAGCCTGTCCCACGACGCAGACGCAACTCTCGAGCTTTCGCGATGGTGCGAGCGCATTCTGACCACCGCAGAAGACCGGTTCTCGGCCGGGCGCACGATCGCGCGCAGGCTCGGCGCGCAGGTCGAGGGTGACCGGGTCGTCTTTGGCTTCTGGGCGCCAGAGTTGCAGGACTGGAGCGTCTCGGACGGCGACATCTTCGTCGAGATTCTACGCCCCGAGGGAGCGCTCGACCTCACGCTGTCGCATAGCGAGACGAGCTTCGACCGGATGCTACTGCCGGTCGAGAGGTGCGAGGCCTTCGTGTTTTCCATTGCCACGGGGGTCAAGGCGGGCAACCGCGCCGAGACCGGCGACTTCTACGCGCTTGTCTGGCGAGATGCCGAAGGCAAGATGACCCGCATCCTCGACCCGCTTGCCATGTCGGTGCCCTTTGGCGCGCTGGCCCCCGCCGAGGTTTACGACGTCGCCGCGATGCAGAAGGACCGCCCCGACAAGGGGTATTTCGAGGCGCTGAAGCGTGACGGCCCGCATAAGTTCGGCGCTCCGACTTCGATCCTGCAGCTGCATATCCCCACCGCCACCGCAGGCGGCACCATCGCGAGCCTCACCCGGCAAATCCACCGCATCGGGGAACGGGTGGCCAACGGTCTGCCGCTGGAGCCGGCGGACGAGCTTTTCATCGGCTATGACGCGGTGCAGCCGCTGCCGCTCGAGCCGACCACCGTCTACGAGGCGGGGCCGGATTTCTGGACCGAGAGCCTGAGCGAGGAGGGGCGCGTCGAGGCCACGCTGATGCGGCCCAACACCACCAACTGGGGCTATGACATCGTCATCGCCGGCATGGCGACGGTAAATCCGGTGCTGCTGGAAAGCGCCCGGCCCGACGAGCTGGTCGATTTTGCCGCCGCGCTGCACAATTTTCCCGGTACACCCAAGAAGCTGATCCTCGACGTGGTTTTCGGTCATTCCGACAACCAGGGGCTCAATGCGCTGTCGAGCCACTACTTTGCCGGGCCCAACATGTACGGGCAGAACCTCGACTACCTGAACCCCTATGTGCGGGCGATCCTGCTCGAGTTGCAGCGTCGCAAGGTGAACTTCGGCGCCGACGGGGTGCGGGTCGACGGCGCACAGGACTTCAAGTGGTGGGACTGGGCGGCGCAGACCCTGCGCCACGACGATGACTACCTGCGCGAAATGTCGGGCCTTGTGCAGGAAGTGGCGGGCACCGAGTACCTGCCCTGGTTCGTTTTCGAGGACGGCCGCCCCTGGCCCGACGAAGACTGGGAGCTGAGCTCGACCTACCGCGCCGTGATCGAGGAGCAGACCCACGACCCCGACGTGTTCCAGTGGGGGCCGCTGACTTTTGCCCACAACACGCCGTTCATCTACACCTTCTGGTTGTCGAAGTACTGGCGGATCAAGGAGATCCTCGCGCACGGGGCGAATTGGATCTCGGGGACGGCGAACCACGACACGTTGCGCCGGGGCACTCAGGTGAACCCCAAGCTGAACATCAACACCCGGCTCGGCGACACCAAGATGGAGATTCTCGACAAGGCCTATGACAACCCGGCGGTGTCGATCCTCACCTACGCGGTCTTCCCAGGCGTGCCGATGGATTTCCTCAACGCCACGGCGCGGGCAAGCTGGGGCTTCATCCGGAACCAGGACGATAAATACGGGGTCAAGGTGGTGGCTGAAGAGGCGATCAGCCTCAAGTGGCAGGTCGACACCTACAGCTACTCGATCCCCGGCAATTTCCGCCGGCTCAAGGAGATGGGGTTCGAGACCCGCGAGGACCTGGCGCGCTTCTTCGAGTTCCTGCCGGCGCTGGTCGAGGTCACCGACTACGACCTCAACACCATCGCCGCCCTGCTGAGCGCGGTCGAGCCGCCGCTGGCCGGGCCGGAGCGCTACACCGTCGGCGCGCTCAAGCGGATCGCCTGCGCCTGGATGGATGACATGCACGAGTACTGCAATGTCTCGCACTACCTGTCGTGGCTCGATCCGACCCAGACCGGCTTCATGCGGCGGCTGCGCGATTTCCGGCAGCAGAACCCCTGGCTGCGCGGCAACTTCGGCCCCGACGACAGCTTCCGTTATCTCGAGCCGATCGAGGGCCGCACGGTTTTTGCCGCCCTGCGCCACGGGCCCGATGGGCGGCGGGTGTTTTCCGTTTGCCACATGGAGGGTCGCGAGACCGAGGAGATCGACCCGCTCGACCTGCTGCCCGAGGGGGCGCGCGGCGGCGACTGGCGGCTGATCCTGCGCAGCCCCGGCATCGGCGAGGACTACCTTGGCGGGCCAATCACCCTGCGCGATTCCATGGGGCTGGTCTTCGAGGCGGGGTGAGCGCGCTCGGGTCACGGGAAAAGGGGCCGTAACGGGGTGCGGCCCCTTTCGTGCGTCTGCGTGGACGCAGTGTTTACCGGTCGGACAAGGCTCGGATGATGCCCCGCTTTTCCACTTCGGGTCGGCTCGAATGCACGACCGCCAAAGCGTCCCCGATGTGCTGGCCGGACATGCGGGACAGCTCTTCATCGGTGAGATATCTGCCCACGAGATCGAGTTGCGTGCGCGAGTAGGTACGCGGCGCGGACCCGCTGGTGGCGATATAGGCGACCCGTGACGCCTTCTGCGCGTTGGTCTCGCGGCTTGTCGACATGCTGAAAGCGGTCAGGATCTCGGATTCGCTCAGCAGCGACAGCACGGAGTCGGGCACATATTGCGACAGCTGGTCGACAAGGCTCTGTTGCGCCGTGGCCGGGGATGTCGTGGCCAGGGCGAGAGAGAGGGAGGAAATGGCGAGAAAGAACTTCATGGCTATTCCTTTCAGGATTCAGAAATCGTCTCTGACAAGGAATTCACGCGACAAGGTCCGGAAATTGCGGGCCCTGGGACAATTGAAAACGAGGCGGGAGAGGCGAAAGAGCCGCCGGAGGTGCTCCGGCTTTTTCACTTGGGAGGTGGGGAAAACCGAAGGTGTCCCAGAGCTTAACCTTACCATAATTCCGCTGTGGATAACATGAGTCTTCGGCGAGCTTCACGAAAATGAGATCGCGTCCGTTCTCCGGGCACCGCTGCAGAGTGCATTTTTACCGGGGGAGCCAAGCGGGTCAGACGCCCAGCCAGCGCCGCCCCGCCATGCGCCCGACCAGCCCGCAGAGAACGATGGCCAGCCCATACCACAACAGGAAGAACGCCGCGCTGTCTTCGTCGCAATGCACGGCGTAGACCGCCGCCGCCGCGCCACCCGAGAATAGCCCTGCGAGCAGGCCGCTGCGCGCCGGGCGGGTCTCGACCCGGTGCCGCAGGCCACGGAAGAGCGCAAGGGCAATAGGAAGGGCGAGCGCCGGGATCGACAGCAGGCAGGCCCAGAGCGTCTGGCCCAGAATGTCGCCGCCGCCGAGCACCGAGAGCCCCCAGCCGGCGGCGCTGACCCCTGCCAGCAGCCAAAGCGGCCAGAGCGGCGCCTGCGCCTCGGGATCGCTCCGGCGCAGCAGCGGCCAGGCCGCCAGTGCCACGAGGATCGGCAGGCTCTGCTTGACCAGCAGCGGTGCCATCATCAGCATGCCCGGCCAGCCCGGGCGCATGCCCCAGAACACCAGCAACAGCGCCAGCGACACCGCAAGGCCAAAGGCAACGCGCCACAGCAGGTGCGGGCGCTTGGCGGGCACGTCATCGGCGGCGAGCGCAGCGATCAGCTCATCGGTGTCCATTCTTCCTCCTTCCTGGCAGCATCGGCCAGACGTCTCAGCGCCCGGTGCAGGGCGACGCGCAGGGCGCCCGGGCTGAGATCGAAATCCTTCGAAAGCGTCTCGGGGTCGGCGCCGCCGATCGCATGTTCCCGCACCAGCGCGGCATCCCGTGGCGAGAGCCGCGACAGTGCCTGCTCGAGGTGCAGCCCCGCAAGCGGGTCGACCGCCGGAGCATCGAGCCCGGGGTGATCCTCGACCGGGTCATGCGGCGCGCTCGGGGTCTTGCGCAGGGCGTCGATTGCCTTGTGCTTCACGATCACCCGCACCCATGGCAGCAGCGGCCGGTCCCGGTCCCAACTGCCCCGCTTGAGATGGATCGAAAGCAGCGCCTCCTGCACCACGTCCTCGGCCAGATGCCAGTGCTGCGCGGGCAGGTCATACGTGGCCATGACACGCAAGCGTGGTACCAAGCGCTGCAGGCAACCCGCATAGGCCCGCCGGTCGCCGTCCAGCGCCTTGCGCATCAGCGCCTCTATCTCGTCATCGCGTCCGGTCATCTGGGATCGCCCATGGGGTCGGCTCAAGTCCACCTCTAGGGGAGGTACCTGCGCATACGGGCGCGCGGGGCCACCCGTTACAACAGCGCGCGAATATTTCATCTCTATCACACAAGCGCGAGCCGCGTAACAAAGAGGCCTCCCGGTTCGAATACCCCGGTGCAGACGCGATGATCTGCCTGTCACACTGGAGAGACGGACATGACCCTTCACAGCAAACACCTCGCCCTCGCCGGAGCCGTTGCCGCCGGTCTTGCGCAATTCGCCGGGGCCGCCCAAGCCCAGGAGCAGGAGAAATGCTTCGGCGTCGCCATGGCGGGCCAGAATGGCTGCGCCGCTGGCCCTGGAACCACCTGCGCCGGCACTGCCTCGGTCGATTACCAGGGCAATTCCTGGACGCTGGTGCCCGCCGGCACCTGCGCCGAGATCGAGCTTCCGGCCATGGCCGACGGCACCCCGCGCATGGGCTCGCTCGAGCCGCTGATGCGCGATCTGCCCAAGGGCTGAGGCCCGCGGCTGACCCCGCGCGCGGCGGCCTGCCGGTTGCCGCGCGCGCCCCATCCCGCCCAAGCCCAGGGAGGCATCCCATGCAGAGCAGCACGCTCCCGAACACCGCGGGCGTCGGCTTCAAGTCGGCACATTTTGCCGAGCTCGCCGACCCCGGCGCCGTCAGCTGGCTGGAAGTCCACGCCGAGACCTACATGGTCGAGGGGGGGCCGCGTCTGGCCATGCTCGACGATCTGCGCGCGCGGTTTCCCGTCTCCGTGCATGGCGTCGGCTTGTCGATTGGTGGCGAGGGGCCGCTCGATCCTGCGCATCTGGCGCGCCTGAGGCGGCTCATCGACCATGTGCGCCCGGCGCAATTTTCCGAGCACCTCGCCTGGTCTACCCACGAGGGCAGTTATTTCAGCGACCTGCTGCCGCTGCCCTACACGGCGGCCACGCTCGAGCGCGTCGCCGCCCATGTCGACGAGGTGCAGCAGCGGCTTGGCCTGCGCATGCTCTTGGAGAACCCGTCGAGCTATCTGGTCTTTGAGGAGAGCACGCTCTCGGAGACCGCTTTCCTTGCCGAGATCGCCCGCCGCACCGGCTGCGGGCTGCTGCTTGACATCAACAACGTCTTCATCTCTGCCAGCAATCTCGGCACCTCGGCGCAGGGCTACCTTGCCGACTACCCGGTCGAGCTGGTCGGGGAAATCCACCTTGCGGGCTACGCCGAAGAGGACGACGGGCAGGGCGGCCCGCTGCTCATCGACACCCATGGCGCGCCGGTGGCCGACCCGGTCTGGGCGCTCTACGCCGAGGTCATCGCCCGCACAGGTCCGCGCCCGACCCTGATCGAGTGGGACAACGACGTGCCCGATTTCCGCACCCTCGAAGCCGAGGCCGCGCGCGCCGCACGGGTAATGGCGCGGCGGAGGTCGGCATGAGCGGGCAGGGCGTGTTCGCGGGGGCGCTGCTCGCCCTCGAGGCACCGCGCCCCGAGGTGCTGCGCGATCCGACGGGCTCCGCCGCCACGCGCCGCTTCGACGTTTACCGCAATAACGTCGCTGTCGCCCTGACCGAGGCGCTGGCCGCCGCCTTCCCGGTGGTGCAGCGGCTGGTGGGAGAGACCTATTTCGCTGCCATGGCTCAAGATTTCGCTCGTGAGCACCCGCCGCGCAGCCCGGTCATGGCGCTTTACGGTGCCGAGTTGCCGGACTGGACTCAGCGCTTTCCGCCGCTTACCGCGCTGCCCTATCTGCCAGAAGTTGCCCGGATCGAGCAGGCCCGGCGCGAAGCCAGCCTGTCTGCCGATGCCGTCCCCCTGGATCCCCGCGTTCTGGCCGAGCTCTTGCCGGACGCGCTGGCCGCGAGCGCCCCACGCCTGCATCCCGCCGCACGGATTCTGCGGACGCGCCACCCGGCGCTCGCCATCTGGGGGCGCAACGCGGAGCGTCCGGATCTGGCGCAGAGCCCGCCGGGCGAGGTTCTGGTCACCCGTCCGAGGCTCGCGGTGCGGACCTGCGCCGCCCCGGCCGGCACCGCCGCGACGCTGGAGGCGCTGGCCCGGCGCCTGCCTCTGGGTGCCGCTCTGCCCGCGGGGGCAGACCATTCCGCGATCTTTGCCTGCCTCTTCAACGCGGGCGCCCTCATCTCCGAAGGAGACCCCGAGCCATGACCGAACTTGCCCCTCCCGCCGCCGGGGTCGCGTCCCTGCTCGCTCAGTTTGACCGTGCCGTGGGCACTGTGACGCGGAGCGCGCCCGCCGTGCTCGGCCTTACCGGCCGCGCCGTCTTCGCCGCCACGCTCGCCGGTTTCTTCTGGTCCTCTGCACTGACCAAGGTTGACGGGTTCGGCCTGTCGCTGAACGCCTACGCGCAGATCTATCCCCGCGCCATGGAGGCTGCTGGCTACGATGCCAGCCAGCTTGGATTTTTCGCACATCTGGTGGTCGCTGCGGGCACCGCCGCCGAATTCATGTTGCCGCTCTTTCTGATCCTCGGGCTCTTCACCCGGCTCGCGGCGCTTGGCATGATCGGCTTCCTGCTTGTGGTGAGCCTGACCGATATCTTCGGCCATGGGGTCGACGCCACGGCTATCGGTGCGCTCTTCGACCGCCAGCCTGATGCGCCGATCCTCGACCAGCGGGTGCTTTGGGGGTTCTTGATGCTGGTGCTGGTGTTCACCGGTGGCGGGGCGCTCTCGCTCGACCGCTGGCTGGGCCGCCGTCTGCCGCGCAGCTGAGCCGCCTCAGCCCTGTACGGCGGTCCAGCGCGCCTCAAGCCGTTCCAGCGCCGCGATGCGCTCCGAGGTCTTGGGGTGCGACAGCAGCCAGGCAGGCATTCCGCGCCCACCGCCACCGCTCAGCGCCTCGAGCTTGGCAAAGAGCGATTTCTGCGGCGCGACGCCGATCCCCGCCTTGTGCAGCAGCGCCGCGGCATAGGCATCGGCCTCGTACTCGTCGCCGCGCGACAGCCGCGCCGCCAGCAGCGAGGTCAGCGCGTTGGCGATCAGCGGCCCCAGCCCCGGCACCAGCCGCGCCAGCACCATGACCAGCACGGTGCGGATCGCGTTCTGGCCCGAGAAGTCGATCATCCGACGCCGCGAGTGCCCCAGCGCCACATGGCCCAGCTCATGGGCGATCACCGAGGAGAGTTCCTCGGCGCTGACTTCACCGGATTTGTAGCGGTCGTAGAAGCCGCGGGTGATGAAGATGCGCCCATCCGGCGCGGCCAGTCCGTTGACCGGCGCGATCTCATAGATGTTCACTCGGATGCGCGGCAGGTCCAATGCGGCCGCCATGCGGTCGGTCAGCGCCTTGAGCCTGGGATCGGCCAGCTCGGTCGAGCGCGAGTCCAGCTCCCGCGCGGTGCGCCAGGCCGAGAAGCGGTAGGCGATGAGGGCATAGGCGATGGCAAGAAGGATCGGGGTGAGCTTGAGCATGGGCGGAATATGGGGCCGCGCGCAGAGCCTGCCAAGGCCCCGCGCGCCACCGGGGCACCGCTGCGGCAAAAGAACTGCCCCGGCCTTCTTCTCTTTTCAATCACGCAAAGAAGAACGCCCGCCCCAGAGGGGACGGGCGTCACATTCAGATCGAGGTCGGGATCACGCCTCGGCCGAGCCTTCGCCCGCGTCCCCCTCGGCGCCATCCGCGCTTTCCTCGTCGTCCTGATCGGCGATCCAGGCGACCGAGACCACGGTCTCGCCTTCGCGGGTGTTGAACACTTTCACCCCGCCGGCGCTGCGCGAGCGGAAGGAGATGCCCTCGACCGGCACACGGATCGACTGGCCCGTGGAGGTGGCCAGCATGATCTGATCACCCATCTCGACCGGGAAGGACGCCACGATCTCGCCGCCGCGCATGGATTTCTCCCAGGCGGTGACCCCCATGCCGCCGCGTCCGCGGATCGGGTAGTCGTGGCTCGACGAGAGCTTGCCGAGGCCGCGCGCCGTCACCGTCAGGATCAGGTTCTCGACCGCCGACATCTCGGCGTAGCGCTCGGCCGGCAGCAGGCTGTCGGCGTTGCCCTCTTCCTCATCCGAGGCTTCGGCGTCATCGGCGATCCCGGCCATGGCTCGGCGCATCTTGAGGTAGGAGGCGCGCTCGTCCGAATCCGCCTCGAAGTGTCGGATCACCGACATCGACACGACCTCGTCGCCGTTGCTCAGCTTGATGCCGCGCACGCCGGTGGAGTTGCGCGAGTTGAACACCCGCACGTCCGGCACCGGGAAGCGGATGGCGCGGCCAGAGTCGGTGACCAGCATCACATCGTCGTCTTCAGAGCAGATGCGGGCGTTGATCAGGCGGGTGTTCTCGTCCTCGCCCTCGAACTTCATCGCGATCTTGCCGTTGCGCATGACGTTGGTGAAATCCGACAGCCGGTTGCGGCGCACCGAGCCCTTGGAGGTGGCGAAGACGATCTGCAGATCGTCCCAGTCGCTCTCGTCCCGGTCCACGGGCATGATCGCTGCCACCGACACGCCCGCCGGGATCGGCAGGATGTTGACGATGGCCTTGCCCTTCGAGGTGCGGCCGCCCTGCGGCAGGCGCCAGCACTTGAGCTTGTAGGCCATGCCGTCGGTGGTGAAGAACAGCAGCTGCGTGTGAGTGTTGGCCACGAAAAGCTGGGTGACCACGTCGTCCTCTTTCAGGCCGCCGCCGGACAGCCCCTTGCCGCCGCGCTTCTGGGCGCGGAAATCGGCGAGCGGGGTGCGTTTGATCCAGCCGGATTGGGTGACCGTGACCACCATGTCCTCGCGCTCGATCAGATCCTCGTCGTCCATGTCGCCGGCCCAGTCGACGATCTCGGTGCGGCGCGGCACGGCGAACTGGTCCCGCACAGCGATCATCTCGTTCGAGATGATCTCGAGGATGCGCTCGCGCGAGCCCAGGATTTCGAGGTATTCCTTGATCTTGCCCGCGAGCTCTTCGAGCTCGTCGGTGACTTCCTTCACGCCGAGCTGGGTCAGGCGCTGCAGGCGCAGCTCGAGGATGGCGCGGGCCTGCGTTTCCGACAGGTTGTAGGTCCCGTCGTCATTCATCTTGTGGGTCGGATCGTCGATCAGCCGGATGAAGGGCGCGATCTCCTCTGCCGGCCAGCGCCGGGTCATCAGCTTCTCGCGCGCCTCGGAAGCATCGGCCGAGCTGCGGATCGTCGCCACCACCTCATCGACATTGGCCACCGCCACGGCAAGGCCGCAGAGCACGTGGCTGCGCTCGCGCGCCTTGTTGAGCAGGAAGGCGGTGCGACGCGCGATCACGTCCTCGCGGAAGTCGAGGAAGGCGGTCAGGAAGGTGCGCAGGGTCAGCTGCTCGGGCTTGCCGCCGTTGAGCGCCAGCATGTTGCAACCGAAGCTGACCTGCATCGGGGTGAAGCGGTAGAGCTGGTTCATCACCACCTCGGCGGTGGCATCGCGCTTGAGCTCGATCACCACGCGCACGCCCGAGCGGTCGCTCTCGTCCTGTACGTGGGCAATGCCCTCGATCTTCTTCTCGCGCACGCATTCGGCGATGCGCTCGATCATCGTCGCCTTGTTTACCTGGTAGGGAATCTCGTCGATGACGATGGCGAAGCGGTCGCGGCGCAGCTCCTCGATCCGGGTCTTGGCGCGGATGATGACCGAGCCGCGGCCCTCGAGATAAGCCTTGCGTGCCCCGGAGCGGCCGAGGATCACGCCGCCCGTCGGGAAGTCGGGGGCGGGGATGTAGTCGATCAGCTGCTCGGACGAGAGGTCGGGGTTCTCAATCAGCGCCAGCGTCGCGTCGATCACCTCGCCGAGGTTGTGCGGCGGGATGCGGGTCGCCATGCCGACGGCGATGCCCTCGGCGCCGTTGACCAGCACGTTGGGATAGCGCGCCGGCAGCACCACGGGCTCGTTGCGCTCGTTGGCGTAGTTGGGCACGAAGTCGACCGTGCCCTTCTCGATGTCCTCGAGCAGCGCCTCGGCGGTGCGGTCGAGACGCGCCTCGGTGTAACGGTAGGCGGCGGGCGGATCGCCATCCATCGAGCCGAAGTTGCCCTGCCCGTCGATCAGCGGCAGCGACATCGAGAAGTCCTGCGCCATGCGCACCAGCGCGTCATAGACCGCCGAGTCGCCATGCGGGTGATAGCGGCCCATGACGTCACCGACGGCGGTGGCGCACTTGCGGTAGTTCTTGGACTTGGTCTGTCCGTTCTCCCACAGCGTGTAGAGAATGCGTCGATGCACAGGTTTTAGGCCGTCGCGCAGATCGGGAATCGCGCGGCTGACGATGACACTCATGGCGTAGTCGAGGTAGCTCGACTTCATCTCGTCGATGATCGAGATCACCGGGCCACCATGACCGCTCCGCTCGGGGCGCGGAGTTTCTTCTTCGTTTTCGGGGGTTTCCGGCGTGTCGGTCACGTTGCTCGCCTGTCCGTGCTGTCTCTATATGTAGTTGGGACTACCTATATCAGAGGCTAGGTGTGGGGCGCAATGCCGGCGGGTTGCTTATTCTGGCAGCCAACTCGCCACCTGGCTAACATGCTGTTTTATTTGAAAACTAACCGCGCATTGGGCACGCTTGTTACACGGATGTCATGCGAGGTAAAGCGATGGACGAGATTCCCACAGAACTCATGCTCAAGGGCTACGGGCTGACCACGGCGGAACTCTTTTACCGGATGCCCGACTACCAGAACGTGCTGAACACCTTCGTCTGGCAGGAGTACGACCTGGCGCCCGACCATCCGCGGCTGTTTCGGTTCATCGAGTTCTGGCAGGAGGAGATCGAAGGCCCGCTGCACTCGGTGCGCTTTACGCATAGAAAGATGATCTCGGCGGGGGAATGGCGGCAGGTGGTGGGGGAGTTCCGCTACCACTGACGCCTCGCGGACGGTGCCGCCGGTGCGCGTGCATTTGCAAAGAGAAGAAGCCGAAGGGCCTCGAGAGGCCGCCGTCTTCTCGGCAGAAACATTCTAAGGGGAGGCAGGGGGGCGGCGCCCCCCTGCGGCGGATTAGGGAATGATCCGCGTGTATTTCACGCCTTCCAGAGTCGCGCCCATGTGCAGGCCCGACTTGCCGAAGATCACCGCGATGATCGGCGCGAGCGAAGTGGTGGTCTCGGCCGCCAGCGTCTCGCCGCCCTCGGGGATCGCGTATTCGATGTTGGCGCCCGCGGCCCAGCCCGGCGAGCGGCGGAAGTTGGAGAGCGCGTCTTGGGTCATGAAGAACAGCACATGCGCGTATTGCTGCGCGCCGATCTGCAGTCCGCCCGAGCCCTTGACCACCGAATAGTAGTCCACCGTGGCGTTGTTCACCTTCAGCGCCCCGCGTCCATAGGCGCCGCCGAGGCCGAGTCCGGCCTCCGTGATCAGCGGCATGACCAACATGCCGGCGGATTTCGCCGCGAGATCGCGGGTGCCCGGATATTGCGCGTACATCTGGTTCACAGTGGCGTTCACCCGCGCGTCGATGGTCTGCGCGCCGCTGCCACCCACGCCGTTGCCACAGGCGGCCAGCGCGCCGGTCGCGCCAAGCGCGCCGAGAGTCAGGAGGAGTCCCCGTCGATTAAAGGTCATTCTGCTCAATCCTCGTTGATGTCCGGTCGTCTGGACCGGCCCAAGCCTCTTCTCCGGCTGTCCCGCCGGTTTTCCCTTCCTAGTATAGGCAGCCCGGCCCGGCCTGTCACTAGATCATGTGGGCCGTCACAAAGGCGCCCGCTAGCCGTTGAGGAGCCGCGCTGCGGCCGGGGCGAAATAGGTCAGCACCCCGTCGCAGCCGGCGCGCTTGAAGGCGGTGAGGCTTTCGAGCATGACCTTGTCGCGATCGAGCCAGCCGTTCTCGAAAGCCCCCGCCAGCATCGCGTATTCCCCGGACACCTGGTAGGCGAAGGTGGGCGCGCCGAACATCTCCTTGGCGCGGCGGCAGATGTCGAGATAGGGCATGCCGGGCTTGACCATGATCATGTCGGCGCCTTCTTGCAGGTCGCGTTCGATCAGCCGCATTGCCTCGTCGGAATTGCCGGGCTGCATCTGGTAGGTCTGCTTGTCGCCGCCCATCGCGCCCTTGAGCGCGCCCGCCGCGCCCACCGCATCGCGGAACGGGCCGTAGAAGCCCGAGGCGTATTTTGCCGCGTAGCTCAGCAACAGCACGTTGTGGAAGCCCTCGGCCTCCAGCGCCGTGCGGATCGCGCCGATGCGCCCGTCCATCATGTCCGACGGGCCGATGATGTCCGCCCCGGCGCGGGCCTGGCTCAGCGCCTGCTTGACCAGCGCGTCGACCGTGCGGTCGTTGACGATCTGGCCGTTCTCGATGAAGCCGTCATGGCCGGTGATGTTGTAGGGATCGAGCGCGACGTCGGTCATCACCGCGATCTCGGGCACCGCCTCCTTGATGGCGCGGGTGGCGCGATTGCTGAGGTTCTCGGGGTTCCAGGCCTCGGCACAATCCTCGGTTTTCAGCGAAGCGTCGGTATAGGGGAAAAGGCAGATCGCCGGGATGCCGAGCGCATGCGCCTCGCGCGCCGCCTCGACCACCTTGTCCACCGACAGCCGGTTCACCCCGGGCATCGAGGCGATGGGCTCGACGATCCCCTCGCCGTCGCGCACGAAGACCGGCCAGATGAAATCGCCCGGCGTCAGCAGCGTCTGCTGGGTCAGCGCCCGGATCGCGGGGGAGCTGCGCAGTCGGCGCAGGCGTGTGGCAGGAAAGGCGGAAATCACGGGTTTCATCGGGCGTGTCCTTCGTATCCCTTGTCAAGGTTACCCTTGGGTGGCATGGAAAGACGCGTGTCACAAGGGCTCCCGCCGGGGTGCCTGCCTTGCGCTCGGTGCGGGGCCGGATGGACCAAGCGCCGGGACGGGCGGCAAGTGAGAGGGGCCCAGCCGCCCCGAAGGAAAGAGTGGGGACGCCGTGGACTGGACCGGGCTCGTTTTCGAAACCATCGACATGCGGTCGTTTTCCAACCTCTGGTTTTGGATCGCGCTTGCGGTGTTCTGGTCGAGCAACAGCCACTGGGTGCTCGGCGTGCCCTTCGACATGGTCGGCCGCGCCCGCAGGCAGGGCGGACAGGCGGCGCAGGACCTCGAGGACATGGTGCGCATCCAGGTGAACCGGCGCCTCTTCATCGCCGAGCAGGCGGGGCTCTGGCTGGTCGCCATCGTCTCGGCGCTCTTGGCGATGCTGGCGAGCCTTGGCTTCTGGTACGACATCGAACTGGCGCAGGCGCTCTTTTTGCTGGGCTTTCCCATGGCGCTCGTCGGTGGCCTGAGCATCGCCGCCGCCGCGCGCATCCGGAGCCAGAATTTGACCGGCGAGGCGCTGTGCCACAAACTGGCGGTGCTGCGCTTCTGGGTGCAGGTGATCGGCATGATCGCGATCTTCGTCACCGCCATGTGGGGCATGTACCAGAACCTCGCGCACGGCGTTCTCGGTTGACGAAGCCCCGGCGGCGGGTCATTTGAGCGGTATGTCCCAGTCGCTTACCAGATCGGCCCGTATCACCAAGGGCGGCGCACCCGAGGGGTTCGACGCCAGGCTCCTTCTTGCCGAGGTCGAACAGACCGGCGGGCCGGTGCTGCACATCGCCCGCGACGACAAGCGCCTCGCGGCGCTGCGCGAGGCGTTGGCGTTTTTCGATCCCGGCATGCCGGTGGTCACCTTTCCGGGCTGGGACTGCCTGCCCTACGACCGGGTCTCGCCCAATCCCGACATCTCTGCCACGCGCATGTCGACCCTTGCCGGGCTGGTGCACGGCATGCCGGAGCGCTTCGTGCTGCTCACCACGCTCTCGGCCGCCATGCAGCGCATCCCCGCGCGCGAGGTACTGCGCGAGGCGGCCTTTGCCGCGCGGGTCGGCGACCGGGTGGACGAGGCCGCGTTGCGCAATTTCCTCGTGCGCATGGGCTTTTCCAACGCGCCCACGGTGCACGAGCCGGGCGATTACGCGGTCCGCGGCGGCATCATCGACATCTTCCCGCCGGGCGAGGGAGGGCCGGTGCGGCTCGATCTCTTCGGCGACGTGCTGGACGGCGCACGGCGTTTTGATCCGGTCAGCCAGCGCACCACGGAAAAGCTCGACGTTGTCGAGCTGGCGCCAGTCTCGGAGGTCATCCTCGATGACGCGGCGATCACCCGCTTCCGGCAGAACTACCGCATCGAGTTCGGCACCGCCGGCTCGGACGATCCGCTCTACGAGGCGGTGAGCGCGGGGCGCAAGACGCAGGGGATGGAGCACTGGCTGCCGTTCTTCCATGAAAAGCTTGAGACGCTTTTCGACTACCTGCCCGGTGCGCCGGTGCTGATGGACGACCAGATCACCCCGGCGCGGCTTGCCCGCTGGGAGAGCATCGAGGACCAGTACCAGACCCGCCGCCACGCGATGACCCAGAAGGGCAGGCTCGACTCGGTCTACAAGCCGGTTCCGCCTCAGCTTCTGTACCTCGACGAGGCGCATTGGGACGCCGCCGTCGCGGACCGCCGGGTGGTGCAATTCTCGCCACTGCCACAGGCCAGCGGGCCGGGGGTGGTGGACGCGGGCGGGCGCATCGGGCGCAGCTTCGCCCCCGAGCGCCAGCAGGAGAGCATCAGCCTCTTTGCCGCGCTCGCCGACCATGTGAAGAAGCAGATGGCCGAGGGGCCTGTGCTCATCGCCTCGTGGTCCGAGGGCGCGCGCGAACGCCTGACCGGCCTCATCGAGGACGAGGGGCTGGCCGAGGCGATCCCGGTGATGGACGGCACGCGTATCGGCAAGCGCGGCCTGCACCTGGCGGTCTGGGGGCTGGAGCAGGGCTTTGTCGCGCCATGGGGCGATCCCAAGAGCGGCCTGAAGCTCACCGTGATCTCCGAGCAGGATGTGCTGGGCGATCGGCTGATCCGCGCGCCCAAGAAGCGCCGCAAGGCCGAGAACTTCCTCACTGAGGCGCAGTCGCTCTCGCCGGGCGATCTGGTGGTGCACGTCGATTTCGGCATCGGCCGTTACCAGGGGCTCGAGGTCATCACTGCCGCCGGCGCCGCCCACGAGTGCCTGCTTCTGGAATACGCCGAAAGCGCACGGCTCTACCTGCCGGTCGAGAATATCGAGCTCTTGTCGCGCTATGGTCATGACGAGGGGCTGCTCGACAAGCTCGGCGGGGGCGCGTGGCAGGCCAAGAAGGCGCGCCTCAAGGAGCGTATCCGCGAGATGGCGGACAAGCTCATTCGGGTGGCGGCGGAGCGCGCGCTGCGCAAGGCGCCGATCATCGACCCGCCGCCCGGCGCCTGGGAGAGTTTCTGCGCGCGTTTTCCCTATACCGAGACCGACGACCAGATGGGCGCCATCGAGGACGTGCTCGGCGACATGACCAGCGGCCAGCCGATGGACCGGCTGATCTGCGGCGACGTCGGCTTCGGCAAGACCGAGGTCGCGATGCGCGCCGCCTTTGTCGCCGCCATGTCCGGCGTGCAGGTGGCGGTGATCGCCCCCACCACGCTGCTCGCCCGCCAGCACTACAAGAGCTTTGCCGAGCGCTTCCGCGGCTTCCCGATCAACGTCGCGCCGCTGTCGCGCTTCGTCTCTGCCGGGGACGCCGCCAAGACCCGTGACGGTATCTCGAAGGGCTCGGTCGATATCGCCGTCGGCACCCACGCGCTGCTGGCCAAGGGCATCCGGTTCAACAACCTTGGCCTCTTGATCATCGACGAGGAACAGCACTTCGGCGTCTCGCACAAAGAGCGGCTGAAGCAATTGCGCTCGGACATCCACGTGCTGACACTGACCGCGACACCGATCCCGAGGACGCTGCAGTTGTCGCTGTCGGGTGTGCGGGATCTCTCGATCATTGGCACGCCCCCCGTGGACCGCCTGTCGATCCGCACCTATGTCTCGGAATTCGACGCGATCACCGTGCGCGAGGCGCTCCTGCGCGAGCACTATCGCGGCGGGCAGAGTTTCTACGTCGTGCCACGCCTTTCGGACCTTCCCGAAATAGAGCAGTTCCTGCGCGAGCAGGTGCCCGAGGTCTCGTTCGTGGTGGCGCATGGCCAGATGGCAGCGGGGGAACTCGACGACCGGATGAATGCGTTCTACGACGGCAAGTACGATGTGTTGCTGGCGACCACGATCGTCGAGTCCGGCCTCGACATCCCCACCGCCAACACCATGATCGTGCACCGCGCCGACATGTTCGGCCTTGCCCAGCTCTACCAGATCCGCGGCCGGGTCGGGCGCTCGAAGACCCGCGCCTATGCCTACCTGACGACCAAGCCGCGCACCAAGCTCACCGACACTGCAGAGAAGCGGCTGCGGGTGCTTGGCTCACTCGACACTTTGGGGGCAGGCTTCACGCTGGCCTCTCAGGATCTCGACATTCGCGGCGCCGGAAACCTGCTCGGCGAAGAGCAGTCCGGCCAGATGCGCGACGTGGGTTACGAGCTTTACCAATCGATGCTCGAGGAGGCGATCGCCAAGATCAAGTCGGGTGAGCTCGAAGGGCTCACTGACGACGATGGCCAATGGGCGCCGCAGATCAACCTCGGCGTTCCGGTGCTGATCCCCGAGGATTACGTGCCCGATCTCGACGTCCGTCTCGGGCTCTACCGGCGTCTGTCGGAGCTGACCACCAAGGTCGAGCTCGAGGGCTTTGCGGCGGAGCTCATCGACCGTTTCGGCAAGTTGCCGAAGGAGGTCAACACGCTGATGCTCGTGGTGCGGATCAAGGCGATGTGCAAGCACGCCGGGATTTCCAAGCTCGACGGCGGG
Organism: Alloyangia pacifica; assembly: GCF_003111685.1. NCBI lineage: Bacteria > Pseudomonadati > Pseudomonadota > Alphaproteobacteria > Rhodobacterales > Roseobacteraceae > Alloyangia > Alloyangia pacifica. Next base: position 1,062,554 of record NZ_CP022190.1, on the reverse strand, counting down.
CCGAAGGGCGCGACGGTGCAATTCCACAATGACAAGTTCGCCAAGCCCGAGGGGCTGGTGGAGTTCATCCAGGCGCAGAACGGGCTGGCAAAGATCAAGGACAACAAGATCGTCGTGCGCCGCGACTGGAAGAGCGACGCCGACAAGATCAAGGGCGCCTTCGCCATCGCCCGCGACCTCGCCGAGAAGGCCGGGGCGATCAAGGTCCGCAAGGACAAGGGCTGACACCGGTCGGACAGAGGGGTGCCCCCCTGTCCCGGCTCAGAGATTCTCGATGGTCGACAGAAGCTCGGATTCCGAGATGGGCTTCGAGAGCCGCGGCACACCTGTGCGCACCTCGCCGTCGTAGCCCGAGATGATCACCACCGGCACGCCCCTGGCGAGCAGGTGGTCAAGAAGCGGCGTGGATTTCTCGCCGCCGAGGTTCTCGTCGAGCAGCACGAGATCGGGCAGGCTCTCGGCGGTTCCGGTGAGCCCGGCGGCAACCGACGCGAACTGGCCAAAGATCGCGTAGCCCGCATGTTCCATCATGCCCACCAGGTCCATCGCGATGATCGGCTCGTCCTCGACGATCATCACCGCGCGGCGTGGTGAGCTGGCGGGGCCGGCATCGCCTACCTCCATTTGCGGCGCGTCGGCCCGCGCGGACCAGGCGCCTCTGGGCAGGGTGATCTCGTAGCGCAGGTGGCCGGAGCCGATCGTCCTCGCGATGCGCCCGCCGAAATGGTCCTGCGCGATGCGGGTTAGCAACTGCGTGCCGAAACCGCCGCCCTGAGAGGCCACCTCGGGGGCGCCATCCCCCGGGAAGTTCTCGTCCCAATGCAGCGACAGGACTCCGTCGGTCGCGAGGGTCCAGCGCAGGCGCAATGTCCCTTCGGTCGTGCGAAGCGCCCCGTGTTTCACCGCGTTGGTGGTCAGCTCGTGAATGAGCATGGCGACCATCTGTGCGTCGTTGGGATCGAGCGGCACGCAGGGGCCCTCGAGGGTGACCCGCTGGTGGATCTCGGAGCCATAGGGAGAGAACTCTTCCTCGACCACCTCGCGCAGCCGCACGTCCTCCCATTTCTTGCGCGACAGCAGCCCGTGGGTGCGGGACAGAGAGGTGATCCGCTCGTCCAGTTTCTCGCGGAACTCGGCGACCGTCCCGGCCTTGATCAGCCGGGCGGTGGACCGCAGGATTGCCAGCATGTTCCGGGCGCGGTGGTCGATCTCCTGCGCCATGACCGCTTCGCGCGCGAGAGTTTTCTCGCGGGCGACCCAGCCCATGACAAGATCCATCACCCGCTCGACCAGTGATACATCGAGCACGCTGTAGGCCCGGAGCCGGGTCCAGTGCAGGACCATCGCCTGCTCCAGCCGGCCGCCGACGATCCAGGGCACGAAGATCGCGTTGGAGATCCGCCGGGCATCCAGGTAGGCGCGGCCTTGCGGGTCGAGGTCCGGGTCTCGTCGGGTCAGGAACAGCGTCCTGCCGCCGCGCAGCTCCGCTTCTGCGGCAGAGCTGATCCATGGCAGGTTCGTGTCGGCGTGCAGTCCAGCCTGCGGGGCGGTCCAGGATTGGGCAATCTCGAAGCTCTCGCCCGCGCCGGCGGGAACGGTAAGCCGGACTCCCACAGCCGAAAGATGCAGGCCGAGTCGCTCGATCGCTATCCGCAGACCTTCCTGCGCAGAGTTTGCGCCGCGCAGCGCCTCGTTGAGCTTGACCAGAAATTCGGCGTTGCGCCGCTGGATGACATTGTCGGTCGTCTCGCTGCCGGTGTTCCAGACGCCGACGATATTGCCCTGCTCACCGCGCAGCGGGGTGAAGCTGTAGCTCCAGTAGGTCTCCTCCTCGAAGCCGTAGCGCTGCATCGGAAGCATGTTGTCCTGGAGAAAGACCCCCTTGCCGGAGCGGATCACCTCGGAGAACTGTGGCTCGATGATCGGCCAGATGTCGCTCCAGACCTCCTTGGCCGGAGCGCCGAGCGCCGCCGGATGGCGCGGGCCGGGGATGGGCGCCCAGGCATCGTTGTAGAGCAGGCGCAGGTCGGAGCCCCAGTAAATCGCCGTCGGGAAAGCGGAGTTCAGGCAGATCGCCAAGGCCGAGCGCAGCGATTGGGGCCACTCCTCTGAGGGGCCGAAAGGATGCTCGCTCCAATCCGTCTCGCGGATCAGGCTGGCCATCTCGCCGTCCCCGGCAAGAAAATCCATGGGCCCGAAAGCCGGGCTCTGTTGACGAAGCATGCGCGCCTTCCAGATAAGGATGAAGCACAAGGATAGCATCTAATGTCGCCGTGGCGACTAGGCGAAAGTGTAGTTTTAAAAATATGTTAGGTTGTTTGCATTTTTGCCTTCGGGCGGCTGCGCCCATGGCGAGGCCGGGTTCCGTAGGGGTGCCTTGACGCGAAGAGATCCCGCAGCACCGCCGGGGGGGCAAATTCGGCGGTCGAAGGGGCGGACTTACTCGGCAGGCAGCCGCTCCGCGTCGGCGGCACCCGCATCGGACCGCCCCGAGAGCTTCCAAAGCCCGCCACCCACAAGCCCGCCCACCAGGGCCGGCAGCAGCCAGGCGAAGCCCGAGGTGGAGAGCGGGATCACCTCGTGCATGTGTTGAAGCGCGGCCGGCATCGCGCTGCCCATCTTCTGGGCGAGGCTGGCGACAAGGCCATAGACCCCCATCAAGATCGCCAGGATCGTCGCGCCCTTCCAGACGCCGTCGTTGAGCCAGGCACGCGGCAGCAGCCCGAGGATCACGATCGCGATGCCTACAGGGTAGAGCAGAAGGAAGATCGGCTCGGCCAGCGCGACGATGTAGTCGACACCGCCAAAGGCCTGCACCAGCGAGGTGAGCGAGACCGCGAGCACCCCGGCCTTGTAGCCGACCCGGCCGCGCGTCCACTTCTGGATGTACTCTCCCAGCACCGCCGTCGCCCCGACTGCCGTCGTCAGACAGGCAAGCAGCACGGCGACGGCCAGCATGTTGGCGCCGATCTTGCCGGCCAGCTGCGCGACCAGCGCGGTCAGCAGCCCCGCCTGCGGCACGCCCAGGTCCAGCACGCCACTGCCGGTGGCGCCGAGGTATTCCAGCCCACCGTAAACGAAGAAAAGCCCGAGGAAGGTCACCATCGCCATACCCCAGAGCGCCGCGGTGTAGCGCGGGCCGGGGGTATAGCCACGATCCCGGAAGGCCTCGATGAAGATGATGCCGAACATGATGCCGCCGAAGACGTCGCCGGTCTGGTAGCCGGTCAGCAAGCCGAGCCGGAAGGGCGCGGCCTCGCCGGTGTCGGCGGGCAGGCCGAGCGGCGAGAGCACCGACCAGACCACGATGAGCCCCAGAAGCCCCAGCAGCAGCGGCGTCAGCACCCGGCCGATACGGTCGATCACCCGCGAGCGGTCGAGGGCGAAATAGGTCGAGACCAGGAAGAAGAGCGGTACGAAAGCCCAGATGCCCATCTTGGGGTCGAGCGCCGGGGCGAGCGTGCGGAAGCCGGTCTCGAAGGCGACGCTGGCGGTGCGTGGTACGGCGATCAGCCAGGCGAGCCCGAGCATGGTGACAAAAAGCAGGGCGGCGCCGAACCAGGGCGCGATCGGGGCGCAGAGCCGCTCGACAGTGCCGCCCCGCAATCCGAGCGCCACGACCGAAAGCACTGGCAGCACCATGCCGGTGATCAACAGGCCGACCAGCGCCGCGCTCCAGCCGTCGCCTGCGAGAAAGCCGATCTGCGGTGGGAAGATCAGGTTCCCCGCACCGAAGAAGACGGCGAACATCGCCAGCCCCACGATCACGGAATCCCGTATCACCCGCTGTTGTCCAGTCTGCGCCATTCGACTTCTTCCATTCAGCTTGCGTTCTGGAGGGCACCCGGTGCGGCCCGAATGGCGGCACCTGAACTGGAAAAGACTGCGCCCTGCGATCTGGCTGCCCTAGACGCTCGGCCGGTGGATCGGCGCGTTTGGCGTCAGGCGGAAACGGCTGGGGCCTGTCGGCGGGTCCTCGGCACTGGCGGGAACGCGCTGCGTGGGCGCCGCTATAGAGATGGGGGCGGCCGAAGGGAACCCCGACGGCGCGCCCACATGTGCGACCTAACGTCCCCGTGCCAGAGGGCAGGCTGCTGTTCGCCACCGGTCGAGATGGTTGCGCCGCGGGCGCGCCAAGCAGGCTTGCCAGAGGGGACCGGATGACGGTATTATTAAGTCTATACAAATAGTGCGAGGGATCATGGCTACACAGGTTTTCGCCAGGCAGGCGCTGCTGCCGGAGGGTTGGGCACGGGACGTTGTGATCGGCTACGACGCGGCGGGAACGATCACGCGGGTCGAGGCCGGTGCCGCGCTTGCGCCCGGCATGGAGCGCGCCGAGATCCTGGTTCCGGCGCTGAGCAATCTGCACTCGCATGCGTTCCAGCGCGCCATGGCGGGTCTTGCCGAGGTCGCCGGCCCCAGCGCCGACAGCTTCTGGACCTGGCGCGACCGCATGTACCGCTGCGTGGCCAGCATGACCCCGGACGATATTGAGACGGTTGCGCTCTACCTGCAGATCGAGCTTCTGAAGGGCGGCTTCGGGCATCTCGTCGAGTTTCACTATCAGCACCACGATGGCACCGGCGCCCCCTATGCCACCCCTGCCGAGACCTCGCTGCGCCAGTTCGAGGCGGCGCGGCAGAGCGGCATCGGCCTCACCCTGCTGCCGGTGTTCTATGCGCAATCCGACTTCGGCGGCGTGCCGCCGGTCGAAGGGCAGCGCCCCTTCCTGCATGACGTCGACGGCTACCTGCGGCTGATGGAAACCGTGCGCGCCCGCGCTGCCGAGGATGGCCAACTTGCCGGCTGCGCCATCCACTCGCTGCGCGCAGCGACGCCCGAGCAGATGCGCGCGATCTTCGCCGCGCTGCCCCAAGAGGCGCCCATCCATATCCATGTCGCCGAGCAACAGCGCGAGGTCGAGGCCTCCATTGGCTGGTCCGGCCGCCGCCCGGTCGAATGGCTGCTGGACGAGATGCCGGTCGATGCGCGCTGGTGCCTGATCCACGCGACCCATCTGACCGAGACCGAGGTCACCCGGATGGCCCAAAGCGGTGCCGTGGCGGGCCTTTGCCCCGCGACCGAGGCCAACCTCGGCGACGGCATCTTCGAGGCGCGTGATTTCCTCGCGCAGGGCGGGCGCTTCGGCGTCGGCACCGACAGCCACGTTGCGACCTCGGTCGCCGAGGAACTGCGGCTGCTGGAATACAGCCAGCGCCTGCGCGACCGTGCCCGCAACTGCCTCGCGGCGGGGGAGGGCAGCTCGACCGGGCGCCGCCTGTTCGATGGCGCGCTGGCCGGGGGCCACCAGGCGGCGGGGATCGCCAAGGCGGGCCTACGGGTCGGGGCCCCGGCAAGCTGGCTGGCGCTGGATCACGCGCATCCGTTCCTTGCCACCGCGGGCGGCGATGCGCTGATCGATCGCTGGATCTTCGCCCTGGGCGACCAGGCGATCCGCGATGTCACCGTGCGCGGCAAGAAGGTCATCGACAACCGGCGCCATGCGCTCGACGACGAGATCGCACCGCGCTTCGCCGAGGTGCTCCGGAAGATTCAGGCATGAGCCTCTTTGCCCGGATTTACCGCGGCGCCGGGCGCGCCTTCGCCCCTTGGAAGAACGGCGGCGGCGAAACGGCAGAGATCCTTTGCGTGCCGCAGGGCGCCGGTTTCGATACATTCCACTGGCGCATCAGCACGGCCAAGGTCGCGCAGTCCGGGCCATTCTCGAGCTTTCCCGGCGTGCGACGGAACCTGACGGTGATCGACGGCGGGCCGATGCGCCTGAGCTTCCCGGATGGCACTGTTCAGGAGCTGGGGGCGCAAGCCGAGCCCTTTGCCTTCAGCGGTGAGATCGGCTGCGGCTGCGATCTGCTGGGGCCGGAGCTTCTGGACCTCAACGTCATGGTGCGCGCGCCCTATCGGGCCGAGGTCTTCCGGGGAGCGCCGCGAAGGCCGAGCACTGGCGCGCTGACCTGCCTCGTTTTCGCCCTCTCGGAGCTGCCCGACATCGGCCTCGATCGCCATGACCTCGTGGTGCTGTCCGAGGCGGAGGAGGTTGCCACGTTGGCTCCCCATGCCGCGCAGCTCATCACCGTCGAGATCAGCGCGGCTTGAAGGTCAGGAGAGCCTGCGTCGCAGGCTCTCCACCATCAGCTTGGTCGCCAGGTGGCGCTCCCAGTTTGGGCGCAGGGCAATCTGGAACCGGGCGTTGTAGGAAAAGAGGTCGGGCCGGATCGCGCGCAAGCGCACCATGTGCGACAGGGTCTGCGCCATGTGGTCGGGCAAATAGCCGAGGTAGCGCGCCGAGAGGATCAGATGCGCCTCGGCCTCCATGTCGACCACCGTGGCATGCGGCGCGCTGATCGCGAAGATGCGGGTGTCGCGCGAGCCCCAGTAGCCGCGTGCGATGATGCGGTGATCGCGGATGGTCTCGATGCCGATCTCGGCGTCGGGCACGTCGAAAAGCGGATGCCCTTCGGCGCAGTAGAAGTTATGCTGCTCGTCGAAGAGGTCGATGTAATCGAGCCCCAGCGCCACCTTCGGGAAGCTGCCGATCACCATGTCGACGCGGCGCGCGAGCACCTCGCTCAGCAGCTCCGAGGGATTGAGCGTGACCAGCTTGAGGTGCACCTCGGGTGCGCGGTCGGCGAAATCGGCGATGGCGCCCGAGACGCCGTTGTTCGGGTAAGAGATCATGTTGTCCACCAGCCCGAGCGTGAAATTGCGCGGCATGCGCGAGCCGAGCGCCATGGTGCGTTGCCCGAACTGGTCGAGCGCCGAGACCAGTTTTTCGCATTCCTGGTAGAACTGTTCGCCCGCCTCCGTGAGCGCAAAGCCGCTACGGCCCCGGCGGCAGAGACGCACCCCGAAGCGCTTTTCCAGCGAGGAGATTTTCTCGGAGACGGTTGAGAGCGCCAGGTTCAGCTCGCCCTGCGCGGCAGTCATGCCGCCGGCCTCGACCACGGTCATGAAGATCCGGATCAGCCGGATGTCGATGCTTTCGACGGAGAAGTTGACGCGCCGCCCGAGCGCGGCATTCGGGGTCTCGCGTTTCACCATGGCTCCGGCCTTGGACTGTGTGGGAAGATTTTGACGCTTTCACCAGAAAAGGCCAAGGGGTTAGAGGCTGGCGGCGGCGGTTCGCGCCCTTGATCGGAGCGCCCTGTCCAGCGTCTGTCTCTTGTCGGGCTGCAGGGCTTTCGGGGCAGCGCCGCATGGATCCACGACCATGGAATGACAGACGAGACCGGCCAGTCGTGCGAGTGGATCAGCGCAATTCCATTGATGCGCATTCGCCGCCCCGCATAGGCGCGCCGGCACCCGGCCGCGTCCTTCGTGCTCGGACCCGGCCAGCATCTCGATGTCCTTGAAGAACACTTGCGCGGCGTTCTTCGCAACAGAGCGCAAAAGATGCAAGTCACTTCGGGGTATGCCGAATGGTTCAGTGAGCGAGGGGTGGGCGTCGCGTGGAAGAGCGAAAAAAAACTTTATGACAATTGCCTTTCTTGAGATCTTCAAGACATGCCCGAGGAGATGTGGCACGGGAGGCGCAAACTGTCGCTACGGCATGGGGTGTTTCACAAGGCCCGGGTGCATAACTTCGAGGCAACCCGAAGTGCTTTTCGGATTTTGCTTATTTCCTCGAAGCGCGCGAGCGCGGAAGACTGGCGGGGATAGGAACTTCGAGGCTCTGATGTCAGAATTCAATCAACCACTTGGTGGAAACGTCATGCCGCGCACCGGCGGCCCGGGGACGATGATGCGGCTGCCGACGCAGTCCACGGCGGAAGGGCTTGATGCCTGCTTCGTCGGAATCCCGATGGATATCGGCACCTCGAACCGTCCGGGGACCCGTCTCGGTCCGCGGCAGATTCGCGACGAAAGTCGGATGATCCGCCCCTACAACATGGCGACCCGCGCGGCGCCCTTCGACAGCCTGCAGGTGGCGGACGTCGGCGATGTGCCGATCAACCTCTATGACCTGAAGAAGTCGGTCGACATCATCACCGCGCACTACACTGGGATCCTGTCGCATGACGTCGTGCCGCTGACCTTGGGCGGCGATCACACGCTGACCTGGCCGGTGCTGCGCGCCATCGCCGCAAAGCATGGGCCGGTGGCGCTGATCCACGTGGACGCGCATTCCGACACCAACGAAGAGATGTTCGGCGAGACCGTCGCCCACGGCTGCCCCTTTCGGCGCGCCCATGAGGACGGGCTGCTGCTCAATGACAAGGTGTTCCAGATCGGCCTGCGGGGCTCGGGCTACGCGCCCGAGGATTTCGACTGGGGCCGCGAAAAGGGGTGGACGATCATTCCCGCCGAAGAGTGCTGGCACAAGTCGCTGGCGCCCTTGATGGACGAGATCCGCGCCAAGATCGGCGATGCGCCGGTCTACCTCAGCTATGACATCGACAGCCTCGACCCGGCCTTTGCGCCGGGCACTGGAACCGTCGAGGTGGGCGGTCTGACGACCATCCAGGGCCTCGAGATCATCCGCGGCTGTGCCGGACTGAACCTCGTCGGCTGCGATCTCGTGGAAGTCTCGCCGCCCTATGATCCCGCCGGCAACACGGCTGTCATCGCGGCGAACTACCTCTTCGAAATGCTCTGCGCTTTGCCGGGCGTGGCGCGCGGCTGAGGTCGGGCGGGGGCCATAAGTGGTCCTTCTCAAAGTTTCCCGAAAAAAAGGAAGGGGGCCTCATTGCCCCTTTTCGTTGCTGCCAACGCGCCGCAGCTCGGGCGGGACGATGCGCGCGATCCTCGGGCCGGGGGATGCCTATTGTCTCGACAGCCGCGTGCCGCATCGTTTCCGTCAGGTTGGAGCGGAGCGCTGCGTACTCTTCTTCTTCGCCTGTACGCCGCCGACCTGCTGAGGCCTCTACTCGGCTCTGTGCTGCTCGAGGATGTCCCGCGCGACCACCTCAAGCGCCCGGGCGTGGGTCGACTCGAGCTGCACATTCGGCGCGCAGCCCTCGTCATGCGCCTGAAGGAAGCGCAGCGCGCAAAGGCACCATTGATCGCCCGGCTTCAGTCCCGGAAAGCGCAGCCCGGGGCGCGGCGTCGAAAGGTCGTTGCCGACGTATTTGGAATAGGCAAGGAACTCGGCGGTCATCACCGCGCAGACCGTGTGGCTGCCCGCATCCTCGGCGCAGGTGTTGCAATGGCCGTCGCGGAAATAGCCCGTCACTGGGTCGACCGAACAGGGGTGAAGCTGACCGCCCAATACGTTGACCGCCCGATCCTTCTGCATCGCGTCCTCCGCTGTCTGTGGTTTTGCCCCGGGACCAGCCTAGAGAGACGCCGCGCCTCGGGCAAGGTGCCGAGCTGCGAGGGCGGCCTCCATCAGCGGAACTTGTCGGCGAGCTTCTGCAGCGGGCTGCGGTTGTCCTCGGTCTCGGCTTCGTCGGCGGGTTTCGCATCGCCCTTCGCCTCGGCCTTGGGAGGTGATTTCGACGAGCGTGGCGGTGCCACGCGCAGGGCGACGGCGTTCTGGAAGCCGGGCTTGTCGCCCTCGGCCAGAGCCTTGGCGCCGTCGGAGATGCCGCGCATCAGATCGTCCAGCCAGCCTTCCTCGGCCTTGGCGAAGTCATGCAGCACGTAGCCCGACACCGCCTCCTTGCGCCCGGGGTGGCCGATGCCGAGGCGGATGCGGTGGTAGGCCTCGCCGATGTGCTGGTGGATCGAACGCAGACCGTTGTGCCCGGCATGGCCGCCGCCGGTCTTCACCCGGCACTTGCCCGGCGCGAGATCGAGCTCATCGTGAAAGACCGTCACGTCGCCCGGCTCGAGCTTGAAGAAGCGCATCGCCTCGCCGACCGACTGGCCCGAGAGGTTCATGAAGGTCTGCGGTTTCAGCAGCAGCACTTTCTCGCTGCCCAGACGGCCCTCGGCGACCTCGCCCTGGAAGCGCGCGCGCCAAGGGGAGAAGCCGTGATCCTCGGCGATCCGGTCGACCGCCATGAAGCCGATATTGTGCCGCGTCTTCGCGTATTTGCCGCCGGGATTGCCCAGACCCACGAAAATCTGCACCGCGTCTCTCCGAATTGCTTCCGTTCGGCCCTAGATAGGGCGGGGACGGCGATAGCACAGACAGGAAGGAGAGACCATGTATCTCACGATGAACCGCTTCAAGGTGATGCAGGAAAAGGCGGCGGAGTTCGAGGAGGTCTGGGCGCAGCGCGACAGCCAGCTGAAGTCCGTACCGGGATTCCGCAGCTTTGCCCTGTTGAAGGGTCCGGAGCGCGAGGATCACATCCTCTACGCCTCGCACACCATCTGGGAGGACGAGGAGAGCTTCATCAGCTGGACCAAGAGCGAGGCCTTCCGCATCGCCCACAAGGGCGCCAAGGGTCGGGCCGAGATGTACCGTGGCGGGCCGGAGTTGGAGATCTTCGAGTCGGTGATCGAACTGCACTGAAGGGCGCGCGCGGCACTGAAACGCAAACGGCCCCGCCGATCTGGCGGGGCCGTCAATCCGTCGGAGGGCGCGAGGATCACTCCTCTGCGGCGGCCTCTTCAGCTTCTTCTGCGTCGTCCGCAACAAGACCGCGCGGCGCCGAGATGTTGGCGATCACGAAGTTGCGGTCGATGGTCGGCTTCACGCCTTCCGGCAGGACAACGTCGCTGATGTGGATCACGTCGCCGATTTGCTTGCCGGCCAGGTCCACGGTGATGTGGTCTGGGATGTCGCCGGCCAGAACGTTCAGCTCGACTTCCTGACGCACGATGGTCAGAACGCCGCCGCGCTTGAGGCCCGGTGCCTGCTCGTCGTTGATGAAATCAACGTGGATGAACAGGTTGATCCGCGAGGTGCGGCGCAGGCGCATCAGGTCGAAGTGCGTCGGAAGGTCCTTCACGACGTCGCGCTGGACGTCACGGCAGATCACGCGCACATCCTCGTGGCCATCGACCTTGAGGTTGAAGAGGGTCGACTTGAAGCGACCGGCCTTCAGGGTCTTCAGCAGCGAGTTGAACGGGATCTGGATCGGAAGCGGCTCTGCTTCACCACCAAAGACGATCCCCGGAACCATGCCGTCGCGACGAGCTTGCCGAGCGGCGCCCTTGCCCGTCCCCGACCGTTCCAGGGCTACGAGATCAGGAATCTCACCAGCCATAATGTATCTCCAATGTATCTAGGGCAGGGTGCCTCCAAGGCTGTCACCCCGCGATGAACGCAGCCCCATAGACCGGATCGCGCTTTTCGGCAAGGGCTGAATCGCCACACGCCCGGGGCAGGCGCGACGCGGGCGCGGTTTTTACCTATCTGGACGTTCCGCGCGGCCCGTGTCACGGCTTGCGGCATGAGCATCCTGTCCGATATCCGCCTGATCCGCCGCCCGCTCGCGGGCTTTGCTGCCATCGGCATTTGCTGGGGCGTTTTTGCAGGCTGCGTGCCGGCGATCAAGGCCCAGGTGGGGCTCTCGGACGGGGCCTTCGGTGCGGCCATGCTGGTCTCGACCTGCGGCGCGATCCTCGCCATGTGGCTGGCGCCCTGGGCCGAAGAGCGTTTGCGGGCGCTGGCCATGCCGCTCTTCACCGCGCTGCTCGGCTTGGGTTTCCTGTTGCCCGGTCTCGCCGGGGACTGGGGGCAATTCGCCGGGGCGATGCTGCTCTGCGCCGCGGCTGCGGGCACGGTGGATGTGGCGATGAACGCGCAGCTGTCGCAACTCGAGGCGCGCTCGGGTCGGCCGCTGATGAACCTCGCGCACGGCGGCTACTCGCTGGTCTACGCCTGTGCCGCGCTGGCGGCGGGCATCGCGCGGGGCGCCGGCGTGCCGATCTGGGGCATTTTCCTCGGTGCCACCGGCGTGACGTTGGTCGCGGCATTTGTGGCGCGCGGCGGCGAGGTCGTGGTGCCCCAAGAGGAGGCCGGGAGCGGAAGCCGCGCGCCGCTGCCCTGGGGGATCATCGCGCTGGCGGGTGTGGTCATCTGCATCGGCTTCATGGCCGAGCAGGCGACAGAGGCCTGGTCAGCGCTGCATCTCGAGCGCAACCTCGGCGCGGGGGCCGTGGGCGGCGCGCTTGCGCCGACGCTGCTCGGCCTCACCATGGGCGCGGGGCGCCTCTCGGGGCAGGGGCTGATCCGGCGCCTCAACGGCGCGGGTGTGCTGGGCGCGGGCGCCGGGCTCGCGGCGTTGGGATCGGTGATCGCGGCGCTGGCGCCAACGGCGCTGATCGGCTGGATCGGCTTCGCGGTGCTTGGATTCGGCGTGTCGGTCCTGGCACCCATGGCCTATGCCTGGCTTGGCGCGCGGCTGACACCGCAGGCGCGGGCACGGGCGATCAGCCGGGCGACGGTGATTGGCTATACCGGCTTTTTCATGGGACCGCCGATGATGGGCGGGCTGTCGGAACTGTTCGGGCTGCGCGTCTCTTTCGGAGCGGTGGCGCTGCTGCTTCTGCTCGTTCCGCTGGTGCTGCTGCCGCTCATGGCGCGGCGCTGAGGCTCAGCGGCCCCGGCGCAATTCCGTCCAGAGGAACAGGCCCCAGGCGGCCACCACCATCAGCGCGAGGCCGGCCCAGGTGAGCGCGTAGCTGAGGTGGGCGTTGCGGAAACTGACCACGGTCTGACCGCCACGCGGCCAGGCCCTGGGATCGGTGCCCATCTCCTGATCGACGAAATACGGCGCGGCATTTTCGAGTCCCTTGGCGGCGGTGATCGAGCCGATGTCGCGCCGGTACCATTGCCCGTTCTCGGGATCGTTGTCGCGCGAGAAGAGCCAGCCGCGGTTCTCCGACAGGCGCAGCAGGCCGGTCACGGTTCGCGGTCCCTCGGGTGCCGACCGGGTGGCGGGATCCCTGAGGTTTTCCGGTACCAGCCCGCGGTTGACCATCACCACCGTACCGTCGTTGCGGCGCAGCGGGGTCAGGACCCAATAGGCAGGGCCGAAATCCGCGGGAGTGTAAATCTGCACTTCCTCGTCGTTGAGGAAGGTGCCGCGGAGAGTGACATGCCGGTACTCGGCGCTCTCGGCGGTGATCCCGGCCCAGTCATCCGGGCCGGGAGCGGGGACGGGCGCGGCATGGACACGCGCCTCGACCCTTTCGATCAGGGCCACTTTCCAGTGCAACCGGTTCACCTGCCAGATCGCCAGCGAGGTGAAGCCGATCAGACCGGCAAGGGCGATGAGCGTGACCACCACGATGAGTGGCCAGCGGCGGCGCTGCTCGCCGGGCTTACGCGCCGCCGCGCCGCTCATTTGCCGTGGTCCATCTGGCTGTGATCCACTTCGCCATGGCCTGCGTGGCCGCCTTCGGCTTCACCGTGGGTCATGCCCTGCATGGACGCTCCGGGCGTGGCCTCGGAATCCATGGTCATGTTGCCCTCGCTCATCGGCATCATGTTGGTGTTCATGTTGTACATGACCCAGAGCGAGCCTGCGAGGACGATCGCCACGATCACCACCGCGAGGATGGTCGCCGCAAGGGTCCAGCCCTCTTCGGTGCTGCTCTTGAGGTGCAGGAAGTACACGAGGTGAACGACGATCTGGACGGCGCCCAGACCCATGATGATCGCGACGATGGTTCCGGGCGCGAGCCCGGTGTCCATCATGACCAGCGCGAAGGGGATGATGCTCAGGATCGCCGCGAGGGCGAAACCGATCATCAGCTGGCCCATGGTGCCGTGCGATGTGTCGGAATGTGCGCTCATCAGATCAGCCTCACGAGGTAGACGAAAGAGAACACCCCGATCCAGACCAGATCGAGGAAGTGCCAGAACATGCTCAGCGTCGCGAGACGCTGCATGTTCGCCGGGATCATGCCCTTCATGCGGATCTGCGCGATCATCACGCAGAGCCAGATCAGGCCCGCTGTCACGTGCAGACCGTGGGTGCCGACCAGCAGGAAGAAGGCCGACAGGAAGGCCGAACGGTCAGGACCCGCGCCGATGTGGATCAGGTGGTTGAACTCGTAGAGTTCCATCCCGATGAAGCCCGCGCCGAAGAGACCGGTGACGACCAGCCACAGCGTGGTGCCGTCCATGTCGTGCTTGTCGGCTTTCAGCATGGCGATGCCAAAGGTGACCGAAGAGATCAGCAGCAGGGCGGTCTCGATGAGCACGAAGCCCGGCTCGAAGAGATCCTTCGGACCCGGCCCGCCGGCGAAGTTGTTGCCGAGCACAGCGTAGGCGGCGAAGAGCGATGCAAAGATGATGCAGTCGCTCATCAGGTAGATCCAGAACCCGATGGGGGTGGGGCTCTCGTGGTGATGATCGGGGTGGTGGTCGGGGCCGTCAGGCCCCGCCACGCGTCCGGTCAGCGGAGTGTCGAGCATGGTCATGCGACGTCTCCCTTCGCTTCCATTTCAGCGACCTTTGCCGCCGGGATCCAGTGATCCTGATTGTAGTTGAACGTATGCGCGATCACCGTCGCGATCATCGCGATGAACGAGATCGCGGCGAGCCACCAGATGTACCAGATCATCGCGAAGCCGAAGACCAGGGCCATGGCGGCGACGATGACGCCGGTGGCCGTGTTGTTGGGCATGTGGATGTCCTGATAGTTGGTCGACCACTTGAAGCCGTCCTGCTTCATCTTCCAGAAGTAGTCACGGCCGGAGACCACGATGTCCTGCGGGAAGTTGTAGTGGGCGGGCGGCGACTGGGTTGCCCAGTCGAGCGTGCGCGCATCCCAGGGGTCGTTGCCGACGGCCAGTTCCTTGCGGCGCAGGATCGAGACGGCGAAGTTGATGAAGCCGCAGGCGATGCCACAGGCGATCAGCACCGCGCCGAAGGCGGCGATGATGAAGTAGATCTGCCACGCCTGGTCCATGTAGCTCTGCAGGCGGCGCGTCACGCCCATCAGGCCGAGCGCGTAGAGCGGCATGAAGGCGAAGTAGAAACCGACGAACCAGAACCAGAAGGTGCGGCGCCCCCATTTGTCGTCCAGCTTGAAGCCGAAGGCCTTGGGCCACCAGAAGGTGACGGCGGCATAGACCCCGAACACCACGCCGCCGATGATGACGTTGTGGAAGTGGGCGACCAGGAAGAGCGTGTTGTGCAGCTGGAAATCAACCGGCGGAACCGCCAGCAGAACGCCGGTCATGCCGCCGATGGCGAAGGTCACGATGAACCCGGTGGTCCAGAGCATCGGCACTTCGAAACGCACGCGACCCCGGTACATGGTGAAGAGCCAGTTGAAGACCTTCACCCCGGTGGGGACTGCAATGATCATCGTGGTAATGCCGAAGAAGGCGTTCACGTCGGCGCCGGAGCCCATGGTGAAGAAGTGGTGCAGCCACACGATGAAGGACAGAACCATGATACAGGCGGTCGCCCAGACCATCGTCTTGTAGCCAAAGAGCGGCTTGCCCGAGAAGGTCTGCACGATCTCCGAGAACACGCCGAAGATCGGCAGAATCAGGATGTAGACCTCGGGGTGACCCCAGATCCAGATCAGGTTCACGTACAGCATGGAATTGCCGCCGAGATCGTTGGTGAAGAAGTTGAAGCCGAGGTAACGATCGAGCGTCAGCATGGTCAGCGTTGCGGTCAGCACAGGGAAGGCCGCGACGATCAGCACGTTGGTGCAGAGCGTGGTCCAGGTGAAGACCGGCATGTCGAACATCTTCATGCCCTTGGCGCGCATCTTGAAGATCGTCGCGAGCAGGTTCACGCCGGACAGCGTTGTCCCCACACCGGCGATCTGCAGCGACCACAGGTAGTAGTCCACACCGGGACCATGCGAGAAGGACGATCCCGACAAGGGCGGGAAGGCCAACCAGCCGACACGGGCGAATTCGCCGACAAAGAGCGAGATGTTCACCAGCAGCGCGCCGGCCACCGTCATCCAGAACGAGAAGTTGTTCAGGAAGGGGAAGGCGACGTCGCGGGCACCGATCTGCGTCGGCATGACGAAGTTCATGATGCCGGTGACGAACGCCATCGCGACGAAGAAGATCATAATCACGCCGTGGGCGGTGAAGACCTGGTCGTAGTGGTGCGGGGGCAGGTAGCCCTCGGCGCCGCCTGCGGCTAGGGCCTGCTGGGCACGCATCATCAGCGCGTCGGCAAAGCCGCGGATGAACATGATGAAGCCGAGGATCATGTACATGATCCCGATCTTCTTGTGGTCGACGCTGGTGATCCAGTCACGCCAGAGCGGACCCCAGAGCTTGAAATAGGTCATCAGGACCAGCGCGGCGATGCCGCCCAGCACGATGGCCGAGAAGGTGCCCACGAGGATCGGCTCGTGGTAGGGAATCCAATCGAGGGTCAGTCGGCCGAAAAGCGGCGACCAGGTCTCGGGGGCTTGGACATGGGCTTCAGAGGCCATCGTGCGCTGCTCCCTCATGCGAGTTCATGGAAAGGGTGTCGCCCTCCGCGTGGCCGCCATGGGCCGGAGCGGACGGGGTTGCCGGCACGCCGATCGGATTGCCGAAGCCGTCGATCGCGCGCTGTTCGTCGTATTGGTACTTGTGCTTGTCAGCGATCCCCTCGAGGCCGCCGCCGCCCATCTCGTCCTGCATCATCATCTGATCCATGCAGACCTTGCCTTCGTCGACGCAGAGGCCGCGGATGCGGTCGAAGAGGGTGGCGTCGACGCCGCTGTAGTACTGCACGTCGTTGGCCATCGTCGGCACCTCAAGCTCGAGATAGGCTTCGCGCGACAGCTCGTCGTTCGATGCGCGGGCCTTCTCGACCCATTGGTCGAAATCGGCGTCGTTCATCGCCAGCGTTTGGAAGTGCATCTCCGAGAAGCCGGGGCCCGAGTAATGCGCCGCCTGGCCGAAGTAGGTGCCTTCCTCATCTGCGATGAGGTGCAGCTTCGTCTCCATGCCCGCCATGGTGTAGATCATGCCGCCGAGCGCCGGGACCGAGAAGGTGGTCATCACGGTCGAGGAGGTCAGGCGCAGGTTGATCGGACGGTTCGCCGGCACTGCCAGCTCGTTGACCGAGGCCACGCCCTGCTCGGGGTAGATGAACAGCCATTTCCAGTCCAGCGAGACCACGTCCACCTCGATCGGCTCGCCGATCTCCCTGCCGATCTCTGCGGCATCCAGCTGCCGGTACGGGTCGAGCCGATAGGTGTAGATGTAGGTGTAGACGCCGAGGATCGCGACGATGACGATCGGCACACCCCAGAGCACGTATTCGAGCCGGGTCGAGTGCGCCCAGGTCGGGGCGTAATCGGAAAGGTCGGAGCGATCGGCGCGGTAGCGCAGCGGGAACCAGACGGCCATGAAGATGACCGGGATGATCACGATCAGCATGAGCAGGGTCGAGATGACCAACAGGTCACGCTGCTCGGCGGCCACCCAGCCCGACGGCGCTAGCACGTCGTACTGGCACGCCGACAGGCTCGCGACCGCTCCCAGCAGGATCGGAATTTTGAACGATAGTCTCAAGTCAGCCTCGCAGGTCTTTCCGGATCGGCGGGTGAGAGGAGGAGGCCGCTCCGGGAGAACATTATCGGGCACGCTCAGCACGGGCGCGTCCGTTACAGGTGGTCCGCGCGTAAAATGCTGCGGGCGCGAACCGAATAGGTCATTCCGTCGCACATCTTTGCTGATCAGCTTTGCGTGACGGAACGTGCGGCGCTGCGACTCGCTCGCCGCGCGGGCCGGAAATAGACCGGGGACCTCTGGAGATTCTAGGGAAATCATGCGGAAACCCGCATCATTTTGCGCGGCCGCGCGCTCGCGGTCCGGCGCGGTTCAAGCGGGAACGAGGCTGCTCGTTGCGGGAGCTTGAACACTTCACACAAAAAGTTGAACATTTTCCTCCGAGGCTTGCGGTGCTTTGTTCAGAAGTCGTGCAGGCTGCCGTTGCGGGAAGCCGCAATTGCCGCCGCGCTCTGTGGTGCAGATTCGCCGCCGCTTGGCGGGCACCCGGCGATGGTCTAAGCCTTCGCGCGCCGCCGGCGGCTTGCCGGACACAGTTCCCTGCCGGAGAGTTCCCATGTCCATCCCGACCCATCTGTCCGATTTTGTCGCTGCAGTGCAGCGCGCACATGAGACCGGGGTGCGTTTCGCGCCCACCGCACGCGGCATGACAGTGCCTGTAAGTCGGGACGAGTGCCTTGCCGTGCAGGCGGCCATCGCCGGGGCGCGCGGCGCCGTGGCCGGGTTCAAGGTGGCCGCGGGGGCGGGCCAGGTAGCGCCCGTGGTCGCGCCCATCGCCGCGGCCGATGTGGTGGCGAAGGGCGGCAGCGTCGCGGTGACGGACCTCCTTGGCATCGAGCTGGAGATTGGCTTCGAGCTTCTCAAGCCGCTGCCCGGCCCGGGCCTGCCCGAGCCGGTGGCCGAGTATTTCAAGCCGCGCCCGGTGATCGAACTGGTCGACACGCGGCTCGAGGGGGAGGGCGCCGACACGCCGTTGCTGAAACTTGCCGACATGCAAATCAATGCGGGGCTGGTGTCCGGCACCGCGCTCGAGAGCTGGGATGGCAGCGATTTTGCTACTGTCGAGGCCCGGCTTGTCGCCGGAGGGACGGTGGTTCTGGATGGCGCGGCATGCGTGCCCGGCGGCTCTGCACTGGCGAACCTCCGGCTGCTTTGCGAGGTGCTGGGGGATCATTGCGGCGGGCTGCAGCCGGGCCAGGTGGTGATCACCGGCTCGCTCTGCGGGCTGCCCTACTTCCCCGCCGGCACCGAGGTCTCGGGCGAGATCACGGGGCTCGGCACCGTTGCGGTCTCGCTGATCTGAGACGGCAACGCGATGAACAAAAAGAAAAACCCCGCGCCGGTTGGCGCGGGGTTCATCATTTGGGGACCAGCCGCGCTCAGCGCAGGTAGCTCATCGGGTCAACGCTGTCGAAGCCCTTGCGGACCTCGAAGTGCAGGAAGGCCGGGTCGGCGGCGCGCACCGAGCCGATGGTCTGGCCGCGGCTTACTGCGTCGCCCTTCTTGACCTGCAGGCCGTCAAGATGAGTGTAGATCGACAACAGCTCGTCAGGGTGGCGGATGACCACGATCTGCACGTTGTCGGTGTTGCGGGTGATCGCCGCAACCGTGCCGCTGGCGGCGGCCTTCACGGCGCTGCCTGCAGGGGCCGAGATGTCGATCCCCTCGTTCTTGCCCTTGGAGTATTCGCGCACGATCGAGCCGTTCACCGGCATGGCCATGAGCGCGTTCGACGTGGCCTGACCGATGTCGGCCACCGGCTTGGCGGCGGCGGTGGTCTTGGCGGCGGAGACCTGCGCGGTTCGTGACGGCTCATCCTGCGGCAGCGGTTGCGCCGCGGAGGGCGGCTGCGGGGTCGGCGAGCCGGTGCCGGGCGCCACGGTCACCGCCTCGGCGCGGGTGGCGCGCTGCTCGACCACGGGGATCAGCAGGTACTGGCCTTCACGCAGGGTGAAATTGGCATCGAGCCCGTTCCATTCGGCCAGCGACTTCGGGGTCACGCCGTAAAGCCGCGCCACGGTATAGGCGGTCTCGCCGCGCTGCACCTTGTGGCGGATCGGCTCGACGCCGCCGGTCTGCGCGACGGCACTGGGCGCGCGGCTCTGACCGCTGGTCTGGGCCGGGGCGAGCGTGGTGGTGGTCACTTCCGAGGTGCGCGCGGTGGCCGGGGCGTTGTTGATCGCATTGCCGGCGAGCGTGGTGATGTCCACCGCGCCGGTCGGCACAGCCACCCCGACGCGGCTCGGCAGCGCGATGATCTCGTCTGGCCGAAGCGGATCGTTTGGCTGCATGCCGTTGTAGCGAGCGACCTCTCCGGCGGGCAGGCCAACGCGGTTCGCCACGTCCGCCACGGTGTCGCCGGTTCGGGCGACGGCCACCTGGTAAGTCGGGTAGGACAGCACGCCGCGCGCATCGGGCACGGGCCGGTCGGCGGTGCTGGCCGAGAGCGCGGCCTGAGATGTGTCGAGCGAGCCGCCCATGCGGCCGCGCATGTCGTAGTCGATCGGGCCGGCACAGGCCGCCAGCAGGGCGGCCGCGGCCAGCGGCCCGGCGATGCGGGTGGCGGATGTGCGGAATGCGTCGTCCATCTGTCTCGATCCTCACCTGCGCCCCTTGTCCCGGGACGTCATGTCAATTGCCGCCTGCGGGGGTCAGCTTTCCTTGGCCAGACCTTCCACAAGCGGCACGAAGCGCACGGGGCGCAGCTCGTCATAGTCAAAGCCCTGTTCCGTGCGGGTGACCCGGATGAGGTGCTGCACGGTGTCGGACTGCCCCACGGGCAGGACCATGATACCGCCAATCCGCAGCTGGGCCAAGAGCGGGCCGGGCGGGTCTTCTGCCGCGGCGGTCACCAGAATGCGATCAAAGGGCGCCTGGTCGGGAAGGCCAAAGCTGCCATCGGCAGTGAAGGCGGTGATATTCGAAAGATCGAGGGTGTCAAACACCTTGCGGGCCTCGACCACGAGACGGCGGTGACGGTCCACCGTATAGACCCGCCGCGCCAACTGGCTGAGGATTGCCGCCTGATAGCCCGAGCCGGTGCCCACCTCGAGCACCTTGTCGCGGTTCGACACGTTCAGCGCCTGGGTCATCAGCCCGACCACCGAGGGCTGCGAGATGGTCTGCCCGCAGGGGATCGGCAGCGGCATGTCCTCATAGGCGCGGTCGGTGAAATAGCCTTTCACGAAGAGCCCGCGGTCGATCTTCTCCATCGCCTCGAGCACGAGGCTGTCGGTCACCCCGCGCGAGCGCAAGGCGAAAAGAAGCTGCATCTTGGCGTCGGCGTCGAAACTCATGTGAAGGCCCCTTCAAGGGCGGCCAGCGCGGCATGGTCGGTCAGGTCGGCGCGCATCGGGGTAACCGAGATGTAGCTCTCGAGGTTCGCCGCCGCATCGGTGCCCGCGGGCGCGGGCCGTCGCTGGTCGCCGCCCCGGATCCACAGGAAGCGCCGGCCCGAGGGCGAGAGGTGCGGCTCGACCGAGTAGTTGGTCTCGGCCCGGCGGCCCTGCGGCACGACGCGGGTGCCCTTGACCTCCTCCGCGGGGCAGGGCGGGAAGTTTACGTTCCAGAACAGCCGATAGTCGCCATCGCTCTCGGTGCCCGCTGCGAGGATGCGACGGATCACCTCGGCGCCATGGGCGGCGGCGGTCTCGAAGGGGTTCGTCAGGTCGCGGGTGCGCGGCCCGAGGTACTGCGACAGCGCAATCGACGGCAGCCCCTGCAGCGCGCCTTCCATGGCGCCGCCGAGTGTGCCGGAATAGAGCGCGTTCTCGGCCGAGTTGTTGCCCCGGTTCACGCCGGAGAGCACGAGGTCGGGCGGGCAGTCCTTCATCACGTCATGCAGGCCGGCCAGAACGCAGTCGGCGGGGCTGCCCTCGGCGGCCCAGCGGCGTGGTCCCATCTCGGCGATCATCATTGGGTGGGTGTAGCTGATGCAATGGGCCACCCCCGATTGCTCGAAGGCGGGCGCCACTGTCCAGACCTCGCCCTCGGGTCCGGCGAGCTCTTCGGCGATGGCCTGCAGCACCGCCAGCCCCGGGGCGTTGATGCCGTCGTCATTGGTGATGAGAATGCGCATGATGGGATCCCTGTTATGGACCTTCCATAGGCAATGGCCCGCTGTGGAGCAAGGCGCAGCAGGGCAGCAGGGCGCCTCCGGTGCGTTCCGGGGTCGAGGTGTGACTCAGAAGTTGCGGAGGCGCCGCGTCTGCCGCGACACAGCCGTGTGATCACAACCCGCGGCAAAGGCTTCGCAGGGGGCCGGAACATGCTATCGTCCGCCGACATCGCATTATGAGGCGAACCCGATGCCATCGCAGGAACTTGTCATACTCGTGCCGCTGGCGATCAAGTCGGTGATCGGCTCGCTGCGCGGGTGCATCGAACAAGCGGCGGGCGTCTCGCTGCGCCCGGTACATGATCTCAATCCCGCGATTGCCGAGCGTGTCTTCTCGGGCCGCCGTGGCGACATCGGGCTGAGCAATCCGCAATACGTCCGGCAGCTCACCGACGCGGGCTATGTGGATCGTGCCGCGCATCGGGCCTTCGGCAGGGTGCGGCTCGCGGTGGCGCGCCAGCACGGAGCCGGCGGGCCGGTGGTGACCGGAACCGAAGAGATCGTCGCGCTGCTGACGTCGGCGCAGAGCATCGGCTACACCGGGGCGGGCACCAGCGGGCGGACCTTCCTGGGCGTCTTGGGGCGGCTCGGGCTCGTGGCGAACGTGGGGCCGCGCTGCCGGCCCATGGGGGGCGGCGCGCCGGTCCTCGCCGTGGCCGCAGGAGAGATCGAGTTCGCGGTGGTGCCGCTGACGACGATCCTCGGCAGTCCGGGTGTCGAGCCCGCAGCGATCTTTCCCGACGAGCTCGACACGCATATCGACATGTCTGTCTTTGTCACGCGGACAGCGGCGCCCGAGGCGATGGCTGTCCTTGACTTCCTGACCTCGCCGGAGCTCGACGCGCAGCTGGCGGCCAACGGGGTGTCCCGCTTCACGCTGGGCTGAGACCAGTCCGGCGCCGAGCGGTCAGATAAGGTGCAGATCAGCCAGAAGCCGCGACGCCTCGGCGTAGGGCGAGGCGAGCACGGTCTTGTCCTCGCCGGGGTGGAAGACCACGCGGGTGGTGGTGTGCATCGGCCTGGGGCTGACGATGTCGACCTTCGGGCCGGTTTTGCCTGTCTCTGCCTGCCAGCTCCGCGCGAGCGCAATCTGCGCGCCCTTGGTGGTGCCGTAGTGGCCGTAAAACTTCTGACCCGAGTGGTCATCCTCGAAGAAGACGGCACGGCCCTCGGCGCCGAGCAGCGGGGTGATGTAGGGGATCAGCACGCCTGTCGCGGTCAGGTTGGTCGCGATCGACTTCGCCCAGTCCTTCTGGTCAAGGTGGTTGGCCGGGGCCAGCGGCGCCGCATGTACAGCGGTGTGCAGCCAGAGCGCAATTCCGCCCCAGCGATCCCAGACCGAACGGCAGAGCTGCGCCATGGCCTCGGGCTTGGTGATGTCCATGGGGGCGAGCGTCGCCGCCCCGCCCTTGGCCTTGATGCGGTCGTCGAGATCCTCGAGCCCGCCGACGGTGCGGCCGACGGCGACGATGTGGTATTCCGGTGCGAGCGCTTCGGCGAGGGCAAAGCCCAGCCCGCGCGAGGCTCCGGTGACAAGGGCGATCTTTTCACTCATGGCACGCCGTCTCGCCCGGACACGGACGAATGTCAATTCGCTCGAAATGCCGCAGGCCGCGCCTGCCGCCCGCCGTGTCCTGCGGGTGTCAGGGCAGCTTGATCCACTCGGCGGAGCCACCCTTGGAAAGGGCAATGCGGTCCTCGTCGATGGCAACGATCTTCTGGCGGCCGATCTGCGTGCCGACGCCGACGGTCATCACCCGGCCATCGGGAAGCCGCACCAGAGCGCGGGGATCGCGGTTCGAGCCGCGCACGCCTAGCAAGGCGATGCCGCGCGGCAAAGGCGCCTGCGTGGTGGCGCTGGCGGCAACCTTCGGGGGGGTGGAATTTGCCATGGCCTGCTCTCCTTGGTCTGGTTGCGGCGGATTGCAGCCAGATAAAGAAGGGGCGTGGGCATAAAAAGGGGGACGCGTGGTCACGTCCCCGTGCGGGCCGCAACGGAACATTGGAGGCGGCGGAAAGCGGCGCGCGCCTCGGCGAGGAGGCGCGCAGCCGATGCGTTACTCTGCCGCAGTCTTGAGCTTGAAGCCCTTCTCGATCATGTCCGCCGGCTCGACCGGGTACTCGCCCGAGAAGCAGGCGTCGCAATACTGCGGGCACTTGTTGTTGCGGCCCTCTTCGCTCGCCCCGACGGCGCGGTAAAGACCGTCGAGCGAGATGAACTTGAGGCTGTCGACGCCGAGGTGCTCGCGCATCTCGTCTTCGGACATCGTCGCGGCCAGCAGCTTTTCGCGCTGCGGTGTGTCGACGCCGTAGAAGCACGGCCAGGCGGTGGGCGGCGAGGCGATGCGGAAGTGCACCTCAGCGGCGCCGGCATCAAGGATCATCTCCTTGATCTTGCGCGAGGTGGTGCCGCGCACGACCGAGTCGTCCACCAAGATAACCCGCTTGCCACGGATCAGCGCGCGGTTGACGTTGAGCTTGAGGCGCACGCCCATGTTGCGGATCTGCTCGGTCGGCTCGATGAAGGTCCGGCCCATGTACTGGTTGCGGATGATCCCCATGCCATAGGGAATGCCGCTTTCATGGGCATAACCGATCGCCGCGGGGGTGCCGCTGTCGGGCACCGGGCAGACGAGGTCGGCCTCAACCGGCGCCTCTCGAGCCAGCTCGACGCCAATCTGCCGGCGGGTCTCGTAGACCGAGCGGCCGCCGATGATCGAGTCGGGCCGCGAGAAGTACACGTGCTCGAAGATGCAGAACTTCGAGGGCTGGGCGCGGAACGGACGGCGGCTCTCGACCTTGCCCCCCGAGATGACGACCATCTCGCCGGGCTCGATCTCGCGCACGAACTCTGCGCCGATGATGTCGAGCGCGCAGGTTTCCGAGCTCAGCACGTAGCCGTCGTCGGCCAGCTTGCCGAGCACCAGCGGGCGCACGCCCAGCGGGTCGCGCACGCCGATCAGCTTGGTGCGGGTCATGGCGACCACCGAGAAGGCACCCTCGACCCGGCGCAGCGCGTCTTCCATGCGGGCCGGGATGTCCCGCTGCAGCGAGCGGGCCATCAGGTGGATGATGCACTCGCTGTCCGAGGAGCTCTGGAAGATCGAGCCGCGCTCGATCAGCTCGCGGCGCAGCGCGTCGGCATTGGTGATGTTGCCGTTGTGTGCGATGGCGGCACCGCCCATCGAGAACTCGCCAAAGAACGGCTGCACGTCGCGGATCGCCGCGCCTTTCGAGCCGGCGGTCGAGTAGCGCACATGGCCGATGGCAAGCTCGCCGGGCAGGGTTTCCATGAGCGAGGCGCGGGTGAAGTTGTCGCGCACGTAGCCGAAGCGGCGGGCCGAGTTGAACCCGTACTCGGGGTGGTAGGAGACGATCCCGCCGGCTTCCTGTCCCCGGTGCTGCAGCGCGTGCAGGCCGAGGGCGACGAAATTCGCCGCGTCGGTCACCCCATTGACCCCGAACACGCCGCACTCTTCGTGCAGCTTGTCGGCATCGACGGAGTCGAAATCAAAGGGATGGGCGGGGGGCATCTGGCGATCGGACAAGGGCGGCTCCGAATCCATAGGGCTGGGGACAGCCCCCTCATACTGGCATGAGGGGCGCGTGTCACGGAAGCTTCGCATATGGACGCCGCGGCGCGGCGTGGCAAGGCATGCGCTAACACGTCTGCGGGATTTCGTGATCTTTGTGCGGGTGCCTGCGGCAGGCTGGCAACGAAAGAGCCGCGCCCTAAAGCGCGGCTCAATGTCCGGTCAATGGTCCTGCGGCTCAGGCGTCGCTGGCGCCCGGCGCTTCGCAGACGCCCACGAGCTGCTCGTATTGCGCGGTGATCCAGCCGAGCGCGGCCTCTGGATTCTGCGCCTCGATTTTGCTGGTGAACTGGGCGAAGACCGCCGCCGAGCGCGAATCGTCGACCATGGGGATATCCTGCGCGGTGATCACCGTCTCGTAGACGAAGAAGGCGATCGCCACGAGCAGCACGCCGCGCGCCACGCCGAAGAGAAACCCGAGCCCCTGATCGAGCCCACCGAGCGCCGAGCGCTGCACCAGGCTGGAAAAGACCGGGGTGAAGAGCGAGACGACGACCAGCGCCAGCGCAAAGACCGCGGCGAAGGCGGCGATGATCGACAGCTCGCAGCTGTCGGCGAGGAAGTCGCCGAGCACCGGGATTTCCTTGACCAGCGGCTGCACCTGCGGCGCGAAGATAAAGGCAAGGATCGCCGCGACGATCCAGCCCAGGATGGCCAGCGATTCGCGCACCAGCCCGCGCGAATAGGCGAGCAGTGCCGACAGCACGATGACGAGCGCGACGACCCCGTCGATGATAGTGAATCCGTCCATGCGCTTCGCGCCCCTCGTCTGATCCGATTGATCGATGCCGGGCCTTAGCCGGCGCCGAACATCTCTCCCACCAGAGTGACCAGATCGGGCATCTGGCTGAGCGACATGCCGCTTTTGCCCGTGGCCTTTCCGCCCCTTGGCAGGATCGCGTTGGAAAAACCAAGTTTTTGCGCCTCTTTCAACCTGTTTTCGGTCTGGCCGACCGGTCTGAGGGCGCCAGAGAGGCTGATTTCGCCGAAAACAACTGTTTCCGGGGGTACGGCAATATCCTCGCGGGCGGAAAGCAGCGCAGCCGCCACGGCCAGATCCGCCGCCGGTTCGTTGATTTTCATGCCGCCCGCGACGTTGAGGTAGACATCGAGTCCCGCAAAGGGGATGCCGCATCGCGCCTCGAGCACGGCGAGGATCATCGCAAGGCGTCCGCCATCCCAGCCAACGACCGAGCGTCGCGGTTGCGACTGCGGCGTTGGGGCGACGAGCGCCTGGAACTCGACCAGCACCGGGCGGGTGCCCTCGATTCCGGAAAAGACCACCGACCCGGGCGCGGGGGTGCCCCGCTCCGACAGGAACAGCGCCGAGGGGTTGAGCACCTCGGCAAGCCCGCCGCCGGTCATCTCGAAAACGCCGATCTCGTCGGCCGGGCCGAAGCGGTTCTTGACCGAGCGCAGGATGCGGAACTGGTGGCCGCGCTCGCCCTCGAAATAGAGCACCGTGTCGACCATGTGCTCGACCACCCGAGGCCCGGCGATCTGCCCGTCCTTGGTGACATGGCCAACCATGATCACCGAGGTGCCGTGGCGCTTGGCGAAGGTGGTCAGCTCATGGGCCGCGGCGCGCACTTGCGCCACCGACCCCGGGGCGCTTGCGACGTTGTCGACCCACATGGTCTGGATCGAGTCGACGATCACCAGCCCCGGCTTCTCGGCCTCGAGCGTGGTGAGGATGTCGCGCAGGTTGGTTTCGGCGGCGAGCTGCACCGCGGCCTCGCCAAGCCCCAGACGCTGAGCGCGCATGCGTACCTGCGCGCGTGCCTCCTCGCCCGAGGCGTAGATCACCTTTTGCCCGGCGCCGGCAAAGGCCGCAGCCGCCTGCAGCAGCAGAGTCGACTTGCCGATGCCGGGATCGCCGCCCACCAGGATGGCCGACCCGGGCACCAGCCCGCCGCCAAGCACGCGGTCGAGTTCCTCGATCTTCGAGGCGGTGCGCGGCGGCGCGGCTTCGGTCGTGGCGAGATCCGACAGCGCCACTTTGCGCCCGCGCGTGGCGCCCAGCGTCTTGCCGCCGGGCCCCTGCGAGAGCGGCACCTCTTCGGTGATGGAGTTCCATTCCCCGCAGGCATCGCAGCGCCCCGACCATTTCGAGGTGGCGTTGCCGCAAGACTGACAGACGAAATTCGCGGAAGCTTTGGCCATGCGCGGGTTCTGCCTGCTTGCGGAGCGCTGTGCAAGCTGGCCAGTTCTTCCACGCGCAAATATCCCGAGGGGGACGGCGGCAAAGCCGCAGAGGAGGCAGTGCCCCCTCCGCCGCGATCAGCCCACGGCGCTCATTCGGCCGCGCGCGGCAGAGGCACGACGCGTTCCTGACGCGGCGCCTCGGTGAACTCGGGGGCGGGCGCGTCCAGGGTGACCGTGGTTTCGGGCAGGATCTCGGGCAGGATATCCTCGAGTTCATCCACCAGCCGGGCAAGCTGCGCCTGCGCGATCGCCTCGTCGAGCTCGAGCCGTTCGTGCCAGCGCCGGATCTCCACCGCGGCCGCCTTGGCCTTTTCGATGCGAATGTTGAAATCCTCGACCTCTTGCTGTCGGGCGACCAGGAAATCCTGCGCCCGCTGCACGTTGCGATCGGAATAGGTGCGGGCGAGATCGCGGGAGACGTGGCTCATCTGCGCCGCCACCTCGAGCACCGAGGGCTCGAGTTCGGCGAGGTCGGGATGGTCACGCAGGTAGGCGAGCCTCTCACGCACCGAGTCGAACTCGGATTGCAGCTTGAAAACCCCCTCGCGGTCGGCGCGGTGCGACATCGTATAGGCGCGGGCAATATCGCGCATTCCAATGTGGAACGACCGGTGCGACCGTTCCAACGCCATCACATGCACGGCGTTCGGCAGGAAGGACACAAGTATCAGGGCAAGTCCGGCCAAGGTGCATTGCACCCAAAGACCGGCATTCTCAATCGGTTGCCCACCAAGGCTGAGGTCAAGTTCGAGCCAGGGCGCAAGCCCGGCAGCCGCAGCGGCGGTCCAGATCAACAGCGCCACCCCGACGGTGGCCACGACAATGAATGCCAGCTTCTGGAGGATATAGTGCAGGGCCAGACCTGCGTCACGAAGTTGGGACACCATGGGGGACTCCCAAGAAAAAGCCAAAGAAAGAACAGTAGAGAAATAGAATAGGGCGAGTGTACCGAAAGGAGAGGGAAATGTTAACTTTAATGACCGGCGCTCAGTCCGTGTGCACAATCGCAGTGGCAGAATTGCAATTGTTGCGAGAAACCCGAGTTATTTAGTCGCCTCTTTTTGGCTTTCGAGCAAACCTATGGCCAGCGACGCCAGGACGCAAAAGGTGAAGAGGTAGAGCCCCCAGCCGATCTCTATCCGGCCTACGCCCATGCCCTTGATCAGTGTGACGTAGACTGCAACAAGAAAGATGTCGGCCATCGCGAGTTTGCCCAGGGCGTTGATCAGTGGCAGCGCGCGGCGGGGCAGCCCCCCGAACTGGACTAGCGCCAGCCCCCCGATCTTCACCAGCGGCGCCACCAGCGCAAAGAGCGCGACAACCAGCGCAAGGAAGATGTCGCTGTGCCAGAGCGTGGTGATCCCCGACAGGACGCTGATGTCCGACAGGCCGAAGAGCGGCAGCAGGCCCGCATGCATCAACGGCGCCCCCCAAGCGAGCGGGTAGAGCACGAAGAGCGCGAGGTTGACGTATTTCAGCATGGGCAGCCTCATGCCGGGGAAGGGGCGTCGCCCCTCGTCACCAGGCGGCGCCTTCACCCCGGCGTATTTGGAAAGAGAAAAAGGGCCGAGTTCAGACGAAGCGTGCCGCCAGCCCCAAGCCGACGAGCGCCGCGATGAGCAAGATATGCAGGATGTCGATCGCGCGGAAGCGTCTGCCGGGCAGCCCCGCGCTGAGCGCCAATGGGACGGAGGCGAGCAGCAGGGCCGGCAGGCCTTGCTGCCAGGTGAGCAGACGGGAGATCGCGGGCAGCAGCGGCAGGGCGGGTAGCCCCTGACTGGCGGCCAGCGTCGGCGCGAAGCTCGCGTAGATGCCGACGCCCGCAAGGCCCAGCGACAGCAGCGCAGCGTGACGCGATGGGCCGCGGGCGAAAAGACCTCGGACAAGCGCCAGCAGAGCCAATACCTCAAGGTAGACGAAGCTCTTGAAGAGGATGAACGCCACGAGCAGCGGGCTCGGCTCGAAGAAGCTCATCTCAGCGCCTCGATCGGGCCAGTCGCGTGCCCATGGATGAACTGTTGGACGTAAGGATCTGCTGTGGCGTCCATTTCTCCGACTGGACCTTCCCAGCGAATCTTGCCCGCATGCAGCATCGCGACGCGATCGGCGATGGCGCGGACCGAGCTCATGTCGTGGGTGATGGTTAGCGCGGTGGCGCCCATCTCGGTGACGATCTCGCGGATCAGTGCGTTGATCACCCCGGCCATGATCGGGTCGAGCCCGGTGGTTGGCTCGTCGAAAAAGATGATCTCGGGCTCGGCGGCGATGGCGCGCGCAAGCCCCACGCGCTTTTGCATGCCGCCCGAAAGCTCGGCGGGCAGGCGGTCAGCAACCTCGGGGCCGAGGCCAACGCGGCGCAGCTTCTCGATCGCGATCTCGCGGGCCTCGCCGCGGGGACGCTTGAGTGGACCGCGCAGCAGGCGGAAGGCGACGTTCTGCCAGACCGGGAGCGAGTCAAAGAGGGCCGCTCCCTGAAACAGCATGCCGAAGCGCGAGAGCAGCGCCTCGCGCTCGCCGCGTGTCGCGTCGTGCCCGTCGATGGTGATGCTGCCGCTGTCGGGGGTGACGAGCCCGAGGATGCACTTCAGCAGCACCGACTTGCCCGTGCCCGAGCCGCCGATGATCACCATCGAACTGCCCTTGGGCACATGCAGGCTGGCGCCGCGCAGCACGGGGGCGCCGTCAAAACTCTTGTGCAGCTCGGTAAGAGTGATCATGCCGAAAAGAACACCCCCGTGAGCAGGAAGTTGGCGGCAAGGATGAGGATCGCCGCTGCCTCGACCGAGGACTTGGTGGCGCGACCCACGCCCTGCGCTCCGCGGCCCGAGTGCATGCCGCAATAGCAGCCCATGAGCGCGGCGATGCCGCCGAAGGCGCACCCCTTCGCCAGCGAGGAGAGCACGTCGAGCGGCTCGAGGAAGTTCAGCGTGTTTGCAAGATAGCCCACTGGATTGAAGCCGAGCGCGCTGGTGGCCACGGCGTAGCCCCCGGCGATGCCGATCACGTCGCCCACCGCCACCAGCAGCGGCACCGTGACGAGCGCGGCCAGCAGGCGCGGCGCGACGAGGTATTTCATCGGGTCGGTCGAGAGGGTGACCAGAGCGTCGATCTGCTCGGTGACCTTCATCGTGGCGATCTCGGCGGCGATCGAGGACGTGACGCGCGCGGCGATCATCAACCCGACCAGCACCGGCCCCAACTCGCGCACCATGCCGATGGCGACGATTTGCGGCACCACCGCCTCGGCATTGAACCGCGCGCCGCCGGAGTAGATCTGCAGCGCCAGCGCGCCGCCCGTAAAAATCGCCGTCATGCCCACCACAGGCAGCGACAGCCAGCCAACGTGCAGCAGCGCCATGCCGAATTCACGCGGGTAAAGCGGCGGGCGGCCGATGTGGCTCAGCGCGGCGAGGGCGAAGAGCGTCAGCCGCCCGGCCGCCCCCAGCGCACGGATCACCGCGGCGCCGAGCGTTCCCAGCGCCGCTGCGGGCGCGGCGACGAGGGTTCGCATCAGGCTCATTCGCCTGCGTAGCTCCGCGCGTAGCGGCCCCCGAGCGAGGTGAGGATCTCGTAGCCGATCGTGTCGATGTGGTTGGCCAGCTGGTCGACGCTCTGGTGCGGGCCGAGCAACTCGAGCGCATCGGGAACGTTGTCGACCGCGGTGACGTCGACGGTGATGAGGTCCATCGAGATGCGGCCAAGCAGCTTGCAGCGGGTCTCGCCGGCCCAGAGATATGTCTTGGGGGCGAGCGCGCGCTGTAGCCCGTCGGCGTAGCCCGCCGAGATCGTCGCGACCTTCATCGGCGAGCGGGCAACGAAGTTGTTGCCGTAGCCCACCGACTCGCCGGTCTTGACCTCGCGGGTCTGGATCACCGGAAGATGCAGAGAGACCACGCGCCGGGCATCGCGGAAGGGCATCGCGCCGTAAAGACCGATGCCGGGGCGGGTGACATCGAAATGGTAGTTCTTGCCCAGCAGGATGCCGCCCGTGGCCGCGAGCGAGCGCGGCGCGTCGAGCCCGTCTGTCATCTCGCAGAAATTGCGCAGCTGGTGGGCGTTCATCCCATGGTTTGGCTCGTCCGCGCAGGCAAGGTGCGACATGATCAGCCGGGGCTTCTGCTTCATCGCCAGCTCGCGCAGTGCGGACCATTCTTCGGCCTCCATGCCGAGCCGGTTCATGCCGCTGTCGAGCTGGATGCCGAAGGGATGGCCGGGCAGCGCCTCGACGTGGCGCAACATCTGGTCGATGGAGTTCAACATCGGCGTCAGCCCGGCGGACTTGATCAACGCAGCATCCCCGGCCATGTGGCCGCCGAAGACGTTGATCTCGGGGCCGTCCCCCAGCGCCTTGCGCACCGCCGCGCCTTCTTCCACCGTGGCAGTGAAGAAGCGGCGCACGCCCTCGCGCCCCAGCATCGGCGCGACGCGATCGGCGCCGAGACCGTAGGAGTTTGCCTTGACGACGGCGCCGGTCTCGCAGTCGGAGAGGGCGTCGAGGGCGCGCCAGTTGGCGCGGATCGCGTCGAGATCGACGGTAAGCTGTGCCTGTGCCATGGCGCGTTGATTGCCGGGCGCGGGCGGGGCGTCAAGAGGGAAAGCGTTGGACCTCGGAGCCGAAGTTCTTCATCCTGCGGCTTCGATAATCGGCGGGCAGGGCGGGGTTTTCCAGTATGGACGATGTGGATATCAGGTTCTTCCTGGCCTTTCTCGCGCCGACCCTCGGCTTCCTCGTCTGGTTCGTGAAGCGGCTCATCGACGACGAGCGCGAAGAGCGGCGGCGCAAGAAGCAGCAGGACAGCCTCGTGCGGGCGCTGTTTGCCGAGATCGACTTCAACACCCGGGACATGGAACGTTTCTTGAAACGGTCACCCTCGGAAGCGGACCTGCTGAAGCGCTTCCGCGAGGATCGGGCGCTGATTCCCCATATCACCGACGCGCGGCACACGGAGATCTATCGCACCCGGATCAGCGAGGTGCACAACATCGCGGATGGCGCGCTGCACCAGACGGTGAATTTCTATGGGCTGCTCGAGAAGATCCGGGTGCAGATCGAAGGAGTTCAGCAGGCCAGCTACCTGACGCTGTCGCCGGAATCGCGGGTCAAGGTCATCGCGCTCATCATCGAGAGCGCCAGCGATGCGGCGGCCTGCGGTCAGGAGCTTCTCGGTAGCCTCGCGCATGACCATCGGGCGCTCGGTCTCGAAAGGTTCCGCTTTGACGACAGCCGGTCTCTGGCGGAGCTTTCGGCGCAGAGGATCGCGCTTGAAGGCAAGATAGACGCGCTAAAGCGCGGAAGGCAGCCGAGCTAGGCGATTTTCCAGGAGAGACGCGAAAACGGCAGCGCCGCGCTGATGATGGGTGCGCGCGCCGCCGAGTGAAGGTCAGATAATGATGGGATCCGGTCCGGTCATGAGACTTTCCTTCTTCGTTGCCTAAGAAATCTAGAGGGGGCAGCGGCGAAAATCAAGGATCTCCCGTGCCGCGCGCCCTCGGTGCGTTTGTTCGCGGCTCAGAAGTTGTCGCCTTCGCCGTTCTGCCAGGGGCGCACCAGGTTGCCGAAGCGGGTGAAGCGGCCCTCGAAACTGAGCTCCACGGTGCCGATCGGGCCGTGACGCTGCTTGCCAATGATCACTTCGGCCTTGCCGTGCAGGCGCTCCATGCGTTCCTGCCAGGCGGCCATCTCGTCGAGCCGGTCGTCCGAGGGCTTCTCGCGCTCCACGTAATATTCTTCGCGGAACACGAACATCACCACGTCGGCGTCCTGTTCGATCGAGCCAGATTCCCGCAGGTCCGAAAGCTGCGGGCGCTTGTCCTCGCGGCTTTCCACCTGACGCGAGAGCTGCGACAGGGCGATCACCGGAATGTTGAGTTCCTTGGCGATGGCCTTGAGGCCCATGGAGATCTCGGCGATCTCGTTCACCCGGTTTTCGGCGGTGCCGCGCACCAGTTGCAGGTAGTCGACCATCAGCACGTCGAGCCCATGCGTCCGCTTCAGGCGCCGCGCCCTGGCGGCGAGCTGGGCGATCGGGATGGCCGGCGTGTCATCGATGAAGAGCGGGCAGGCCTCGAGGCTCTTGGCGGCGTCGACGAAGCGCCGGAACTCGGCCTCGGTCATGTCGCCGCGGCGGATCTGCTCCGAAGGCACCTCGGCGGCTTCCGACAGGATACGTGCGGCCAGCTGCTCGGCGCTCATTTCGAGCGAGTAGAAGCCCACGACGCCGCCTTCGATCGCACCCTCGGTGCCATCGTGGCGGGTGCCCTTTTTGTAGGCCTTGGCGATATTGAAGGCGATGTTGGTGGCGAGCGAGGTTTTCCCCATCGACGGGCGCCCGGCAAGGATCAAAAGGTCCGAGGGGTGCAGCCCGCCCAGCTTCTTGTCCATGTCGATGAGCCCGGTGGAGACCCCCGCCAGGCCGCCTTCGCGCTGGTAGGCGGCGTTGGCCACGTTCACCGCATCGGTCACGGCGCGCAGGAAGGACTGGAAGCCGCCCTCGGTCTGGCCCTGCTCGGCCAGCTTGTAGAGCGCTTGCTCGGCCTGCACGATCTGCTCGCGCGGCTCGGATTTCACGTCGACCTTGGTGGCCCGGTCCGAGATGTCGCGGCCGAGCCGGATGAGGTCGCGGCGCACGGCCAGATCGTAGATCATCTGCGCGTAGTCGCGCACGGCGAAGCTCGAGACCGCGGCGCCCGCAAGGCGGGCGAGATAGGCTGGCCCGCCCAGCTCCTTGAGGCCCTCGTCATCCTCCATGAACGCCTTCAGCGTCACCGGCGATGCGAGGTTGTTCTTTGCGATGCGCGCGGCAGCGATCTCGAAGATACGGCGGTGGACGGGGTCGTAGAAATGCTGCGGCCCGAGAATGGCCGCGACCCTGTCGTAGACGTCGTTGTTGGTCAGGATCGCACCAAGCAGCTGCTGCTCGGCCTCGATCGAATGCGGCATCGTGTCGGCCTGCTCGACCTCGACACCGGTCGCGTTGAATACGCTCTGATCGTTCATGCCTGTCCCCTTGGCCCTGACCCTACGGCCCCGTCGTTGCGGCCGATTGCCATGGGCCCGACGTTGTTTTCTGTCCCTGTGATCTCCCCACCGGCTCCCCCGAGTCCCGCAGGTGCGAGCGTCTTAACGCGCCGCGGGAGGCGGACCAATCTGGAAATCTCTGTGGACTATTTCGGGATAACCGGAAATGCGTCCGGCGCCCCGTGCTGCTCTTGAAGATATCGTAGCAGAGCCGGGAATTTTCGCAACATTTGGTGGAAGCACGCGAGCGGGGCGCCAAGGCCCCGCCCGCGAGAAATCTGCTTATGCGCCGTTTTCCGCCTGCCATTTGCGCGGGTCTTCGAGGAAGGCCTCGACCGCCGCCAGCGTCGCCGGCTCGAAGCCGCCGCGCGCCTTGGCCTCGGCCAGAACGTCGTGCCACGTGCACAGATAGTGCAGCTCTACGCCATGATCGCCGAGGGTCTTCGTCGTCTCGGGGAAGATGCCGTAGTAGAAGATCACCGCGGTATGCGCGCAGGTGGCGCCGGTCTCGCGGATGGCGTCGACGAAGCTGAGCTTGGAGCCGCCGTCGGTGGTCAGATCCTCGACCAGAAGCACCCGCTGGCCCTCGGTCATCTTGCCCTCGATGCGGGCGTTGCGGCCGTAGCCCTTGGGTTTCTTGCGCACGTAGGTCATCGGCAGCGCCAGCCGCTCGGCCACCAGTGCCGCAAAGGGGATGCCCGCGGTCTCGCCGCCGGCGATGTTGTCGAAGGCTTCGAAGCCGGCATTGCGCATGACGGTGACGGTCAGGAAATCCATCAGCGTCGAGCGGATGCGCGGATGCGAGATCGGCGTGCGGCAGTCGATGTAGACCGGCGAGGGCAGGCCGGAGGCGAGCTTGAAGGGCTCGTCGCCCATGAAATGCACCGCGCCGATTTCCCAGAGCATCCGGGCCGTCAGCCGGGCCATTTCTTCTTGCGAGGGATAGGACGAGGGGATCATGGGGCAGCTCCTTTGAAAAACCGCGCCCGCCTTAGCGCGAAAGCGCGGGTTCGGGAAGGGCGCATGGCACGGCACCGCGCTCTTTCGGCTTTTCCCGAAACGGATGGGGGCAGGGGGCAGAGCGCCCCCTGCGCAAAGCTCAGGCCTCGACCCGCCAGTGCAGCGGCATGCCGGGGTCAAAGACGGTCACCGGTCCGGCGCCAGTGTCGATCTTGGCGGGATAGGCGACGGGTTCACCCTTGGTCAATGTCACCGTCTCCTCGCTCACCGGCAGGCGGTAGAAGGCCGGCCCGTTGCGCGACGCGAAGGCCTCGAGCCGGTCCAGTGCGCCGTCCTGCTCGAAGACCTCGGCAAGGATCGACAGGGTGTTGGTCGCAGTGAAGCAGCCGGCGCAGCCACAGGCGCTTTCCTTGGCCGGATCTGCATGGGGCGCGCTGTCGGTGCCGAGGAAGAAGCTGGCATCGCCCGAGGTCGCGGCCTCGCGCAGCGCCAGCCGATGCTCCTCGCGCTTGGCAACGGGCAGGCAGTAATAGTGCGGCTTGATGCCGCCGACGAGGATGTGGTTGCGGTTGATCACCAGGTGGTGCGTGGTGATCGTCGCACCGAGATCGTCGCCGCCGGACCGGGCATAGTCGACGCCCTGCTTTGTGGTGATGTGCTCCATGACCACGCGCAGGCCCGGGGTGGCGCGGCGGATCGGGTCGAGCACGCGATCGATGAACACCGCCTCGCGGTCGAAGATGTCGACGTCGCTGTCCACCACTTCGCCGTGTACGCAGAGCGGGATGCCCTTCTCGGCCATCAGCTCGAGCACCGGGCGCACCTTGTCGAAGTCGCGCACGCCCGAGGCGGAGTTGGTCGTCGCACCCGCCGGGTAAAGCTTCAGCGCGGTGATGATGCCCGCGTCATAGGCCGCGGCGACATCCGCAGGATCGGTTGTCTCGGTCAGGTAGAGGGTCATCAGCGGGGTGAAGCGGCTGCCCTCGGGCAGCGCCTTGAGGATGCGACCCCTGTAGGCGGCGGCCTGATCGCCGGTCACCACGGGGGGCACGAGGTTGGGCATGATGATCGCCCGGCCGAAGTGGCGGGCGGATTCGGGGGCGATGCCGGCCAGCATCTCGCCATCGCGGAGGTGCAGGTGCCAGTCGTCGGGGCGGCGGAGCGTGATCTGGGTCATGCCCCGCGCGTTAGCACGCGCGCGCGCGCCGGGCCAGATGGCATGCGCAAGGCTGGGTGCGGAAGCCGGTGTCAGGCTCTCGCCGCGCCCGCCGGGCGTGCCACCGAGACCTGGGCGAAACCAACCGGCTCGCCGCTGAAACCTTTGCAACCCGACTGTGGGCGCGCCACGGCCCGCTTTGGGGTAAGGTGACCAGAGGGAAGCTTCACAGGGAGAGAGACCATGGACGCATCGACACCCGCAGAAACCATCGGCCGCGGCCGGCTCTACGACAGTATCGTCGACACCGTGGGCAACACGCCCGCCGTGCGGATCAACCACCTCGCGCCCGAGGGGGTCGAGATCTACGTGAAGGCCGAATTCTTCAACCCGGCCGCCTCGGTCAAGGACCGGCTGGCAATGAGCATCATCGAGACCGCCGAGAAAAACGGCACGCTGAAGCCTGGCCAGACCGTGGTCGAGGCGACCTCCGGCAACACCGGCATCGGGCTTGCCATGGTCTGCGCCGCCAAGGGCTACCCGCTGGTGGTGACCATGGCCGACAGCTTCTCGATCGAACGGCGCAAGCTGATGCGGATGCTGGGCGCCAAGGTGGTTCTGACGCCGCGCGCCGAGAAGGGCTTCGGCATGTACCGAAAGGCGGCGGAACTGGCGGAGGCGAACCGCTGGTTCCTCGCCCGCCAGTTCGAGACCGAGGCCAATGCGGCGGTGCATGAGGCGACCACCGGGCGCGAGATCGTCAATGACTTCGCCGGCACGCGGCTCGACTATTTTGTCACCGGCTATGGCACCGGCGGCACGGTCACCGGCGTTGCGCGCGTGCTGCGCAAGGAGCGGCCCGAGACCAGGATCGTGCTGTCGGAGCCCGCAAACGCGCAGCTCGTCGGCAGCGGCATCGCGCAGGGCCGGACCGCCGACGGGGCACCCTCGGAAAGCCACAGCGCCTTCGAGCCGCATCCGATCCAGGGCTGGACGCCCGACTTCATACCTGCCGTGCTGCAGGAGGGGCTCGACGCGGGCTGCTACGACGAGCTGATCCCGGTCGCGGGGGCCGACGGCATCGCCTGGGCAAAGAAGCTGGCGATGAAGGAGGGCATTCTCACGGGTGTCTCCGGCGGCTCCACCTTCGCCATCGCCATGCAGCTGGCCGAGAAGGCCGAGCCCGGCACGGTGATCCTCGCCATGCTGCCAGATACCGGCGAGCGCTACATGTCCACGCCGCTCTTCGAGGGCATCGTCGAGGACATGGACGAGGCGGAAAAGGCGCTGTCCCTCTCCACCCCGTCAAGCCAGATGGCTTGAGTTGGACAGAAAAGGCGCGAGACTGCCGCGCCCTTCTACGCGTTTGAAATACGCACCTCCGACCGCTGCTGACCGCGGACGCGCCGCCTGTCAGTGCCGCGTGGCGGTCAGCGCCACGTTCACCTGCACGTCGAAGCTGAGCTGCTCCGGATCGGCCATGCTCTCGCCAATGGCGTAGTTGCGGCGGTCGAGCGTGGTGCTGCCCTGCATGGTGGCCGTCTCGCCCTCGAGGGTCAGCTCGAAGGGCAGGGTGACCGGCACCTCGGCGCCCTTCAGCGTAAGCGCGCCCTGTGCTTCGTAGCCGGTTTCGCCGCGCAGGATCTCGGCCTGAAAAGTGGCGGTGGGGTAGTCCTCGGCGGCAAGGAAATCCGCGCCCAGGGCCTGCTTGCTCACCGAGCCGAGGGTCAGCGTCGGGATAGCGATCTGCACGGTGACGTCGCCGGCCTTGCCGGGGGTCTCGCGCGGCTCGAAGGCGATCTCGGCGGTCCAGTCGGCGAAGCTGCCCTCGATCTCTTTGCCCATCTGCACGAGGCTGATGCCGAGCGTGCCCTCGGTCACCTGCCAGTCGGATTGTGCGGCCTCGAGCTTCGGAGTCTCGGCGGCGTCCTCGCTGGCGAAGAGACCCGCGGCAGCCCCGCCACCGAGGAGGGCGGCCCAGGCGGCGACGGCCAGAAGCAGCGGGCGGACGACGCGGTGCCCGGCAGAGGGCGTGCCGGCGGAGGCGCCCTTCAGCATGCGCGCCAGCGTGCCGTCGCGGTCGATGATGACATGTTTCAGCGCCCCGGCGACGTGCAGCGCCAGCGCGGCGACCAGCAGCCATTGCGACAGGAAGTGCACCGAGGCGGCGGTCTCTGCCAGGTTGTCGGAATTTGGCACGAAGGGCAGGTCCTGCCCGAAGGGCCAGAGGATCGGCGCGAAGCCCTCGGTGGCAGCGTGCTCGATCCAGCCCGAGAGCGGCACGATCACCAGCGTCGAGTAGAGCAGCCAATGCACCGTTTCGGCGGCGAAGTTCTCGGCCCTGCGCTCTGGGTGCAGCGGCGCGGGTTTCGGCTGGCTCAGCGCCCAGAGAATGCGGACCAAGGCGAGGAAGAAAAGCGTCACGCCGATGGTCTTGTGCACCGAGAAGAGCTGCGCCTTGGTGGCGAGCTCGGCCTCGGTGGCCCAGGGCGAAAGATGGGCGATCCAACCGAGCGGGATCATGATCAAAATGCCGAGCGCGGTCAGCCAGTGCAAGCTGCGGGTGACGGCACCATAGGCGGTCTTGGTGTTGGCGAGGGACATCGGCGGTCTCCGGGCTCGGGATAAGGTTTTGCCGAAGATCGGCGATGCCGCGCCGCAGCGCAATTTGCGCGGATGCACAGACCCCGTGCGCGCGGCAGCCCGCCGAGGCTCAATAATGGTACCCGAGCGCCGCTTCGAGGCCAGGCTCGAGACGGCTGCGCAGGAAGTCCAGTTCTTCAGCGCAGAGTTGCCCGGGCGGCTCGGGGCGCGGCTCGTCCACCGCGGGTTTGAACCGGCTGCCGAGGCGCTTGTGCACCGGGCATGAGGGGCAACTTCGGGCAGGTTGAAACCGGCGCGGAGGTCGGCGAGGAAGTTCTTCGGGCGCGCCTGCACAGCCTCGAGCGGGCAGAAGAGCAGGGCGCAGCCGCGGTTGAAGAAGCTGGTGAGCCCCATGAGCTGCACGCTCCGCGGGGCAAAGTGATCGGGAAAAGGCCCGCCGCTGCATCTCGGGCGGGCAATGCCAAGGCTTGGCATGCATGGAGCGCGCCCAGTCAACCGCGTTGCGGGTGACGCAGACGACGAGCGCGTCCGGCGGCACCGCGGTCATCTGCGGAAACCCGTGTTTCCAGCCGAGCTCCCCGGTCGGCGAGAGCGGCGTGTTGCGCCCGATCAGCCGCTTGACGAAATTGGTGCCCGAGCTGCGCTCGCCGAACACTTGGTAGCGGGTGATGCCGGGTGCGGGGCGTACGATTTCACGCGGCCGCGTCGGAGGATGCACCGCAGCTGGTCGCCGCGCGGTGAAACCGGATATTGACAGTTCGAGCGGTCCGAGCCGGATCGGCAATACGTCTTGCCGGAAAGAGTCCACGGGTTCTTCTGAGCCAAGGCCTCATACGGGGGGCCGTGATCCGGCTGGGTCCCTCATCCTGTGGCTCGGGGCAAGCCCCTAGGCTCAATTGCCGAGCGAGGAGACGAAAGTGGTGGCGCGGATGTCGAGGCCGGCAGTGGCGCGCACCGAGGTGCCGGCCGAGGCGATCACGTTGCGCGAATTCTCGTCGAGCAGGCCGAGGCCGGCCACATAGGTCTGCGAGGGGATCATGCTCATCACCGTGGCGGCGCCGATTCCGACAAGGATGCCGGCCGAATTGCTGCGGGCCGAGCCGCGGCGGCTGACCATGCGCAGCAGGTGCATCATCACCATGACGCCGGAGACCGCGAGCAGCGCGGAGAGGGCGCCGAAGACATAGACGTGGTATTCGCGTGGGAGGCTGCCTTGGAGCAGGCTTGCCTCGATGGTTTGCTGGTTGCGGGCCACCGCGATGACCACGCCAGCCCAGAGGAAGCCGACGATGCCCGAGACGATCGGGCGCTTGGAGGTGCGTGCGACCTTGCTTGCGTCGCTTGCGCCGTACCGGGCGAACTCAGGATCGATGCGCCGGATGCGGGCTTCGAAATCTGCGTGCGTCATTTTCCGGACTGCGTAGGCTCTCATGATCCTAGCTCCTTCTGCCAGATGCCGCCGGCCTTCTGCCAGCAGAGGGCTGTGCAAGCTCTCGTCGGAATCGACGCTAGGAATGGATTGTGGCGAAATGTGGCGGCGAATGTGGCTTGGACCGGATATCTTCTTGGCGAAGTCTGGCATCCGTTCGGGCCGCCCACCTATCCGTTCGGATTGGTGTGCCGCGAAGCCCTAAAAACAAGGGGTTTGAGAAATGTCGTCCATTTGACAGGCATTTATGAATTTATCGTAAACGCAGATGGTTGGCGGGGCGGAAAACAGCCGCCCCGCCGGAGAAAGGCTCATGAATCAGGCAGCGCTGGCCATGGCGTCGAGGATTCGCGCCCAGCTGCGAATCCCCTTGTGGAAGGATTCGAGGTCATACTTCTCGTTCGGCGAATGCAGCTGGTCGTCATCCTTGCCCCAGCCCACCAGCATGGCATCCATGCCGAGGATGTTCTGGAAGTAGCCGGCAATGGGGATCGACCCGCCGCAACCTGCATAGGCCGCCGGATCGTCCCATTCGTCGCCGAGCGCCTTGCGGGCCGCCTCGAAGCCGGGGTGGGTGGTCTGCATCTCGGAGGCCGGCGAACAACTGTGGTCCTTCCATTCGACCGAGCAGTCCGAGGGCACCTGCGCCTCGACCCAGGCGCGGAAGTTCTTTCGGATGGCCGCCGGGTCCTGCGTGCCGACAAGGCGGAAGCTGATCTTGGCAGAGGCCTCGGCGGGCAGCACGGTTTTGAAGCCCGCGCCAGTGTAGCCGCCCCAGATACCATTGATCTCGGCGGTGGGCCGCGACCAGATCATCTCGATCGGAAGGTGGTCCTTCTCGCCGGCAGGCTGCGACAGGCCGACGCCGCCAAGGAAGGCCGCGTCGTCGAAATTCAATGCCTTCCACTGCTCGAGGATTTCCGGGGGCAGCTCGGGCACGCCTTCGTAGATTTCGGGCACCTGAATGGTGCCGTTCTCGTCGAAGAGCCCGCCGAGGATCTTGGTGAGTACGCGGATCGGGTTCATCGCGACGCCGCCGTACATGCCGGAATGCAAATCCTTGTCAGCCGCCTTGATGGTCAGCTCCTCGCCCAGGAGCCCGCGCAGTCGCGTGATGATCGCCGGGGTCTTCGACTGGAAGAGGCCGGTGTCGCAGATCAGCGCGATCTCGGCCTGTTTCAGCTCCTCGGCGTTCTCCTTCATGAAGGGGATGAGGGACGGCGAGCCGCTTTCTTCTTCGCCCTCGAAGAAGAAGGTGATCTTGCAGGGCAGGGTGCCATGCACGGCCTTCCAGGCGCGGCAGGCCTCGATGAAGGTCATCAGCTGACCCTTGTCGTCCGAGGAGCCGCGGCCGCGGATCACCTTGCCCTTGGCCGTGTCCTCGATCGCCGGATCGAACGGGTCGCGGTTCCACAGGTTGAGCGGGTCTACTGGCTGCACATCATAGTGTCCGTAGAACAGCACATGCGGGCCCGGCCCGTCGACGTGCCCGACGACCATCGGATGGCCCGGAGTGGGGCGCTTGCTGGCCTCAACGCCGATGCTGGCGAGATCCGCCACGAGCCAGTCCGCGGCCTTGTCGCAGGCCTCCTTGTAGGCGGGATCGGTCGAGATCGAAGGGATTCGCAGAAGCTCGAGCAGGCGGTCGAGCGCGACCGGAAGATCGGCATCGATCTTTGTGAGGACGGTGTCGAGGGACACGTTTTCTTGAGCCATTTGGGTGTTCCTTCTTGCGAGTTGCGCGGAGCGTATCACCGGGCCCGCCGCTGTCCAGACCGCAAGATCTCGGAGGCCAGCCCGGCAGCAAGCCGCCTCAGCGCCCCTGAAAATCAGGGGTTGGGGCGCGAAATGTCTGCGCCGGAGGCCAGTCGTGTGCCTTGCCTGGCGGTGCAGCGACCTGGCGCCTATTGGGCGCAACAGGGCACTATGGGAAACCTGACCTTGAAACCTTAGTCCAAAAGTCTTGATTTAAATCAAGGGCGCGACCGTTAGTCTCATTCTAAAGCGTGGACATGGGGCGGCCCGGACGGTATCCATTCACGACCATGAATGCGGCCCCTTAGACCGTATAAGTGCTGCGCAGAACGCGGCCTCTGCAAGATGAAGGAAGGAGATACCGGTGGACTACACCGCGAAGCTCGACGAAGCCCTGGACCGTCTCCACGCCGAGGGGCGCTATCGCACCTTCATCGACATCGAGCGCAAGAACGGCCGTTTTCCGCACGCCACCTGGCGCAAGCCGGACGGCAGCGAGATGCCGATCACTGTCTGGTGCGGAAACGACTACCTGGGAATGGGCCAGCACCCTGTAGTGCTCGCGGCCATGCACGAAGCCATCGACGCCACCGGTGCCGGCTCGGGTGGCACGCGCAACATCTCGGGCACGACCGTCTATCACAAGCGGCTCGAGGCCGAACTGGCCGATCTGCACCAGAAAGAGGCGGCTCTGGTCTTCTCCTCGGCCTATATCGCCAACGATGCCACGCTCTCGACCCTGCCGAAGCTCTTTCCCGGGCTGATCATCTATTCGGACGAGCTGAACCACGCCTCGATGATCGAGGGGATCAAGCGCAACGGCGGTGCCAAGCGCATCTTCCGCCACAACGACGTGCAGCACCTGCGCGAGTTGATGGAGGCCGACGATCCCGCCGCGCCGAAGCTCATTGCGTTTGAATCGGTCTACTCGATGGACGGCGACTTCGGCCCAATCGAGGCGCTCTGCGATCTGGCCGATGAGTTCGGCGCGCTGACCTATCTTGACGAGGTGCATGCGGTGGGCATGTACGGCCCGCGCGGCGGCGGTGTTGCCGAGCGCGACAACCTGCTGCACCGGCTCGACATCATCAACGGCACCCTCGGCAAGGCCTTCGGCGTGTTCGGCGGCTATATCGCAGCGTCCGAGAAGATGTGTGACGCGGTGCGCTCCTATGCACCAGGCTTCATCTTCACGACTTCGATCCCGCCGGCGGTTGCAGCGGGGGCGGCGGCCTCGATTGCCCATCTCAAGCAGGACCAGGCGCTGCGCGAGCGGCACCAGACCCAGGCGAAGATCCTCAAGCTGCGGCTGAAGGGCCTGGGCATGCCGATCATCGACCACGGCTCGCACATCGTGCCGGTGATCGTCGGCAACCCGGTGCACACCAAGAAGCTCTCGGACATGCTGCTCGAGGGCTACGGCATCTATGTGCAGCCGATCAACTTCCCGACCGTGCCGCGTGGCACCGAGCGGCTCCGCTTCACCCCCTCGCCGGTGCATGGTCCGAACGAGATGAACAAGCTGATCCAGGCCATGGATGCGCTCTGGTCGCA
This sequence comes from Alloyangia pacifica, assembly GCF_003111685.1. NCBI lineage: Bacteria > Pseudomonadati > Pseudomonadota > Alphaproteobacteria > Rhodobacterales > Roseobacteraceae > Alloyangia > Alloyangia pacifica. Next base: position 1,018,814 of record NZ_CP022190.1, on the reverse strand, counting down.
TTGTGCGCTCAACCGGCAGGACATGAGCGCCTGAACCGCGCGGTCCATCGCGATCTTAGGCGCTAACGCTGCGCTATTTCGGCCCCGCGGTTTCCAAAATCGCGGGGTCTCGCTTTGTTCCGGAACCGGCCGCCGCGGAATGGGGAAAAGCCACGCATCCTGCGCAGAAGGGCGCCGATGACCCCCTGATTTTGTGTAATTTCAGTTGTTCTGTGCTAACGTAGCCTCAATAAAGGCCGCGACCCGAATCGCGAGCCCGTGATTTGGCAGGCGCAGTCTGAGACGGTGGAGCACAAGGCGGAACGCATGATTGGGCGTAATTCCCCTCGCATGTCCGAAGACGAAATGAACGCGGATGAAGGTCCGCGCGGCTTCGACGACTTCACGCTCGAGCTTGGCGATGTCATGCGCGGCGAGCGTGCCACCATGGGCAAATCGCTCCTCGACGTGCAGCGCGAGCTGCGCATCAAGGCCAGCTACATCGCGGCGATCGAGAACTGCGATCCCTCGGCCTTTGACACGCCCGGCTTCATCGCCGGCTACGTGCGCTCCTATGCTCGCTACCTCGGTATGGACCCCGACGAGTGCTACCGGCTCTTCTGCGAGGAGAGCGGCTTTGCCGTCGCCCATGGCATGTCCGAGAAGGCCTCGACGATCCGTAAGGGGCAGGGCAACTTCCCGGCCCCGGCGGCGCGCGACATCTTCGAACAGCCCCGCATGCCCTTCGTGCCGGCGGGCGACTCCTTCTTCTCGCGTATCGAGCCCGGCGCCATCGGCTCGTTGCTGGTGCTGATCGCCCTGCTCGGGGGCATCGGGTATGGCGGCTTCGCCGTGCTGCGCGAGGTGCAGCGGGTGCAGATTGCGCCGGTTGACCAGACGCCGCTGGTGCTGAGCGACCTCGACCCGGTGCAGGCCACCGTCACGCCGCCCGCAGAGGGCGACGAACAGGTGGCGAGCGCCGACGGCGCGGGTCCCTTCTCGCCTCCGTCGAACGAGGCGCTGGATCGGCTCTACCGGCCCAAGGCGCTGGACGTCCCGGTTCTGGTGGCGCGCGACGCGCCGATCTCGTCGCTGGACCCCGCGACCGTGGGCGCCTTTGCCGAGGCCGCGCGCAACCAGTTGCCGCAGGTGGACACCGCCACTGCCGAGGCCGCGCTGCAGGTGGCCAGCCTTCCCGCGCCGCTGCCGGCGCAGACCGCGCTCAACGCGAGCACCGTCACGCTGGTCGCCGTGCGCCCGGCCTGGGTGCGCGTGCGCGGCGCGAACGGCTCCGTGCTCTATGAGCGGGTTATGGAGCCGGGCGACACCTGGACCGTGCCCGAGGGCCAGACCGAGGCCAGCCTCACCGTCGGCGAGTCGGGCGCGCTCTATCTCGCCACAAACGGACAGACCCTTGGCCCGCTCGGTCCAAAGGGCCAAGTGACCCGAGATGTGGCGCTGCTGCCCGAGGTGGTGACCGCCGCCTACAAGCCCGCCGAGCCTGCAAAGGACGGCGATCTTCAGCGCGTTCTGGCGAAGCTGAACCAAACGCTGGTGCCCGCGCCCGCACAGACCCAACTCGCACAGGCCGCCCCCTCGGTGAGCCAGTCCGGCGCGCCCAAGGTTCTGCAGGACAGCGCCCCCGGGGTGACGATGATCGCAGTGCGCCCGGCTTGGGTGCGCGTGCGGTCGGCGGACGGCTCGGTGATCTTCGAGAAGACCATGCGCGCGGGCGACACATGGACAGCCCCCGCCATGCAGGACCCGGCCAACGTGCGGGTCGGAGAGTCCGGTGCAGTCTACTTCGCGGTGAACGGGCAGACCTACGGTCCGGTCGGCGCCGCCGGCACGGTGACCAAGAACCTGCCGCTTTCGGTCGAGCATCTGACTTCGGCCTTCAAGGTCGCTGATCTCAGCCGGGATGCCGATCTGTCGCGGGTCGTGGCCGAGCTGAGCAGCGATCTGGTCCAGACTGACTGAGCCCATCCTCACGCCTTTGCGCTTTTCCATCTGCACTCTGCCGCCGCTGGCCTCTGGTTTCGCCCGGCCGCGGACGCTATGTTGAGGCCGAATACCAACGTTTGCCCTCAGGAGGCGTCCAGCTCATGAGCCACAACCCGATCCGCCCTTGGCGCAGCATCGAGCGCCGCAAGTCCCGGCAGATCATGGTGGGCAACGTGCCGGTGGGCGGGGATGCACCGATCTCGGTGCAGACCATGACCAACACCGTCACCACCGATGTCCGCGGCACCATCGAACAGGTGCAGCGCGCCGCCGAGGCCGGGGCCGATATCGTCCGCGTCTCTGTGCCCGACGAGGCCAGCTCGAAGGCGCTGAAGGAGATCGTTCGAGAAAGCCCGGTGCCGATCGTCGCCGACATCCATTTCCATTACAAGCGCGGCATCGAGAGCGCCTTGGCCGGCGCCGCTTGCCTGCGCATCAACCCCGGCAACATCGGCAGCCCCGAGCGGGTGCGCGAGGTGATCGCGGCTGCCCGCGACAACGGCTGCTCGATGCGCATCGGGGTGAACGGCGGTTCTCTGGAGAAGCACCTGCTCGAGAAATACGGCGAGCCATGCCCCGAGGCGATGGTTGAGTCCGCGCTCGATCACATCCGCATTCTCGAGGACAACGACTTCCACGAGTTCAAGATCTCGGTGAAGGCTTCGGACGTGTTCCTCTCGGCTGCGGCCTACATGGGCCTTGCCGAGGCGACCGACAAACCGATCCATCTCGGCATCACCGAGGCGGGCGGTCTGACTTCTGGCACGATCAAGAGCGCCATTGGCCTCGGCCAGCTTCTCTGGATGGGCATCGGCGACACGCTGCGTGTCTCGCTCTCGGCCGACCCGGTCGAAGAGGTGAAGGTGGGCTACGAGATCCTCAAGTCTCTCGGGCTGCGCCACCGCGGCGTCAACATCATCTCCTGCCCGTCCTGTGCGCGGCAGGGCTTCGACGTGATCAAGACCGTCGAGGCGCTGGAGCAGCGGCTCGAGCACATCAAGACGCCGATGTCGCTGTCGATCATCGGCTGCGTGGTGAACGGACCGGGCGAGGCGCTGATGACCGACGTCGGTTTCACCGGCGGCGGCGCGGGCTCGGGCATGGTCTACCTGGCGGGCAAGGCCAGCCACAAGATGTCCAACGACCAGATGATCGACCACATCGTCGAGGAGGTCGAGAAGAAGGCGGCGCAGATCGACGCTGCGGAGGTCGCCAAAGCACAAGCCGCGGAATAGGCCCGGTGCACAAGTCCGGCGCATCGGGCGGGATGATCCCGCCTTTCGGAAAGTTGCTGGACTTCACCGAAGTGCGGGCGCTCGAGGGGTTGCGCTCGCAGGGGATTCTCAGCATCGCCATGGTCGCGGGAGCATCGCTGGCCATTTGGGCCTTTATGGATGTCCCTCTGCTGCTGCCTTGGCTCGGAGTGATGCTGCTCACCCTCGGCCTGCATTCCTACGCCTTCAGCGCGCTCCCGGATCAAGGGTACCGGCGCCAGCTCCTGCTGCCGATCGCGACGCTGCTGCTGTCGGGGGCGGTCTATATTGCGGGCGGGATGATCCTCTGGGTGCAGGACACGCCGAGTCTGCGAATACTGTCGCTGCTCTTCGTCTTCTTGGCGCTGCTCAACACGCTGACCTGTCGGGTGCGGATGCGGCTCTTGCTGGTGCTGGACTTGGCGCTCAGGGGGGTCGGGGTGCTGGCGCGCGCCGCCTGGCTCTGGATCACCGATCCGGGCAGCGCGGACACGCTTCTGGTGAGCGCCGCGCTGGTGATCTGCTACCTTTATTTCGTCCGCGTGGCCTGGTCCGTGATGCGCACGCGCGAGGCGCTGGATGTGGCAAGCGACCAAGCCCTAGTGGCGGCGCGCGGCCGCGCCATGGAGCAGCTGACCGGCGGTGTTGCGCATGACTTCAACAATCTCCTGACCGTGGTGCTTGGCAACATGGAGCTGGCGCGCCTGTCACCCAGTCCCGCCGAGCGCGACGCGCTGATGGCCGAGGCGGAGCGCGCCGCCCGTCGCGGCGCCGCGCGGACGGCGCAGCTCTTGGCCATGGCGAGCTGCGCGCGGCTCAAGCCGGTCTCGATGTCACCCGAAGAGGCGCTTCGCAACCTTACCGAACGCGCGGCGGAGCTGCTCGGGCCAAGGTATGAGCTGACGGTGGACGTGGGGCCCGCGCTGCCGGAAATCCGCGTCGACGGGCCGAACCTGCAGACCTGCCTGCTCGAGCTGATCTCGAATGCCCGCGACGCGATGCCGGATGGCGGACAGATTGCGCTGCGGGCCGGAGCAGCGCCGCGCGCAGGACGTCCCGGCGTCTGCTTCGAGCTTAGCGACACCGGCCCCGGCATCCCCGCCGATCTCATGCCGCTGGTCTGCGAGCCCTATTTCACCACCAAGCCGGTTGGGCAGGGGTCGGGGCTGGGGCTGGCGATGCTGCGGGGCTTCGCCGAGCAGTCGGGCGGCGATTTCGAGCTGCGCACGCCGCGCTCCGGGGCGGGCACTTGCGCACGCCTCTGGTTTCCCGCTGCCAAGGATCCGGCCAAGACCGCGCCGGGACCGACAAACGCCGGTCCGCGGGCGAAGGCGGCAAAGGCCGCCTCTCCTGCCGAGTAGACTCAGCTCTCTTCGCGCACCTGTTTGACGATCTGCCGCATGCCGTCGATCGGAACGTAGCCGCGCAGCATCTGGTCGCCGAACACGAAGGTCGGCGTGCCGCTGATCTGCAGCCGCTGCGCCAGCTCGTGGGTCTCGCCGATGCGGCGATCGACCTCGGGATCGCTCATCTTGGCAAGGATCGCGTCCGCATCGAGCCCCAGCGTGGTCGCAAGCTTCGACAGCACGGGTTCCGACGGCTCTTGCTTGAGCGAGATCAGCGCGTCGTGCATCTGCTTGTAGGCGTCCGGGCCCGCCACCAGCATGGTCGCCAGCGCGAAGCGCGACGAGGTCATGCTGTCCTGACCAAGGATGGGGAATTCCTTGATGATGATGCGGATGTTGCCATCGCTCTTCACCAGTTCCTCGACCTCGGGGAAGGCCTTGCGGCAGTAGCCGCACCGGTAGTCCGAGAACTCCACGATGGTCACGTCGCCGTCGGGGTTGCCGCCGACCCAGCTGTAGCCGTCGTCAAAGAGCATGTCCGCGTTTGAGGAGACCAACTGGTCGTCGGCCGCGGCCTGCTGCTCGGCCTGCTTGGTCTCGAGCGCGTTGACGGCCTCCATGATCACCTCGGGGTTGTCGAGCAGGTACTCGCGCACCTCTGCCCGGAAAGCCTCGCGCTGCTCGGGGGTCAGCTTCTGGAGGTCGAGGTCCTGTGCCAGCGCCGGGGGCGCCATGAGGCCGGTGGCCACGGCCAGCGAAGCGGCGGCGCGGCGAAAGGCGGTGCGTCGGGTCGTAGGGGTCTGCATCTTGTCTCCGTCGGTCAGGGCGCCCGCTCGGGCGGTATCTCAGCGTTTCCTTGCGGCGCGCTCCGATGCGTCTAGCACATCCTGCGCGCGGTTCCACGGGGCGGATCCACGCGGCAGCAGATCCACCGCGCGTTTGGCATGAATTCCGGCATCCTGCATGCGACCTTCCAGCGCGTAGCGCTGCGCCGTCGCCTCGGACGCCATGCCGTTGTTCCCGGCCCGGGCATAGGCGACCGAGAGATCACGCAGGATGCGCGGATCGGCCCAATCCCGGCCGCGTGCCTCCTCCAGCGTCGCCAGCGCCGCCGCGAATTGTCCGGAGGCAAGCTGCGCCCGGCCAAGCCCGCCGAGCACCTGCGGGTTGCGCGGGGCAAGGTCGCGCGCCTGCGCGTAGACCCGGGCGGAGTCGGCGGGGCGGCGGCCCTCGAGCAGAATCTGGCCCTTGAGGTCGTGGTAGTAGGGATCCTTGGGGCGCAGGGCGAGAGCGCCATCGATGGCCTTGAGCGCACCGGGCAGGTCGGTCTGCCGGTGCCGCGCCACCGCTTCGCGCATGAGCGCGATGTCTCGGCTGCCGCTGTCGCCAAGACGCCCCAGCGTCCAGCCCGGCGCGCGCAGGAAGGCCGACAGCTTGCCCCGGGCGCGGAGGAACCAGTAATCGGTGTTGGGGTCGTTGCGCTCGGGAACCTTCGCCGCTGCGACCAGCCCCTGCGTCGCGCGGAAGCGGTCGCGGGTCAGCGGGTGGCTCTGCATGTAGGGATCCTGCCGGCCGACGTTCAGCGCCTCCTGCCCGAGGAAGATCTCCTGCACCTGCAAAGCCCCGCGCGGGTCGATCCCGGCCTGCACCAGGGTACGGATCGAGGCGATGTCCGCCGAGCTTTCCTCGGCGCGGCTGTGGCCGAGGAAACTGCGCATGGCCGTGCTCTGCGCGCCGATCGCAAGCCCCGCCGCGGCATCGGCCCTGCCGGTGGCGGCGCCCGCCGCCGCCGCCAGCACGAGACCGAGCCCCGCCGCGTTGCGCGCGGCCCGCATGTTGTCCATGCGCCGGGTGATATGTCCGCCGGTGATATGCGCCGCCTCATGGGCGATCACCGCCTGCAGGGACTTGGCATTGGGGAGCTTCAAGATCAGCCCGGAATTTATGAAAATGCGCGTCGAGTCGGCGACGAAGGCGTTCATCCGGTCGTCCTTGATCACCAGCACATCGACTTGCCCGTGGCTCAGCCCGGCGGCGCGCAGCACCGGTGCGGCGATCTCGGTCAGGGCGTGCTCTAGGTCGGCGTCGCGCAAGAGCGTCGCAGCACGCGCGGCGGGTGCCGCAAGCAGAAACGCAAGCGCGCAGAGCGTGGTGATGAGGCGCAGCGCGGCGCGCGGTCCCGGCATTGACCCTCCTCCGGAAGCTTCGTACTCCGCCCGAAGACGATGTGCCGAGCCACCATGGGAGAGAGACATGCGAAACTCAAGTCGGGGGGCGGTCGATCCCTTCATCGTGATGGACGTGATGGAGCAGGCCCGGGCCGCCGAGGCCGCAGGCCGCCACATCATCCACATGGAAGTCGGCCAGCCCAGCTCTCCTGCGCCCGAGGCAGCCCGCAAGGCGCTGGCCGCCGCGATGGAGAGCGATGCGCTCGGCTACACGGTGGCGCTTGGCATTCCCGAGCTGCGGGCGCGCATCGCCCGGCTCTACGGCGAATGGTACGATGTCGATCTCAACCCGAACCGCGTCGTGGTGACGCCCGGGTCCTCTGGCGGTTTCATCCTCGCGTTCTCGGCGCTTTTCGACGCCGGGGACCGCGTGGCGCTCGGCGCGCCCGGCTACCCGTCCTACCGGCAGATCCTCAAGGCACTCGATCTGCGCCCGGTCGAAGTGCAGACCGCCCCCGAGAACCGCTACCAGCTCACCCCCGGGGATCTGGCGGGTGTGGCGTACGAGGGGGCCATGGTTGCCTCGCCGGGCAATCCCACTGGCACGATGCTGGGCAAGCCCGAGCTGGCGGCGCTGATCGAAGCGGTGCAGGCGCGCGGAGCGTCTTTCCTGTCCGACGAGATCTACCACGGCATCGATTACGACAAGAAGCCCGTCACGGCCCTGCAGGTGTCGGACGATGTCTGCGTGATCAACTCCTTCTCGAAGTACTTCTCGATGACCGGCTGGCGGGTCGGCTGGCTGGTGGTGCCCGAGGCCCAGGTGCGGCAGGTCGAACGGCTGGCGCAGAACCTCTTCATCTGCGCGCCCAACGCCTCGCAGGTGGCGGCGCTCGCGGCAATGGATGCCACCGACGAGCTGCAGGCCAACCTCGCGGTCTACGCGAAGAACCGCGCGTTGATGATGGAGGGGCTGCCAAAGGCCGGCTTCGACCGCATTGCGCCGCCTGACGGGGCCTTCTACGTCTACGCCGACGTCAGCCACCTGACCGACGACAGCCGCGCCTTCGCCGCAGAGATTCTCGACAAGGCCGGGGTGGCGGTGACGCCCGGGCTCGATTTCGACCCGGCGCGCGGGGCGGGGACCCTGCGCTTCTCCTACGCCCGCGGTACCGCGGAGATCGAGGAAGGGCTGGCCCGCCTCAAGACCTTCATGGAGGCGCGGGTCTGACGTCTTCATGATGCCCGCGGGTCGTGTGACCGCCTGCATGGGGCGGGGCGCGCGCCTGTCGGCATGTGCCCATGTGCCCTCCATGCCACGTGCGAATCCGCTGCCGCGCTGCTAGTGTGCCTGCCAACAACAAGAAGACAGACAGGCAGATGGGCAGTTTATTCCGGATCATCACGGCAGCGGCGCTCTGCGCCCTGCTTGGCGCCGGCGCGCAAGCGCAGAATCTCGCGCTTGGCGGGCAGGCGCGCTTCATCGAAGGTGCCGCAGCCGATGCCGGCTGGGGCAGGGGCGCGGAGTTGACGCTTTCGATCAGCCAGGGCGTGCCCTGGCGTGCCTTCACCCTGATCGATCCGCCGCGGCTGGTGCTCGACTTCCGCGAGGTGGATTGGACCGGCGCCGACCCCGAGGCCATGAACCGCTCCGCGGCGGTCAAGTCCCTGCACATGGGCCCCTTCCGCTCTGGCTGGTCGCGGCTTGTGGCCGAGCTTGCCGGGCCGATGCGCCTTGATCGCGCCGAGATGAAGGTCTCCGAGGAGACCGGCGGGGCCGCTCTCGCCCTGCGTCTCGCCCCCACCAGCGCGGAGGCGATGGCCTCCCGCTCCGGCCTGCCCCGCGATCCGCGTTGGGACCTGCCCGAGCCGCGTGCCAAGGCCGCCCCGCGCCGCGCAGAGGGCGCGCCGCTGCGCATCGTTCTCGACCCGGGGCACGGGGGCATCGATCCGGGCGCGCAGCGCGACGGGCACAACGAGGCCGACCTCATGCTCATCTTCGCGCGCGACCTGCGCGACGTGCTGCGTCGCGCAGGCTACGAGGTGCTGATGACCCGCGACGCGGATGTCTTCGTCTCGCTCGAGGGGCGGGTGGCCCTGGCGCATGACGCCAGCGCCGATCTTTTCCTGTCGTTGCATGCCGATGCGATCGAGCAGGGCGTGGCCCATGGTGCCACGGTCTACACGCTTGCCGACGCCGCCTCAGACGCCGCGTCGGCGGCGCTCGCCGAGCGCCACGACCGGGACGACATCCTCGCGGGGCTCGACCTTTCGGGCTCGGACGACCGGGTGGCGAATGTTCTGATGGACCTTGCCCGTCTCGAGAACGCCCCGCGCGGCAAGGCGCTGGCGGCGCATCTGGTCGCCGGGATCCGCAACGCGGTGGGACAGGTGCACAAGCGCCCGCAGCGGCAGGCGGGATTCTCGGTGCTCAAGGCCGCCGACATTCCCTCGGCCCTGATCGAGGTCGGATTCCTGTCGACCGAGGAGGACCTGCGGCACCTGCAGGACCGCGCCTGGCGCGCCTCGATGGCAGCGGGCATCCGTGACGGCATTGCCGCCTGGGAAATCGAGGATGAGGCGCTGTCGCGACTGCGCCGGAAGTAGGTGCCGCTCGCGGGACAGGCAAATTCGCGCGGCGGCGGGGCTTTATGTAAACCAAGGTCCGATCGCGCGAGCCCCGGTTCGGCGACGGAGGAGGTGCGGCCATGAGACAGCACAGGTCACGGCGCGCGCATGTGCAAAGCCAAGGACCCTGCGCGCGTGGCCGCGCGTGACCCGTCCTCACAAGGCTCGGAAAACACGTGCGTCCTTGGGGCAGGCGCCGAGGAAACTTCGTCGCAAAGAACGCCGCGGCACGCCGGATTTGCGATTGCGGAGCGTTTCGCTTTGCCGTAAGACCCGCCCTAGGCACCCGTAGCTCAGCTGGATAGAGCGCTGCCCTCCGAAGGCAGAGGCCATAGGTTCGAATCCTATCGGGTGCGCCATCTCCATTTTCCCGCTACAGATTTCCTCTAAAGCTTTGAAAGGCAATGAAATTTCTGGTGTTCGAAAACCGTTTTCTCGCTCATAAGCTAGACGGTCTGCAAATGCCAGTTTCAGGACCGTTTGACGGTGTTCGATGCCGCCATTTTCCCATATTTTCCAGGGGTTTGACAGGAATGTCATCGAGTGTTCGAACGTATCCTCGTAGGTGGCAAGCGGAGTCCCGCATTTGTCGAGCCGCTCACGGATAACCATGCGATCCGTCTCAAGGTCTCCGATCCTCTTTTCGTAAGCACGAACAACGGAATCGCTGTTCGCTTCGACGAGGCGATCCACGAGCTGTTCGATCTTGCGTTCGAACTGCGACAACTCGGCCTTCATCGACTTGCTCTGCTCTTTCATCGCGTGTTCACGCTGCTCCCAAAGGTCCCGAAAGAGGGCAGTGGCGAACCCGAAGAGTTCTTCGGTTGGCTTCAGCGATTTGAGCAACGCCTCAAACTCTTGTTCGACGACCTCGCGTCGGATGGACTTGCCTTTCTCTGAACAATCGTAAGCGCTGTCACCGCAGCACGCGTGATCAGCGTGACGGGTTGAAGTTCCATGGCAGGAGCTCGTCGATCCTGCTGGCGGGGTGACCGGCGGCGATGGCTTCGAGGGTCGCCTTCAAATAGGCGAAGGGTTCCACGCCGTTGATCTTCGCGGTGGCGATTAGGGAAGCGATGCGGGCCCAAGTGCGGCCGCCCTCGTCATGTCCGGCGAAGAGCGCATTCTTTCGCGTCAGGGCAATCGGACGGATCAAGTTCTCGATGGAATTGGAGTCGATCTCGACGCGGCCGCCATGCAGGAAGGTCTGCACACCGGCCCACTGGCGATGGATGTAGGTCAGCTTCTCTCCGAGGCGCGACTTGGCTGAGATCCGCAGGCGCTGTGCCTGCAGCCAGTCGCCGAACTCGGCGACGAGGGGCGCGCTGCGGGCTTGGCGGGCCGACAGGCGCTGGCCAGGCCCCATGCTGCGGATCTCGGCCTCGATGCGATAGAGCTCGGCGATCCGGCGTAGTCCCTCGGCAGCGATTTCCGAGCCGTCGCGGTCGAAGACTTCCTTCAGCTTGCGACGCGCATGGGCCCAACAATGCGCAACCGTGATCGGCGCGCCGCCCTTGCGGGAGGGGCGTGTGAGGCGGTCATAGCCGGTATAGCCGTCCAATTGCAGGATGCCGTCGAAGCCCTGCAGGATTTGTTCCGCGTGCGCCCCCGCGCGACTGGGATGGTAGGTGAAGACTACGCCGGGCGGGTCCTCTCCGCCCCAACCGCGATCATCACGCGCCAGGGCCCAGAGGTAGCCGGTCTTGGTTCGGCCACGGCCCGGGTCGAGGACCGGGGCCGTAGTCTCGTCCATGAAGAGCTTGCCGGATGACTTGAGATGCTCGGTCAGCCTGTCGACCACGGGGCTGAGATGGAAGGCTGCTGTCCCGGCCCAGTGGCGTTGTTGCACAAAGGGGCGAGGGATTCACCTCGTGAATCCAATGTAGTAGCCGGAAGGTATGAGCAGACCTCCGAAGACGACCTACAAGACCACCAACTGGCAAAGCTACAATCAGGCGCTGAGGCAGCGCGGATCACTGACCGTTTGGTTCGATCCCTCGATGCATTGGGAAGCCATTCCGTCGGGGCGTCGCGGCCGTCAGCAGGCCTATAGCGACGCTGCGATCCAGGCCTGCCTCACCCTCAAGACACTCCTCGGGCTGCCGCTCCGCCAAGCGACCGGTTTCGTGGCGAGCCTGCTCGAACTGTCCGGGCTCGGCTGGTCCGTGCCGGACTTCAGCACTCTGTCACGTCGCCAGAAGACTTTGAGCGTGACGATCCCGTATCGCGGTTCCAAGGGGCCGCTGCATCTGCTCGTGGACAGCACCGGCATCAAGGTGGAAGGCGAAGGCGAGTGGCACACGCGCAAGCATGGCGGCTCGAAACGAAGGGTCTGGCGCAAGCTCCACCTCGGGATCGATGAGGAAACGCTGGAGATCCGGGCGGTCGAGGTCACCTCCAGCAATGTCGGCGACGCGCCGATGCTGCCGGACCTGCTTGCCCAGCTGCCCCCGGATCAGGAGATCGCCACCGTTACAGCAGACGGTGCCTACGACACGCGCGCCTGCCACGACGCCATCGCTGACCGCGGTGCGGCAGCAATCATTCCGCCCCGCCGCAACGCGAGACCCTGGAAGCCGGACACGGCAGGAGCCCGAGCGCGCAACGAGATACTGCGGACGTCAAAGCATCTTGGCCGGGCGCTGTGGCGGAACTGGAGCGGCTACCACCGACGTAGCAGGGTGGAGACGAAAATGAACTGCGTAAAGCTACTCGGACAGAAGCTGATGTCCCGCGACTTCGACCGCCAGGTTGCCGAAGTTCAGCTCTGTGCGGCGGTGATGAACCGCTTCACTGCCCTCGGCATCCCGGTCACCGTGGCCCTGGGATAAGTGTGTCCGGGGAAAGGGGAACTGCGGTAATCATCTGATTTGTGCAACAGCGCCATGTGACGATGGGACGGTTTATGTTGGTCTAAGCTCGGACGGTAATGTTGAAATGTTTGCAATGCCACAAGATCTAGGTAATCGCTTATTGAACAGCGGCAATAGCGCCAATTATGCAGTCACTTCTGCGACAGACTTGGTGACAGGACTAGATAATACTAAAGTTATTACTACTGTGGACGCGGACAGCGGCTTGGCTGGGTTTCAAGTGCATGTGGCCGCTCAATATTGCTATGATCTAGAGTCGCATGGCGCTGATGATTGGTATTTGCCAGCTCGATCAGAGCTAGCAACAATTTGTACCTCGGGAAATAGCATTCCTGGTCTAGTTGTTAGCGGCTATCCAGAAAATATCTATTGGTCATCGTCTGAATCCAATGCGACGAACGCTAGATATATTAGAATGGATACATGTGCATTTGGCGGGGGGCCAAAGCAAAATGCCTATAAGGTTCGCTGCGTGCGCAAAGGACCTGCGCCGCGCTGCGCAAATCCCTATGGAATGGAAGGTGATGTGATGTACAACACTACTCACAGTGTTCTTCAGTTCTGCGATGGGGCACGCTGGATTGCGATTGGAAAAACTGCCCCTTAGTTAACACTATCGCTCAGGCTCCGGACCTCTGTCTTCGGAAGTGCGCTTGTTTTGGCGAAGGCGCCGCAACCGCTCTTCGGTGCGATCCTGGGGCCGGGAAGGCGTCGATGACCGTGCGCGCAAGTCGTCGAGACGTTCCGCGTTGATGTCCTTTTGAACGTCCGGCTTCCTTGGTGCGGGCTGCGGCTGAACAGGTGGCGTTCTTGGCTTGGCATGTTCGAAGGAGGGCATTGCCCTTGGTTCCTGTCCACGCTTCATCAGACGATAGTTAGCCGCATCGAAGTGCAAGTCACGCAAGGCTTGAGCGTGCCGTGATCGCATCGCTCTGATTTCGAACTGGAGGGCGTGGCGTTCCTGAAGCTGTACCGCGATCATGGCTTGCCGCTGTTCCTGATCGCGCCGCAACGCCCAAAGGGCTTCGATTTCATTCTGCTTTTCCAGCTTTGCGCGCTGGCCGCTAAGGCGATCCCAAAGCCCGCCAAAGCCTTTGCGGAAACGCTCGGCGCGATTACGTGCCTCTTGCTCGGCCCGCGCTTTCTGACCGAGATCGAGCTTCATGCGCTCATGCGCATGGCTGCGCGCCATCGCAAGGCGGCGCTCTTCCAGCAGCTCCTTGTCGGCGGCAGCGGAGGTGCGAGCCTCGTCCATGTGCGATTTGATGCGCGGCAGGATGTCTTCGCCGATCCGCTTTCTTGTGTCTTCGACGCTTCGCAAGTCTGCCGGGTCGCCGACCCGGGATTTCAAGTCCTTCGCCTTGATCCCCGTCGCACGCGCGATGGAGATGACTTCGCCCTCGAAGGTGACAGCGACATGCCCGCGCCGATCCCCTTTGGCGAGATAGAGCCCACGCTCTTCGAGCGCATGGGCGAAAGTGCGACCGGAGTCAGACGTCGCCCAGGCTTCTTGGATCATCTCTTTCAGGTCTCCGGCATGACGACCCATGCGTCTGGCTTGCTGCCATTCATCCAGAGAGAAGTTGCGCGGATCGCGGTCTTTCGGATCGATCAGGCCGCGCGGCATCTGCCAGCCGTTTTCGAGGTAGAGCTGACGCGAGACCTCCCGCAGCTTGTTCTTGTAAAACGACATCGGCTTGGCCGTCATGGTCTCGGCATCGATCCGGCTCCAAACGGCATGGCAGTGCCGACGCCCTTCCTTTTCATGGAAGATCACGATGCGCGGCTGGCCGGTAAGACCGTTCTTTTCTTCAATGGCCGAGAGGGCCGTTTCGAAGGTCTCAACGCGGACATTTTCCGTTTCGGGCGGGTTCAAAGAGACTGAGAAGAGATACTGGCTGCACTTCGTGCCTTTCGCTGTGGCTTCCGCCTCGCGAAGAGCGCCGATGACATCTTCGGCGACGAAGCCTCGTATCTCATGCAGTTCGACGTGCTCATTTTCTTCGGTCTTCAGCAGATGAAGCCCGAGCTGTTTTGCACTTCCGCGCTGTGAGCCTTTCAAGATCATGACGGCTCACTGTCCGTTCGGTGTCCGAGCGCCCGCAGCAGTTCGCGGCGCATCAGTGCGATGTCCGCACAGGCGCGGCGGATATCGCGTTCCGTATCCGGCATCATCGGCAGCGTGCCGATGTTCGCAGCCTCGGCGAGTTGATTTAGGTTGTTCGCGAGCTTGGACTTGCCGAGCATCGCGAGCACCTGGGCGAGCTTTTGTTCGTCCTTGATCGGACGGCGCTTGCGGGAGCGGCCACGCCGCCCGCCGCCGCCTTTGCCATCGAAAACCTTGCGCTTGATGTACGAGCCAAGCGGTTCGCTTCCGGCAAGCTCTTCGAGCCTTGCGCGCTCCTCAAAGGTCAGTCGTAGAGAGAAAGGAGGGCGTTTGCTTGTCATCCGGCCACCCCGCAGGCGCCTTCTTCGAGGTCATCTGCGGAAGTGAGGAGGGCCTTAAGCACCTGATTCCATTGGAAGAGAACATTGAATAAGGTGTTCGAACTTTCTCCTCCTAGGTGCGCCATAATCTTTTGATCTGTAGAAACTCCCCAGCCTCTCGAAGCGGAAGGTCGTGTGGGCGCTTTGGCGCCCTGTTTCCGCCCGTGCTTCAAGGCCCGACACTGCGACAATCAACACGCGTGCGGCCTTTGCGGTGCAGGTTAGGCGTTCGTCCCGGGCAAGCAGCGCTTGAGAGCGCGCTTACCTGGAAAAGCCCTGGAGGGCCGCAAAGACCGAGCTCAGCTGCGCAGGCGCCAGCCGGTGCGGAATATCCACCAAATCACCGCAAGACAGAGCCCGGTGAAGGCGGCGATGGCCAGCAGGCTCAGGCCAATCGGCACGTCGGCCGTCTCGAAGAAGGCCCAACGGAAGCCCGAAATAAGGTAGACCACCGGGTTGAACAGCGTGATCGTCTGCCAGATCGGCGGGAGCATGGAGATCGAGTAGAAGCTGCCCCCAAGGAAGATCAGGGGCGTGACCACAAGCAGCGGCACCAGTTGCAGCTGCTCGAAGTTGCCCGCCCAGATGCCGATGATGAAGCCGAGCAGCGAGAAGCTGATGCAGGTGAGCAGCAGGAAGGCCACCATGGCCAGCGGGTGCGCCACGTGAAGATCGACGAAAAGGTTGGCCGTGGCGAGGATCACCACGCCGATGAACAGCGCCTTGGTCGCCGCCGCCCCGACATACCCGATGACGATCTCGAGAAAGTTCACCGGGGCCGAGAGCAGCTCGTAGATCGTGCCGATGAACTTCGGAAAGTAGATGCCGAAGCTGGCATTGGAAATCGCCTGGGTGATGACCGAGAGCATCACCAGCCCGGGCACGATGAAGGCGCCGTAGCTGACGCCTTCGACCTCGTCGATGCGCGAGCCGATGGCGGCGCCGAAGACCACGAAATAGAGAGACGTCGAGATCACCGGCGAGATGAAGCTCTGCAGCAGCGTGCGGAAGAAGCGGGTCATCTCGTAGCGGTAGATGGCCCAGACACCATAGAGGTTCATGCCTCAGACTCCTCTTTGTGGACCATGCTGACGAAGATCTCCTCAAGCGAGCTCTGCCGCGTCGAGACGTCGCGCACGGCGATGCCCTCGGCGGCGAGATCGGCCATGAGCCGGGCGATCCCGCTGCGCTCGGCGGTGCTGTCGTAGCTGTGCACCAGCATGTCGCCTTGCTCCTCCAGATCGAGGCCGCGGCCTTGCAGCACCGGCGGCAGGGCGCTGAGCGGCGCATCGAGCGAGATGCGCAGCTCTTTGCGGCCGAGCCGTGTCATCAGGCTCTGCTTTTCCTCGACCAGCAGGATGCGGCCGTGGTTGATCACCCCGATGCGGTCGGCGATGGCTTCGGCTTCCTCGATGTAATGGGTGGTCAGGATAATCGTGGTGCCCTGCGCCTTGAGACCGGCGACGATTTCCCACATGTCCCGGCGCAGCTCGACATCGACGCCGGCGGTGGGTTCGTCGAGGAACAGCACCCTGGGCTCATGCGCCAGCGCCTTGGCAATCAGCACGCGGCGTTTCATCCCGCCCGAGAGCGCTCGGATCGGCGTGTCCTTCTTGTCCCAGAGCGAGAGGCGGCGGAGCACGTCCTCGATCAGCGCGTCGTCGCGCTTCAGCCCGAAGAGCCCGCGTGAGAAGCGCACGGTATTGATCACCTTCTCGAAGGGTTCGAGGTTGATTTCCTGGGGCACCAGGCCGACCAGCCTGCGCGTCTCGCGGTAGTCGGTGATCACGTCGTGCCCGCCGACCCGGATGTGCCCGCCGGTGGGGGTGACCAGCCCGCAGATGATCGAGATCAGCGTCGTCTTGCCCGCGCCGTTGGGGCCAAGGAGCGCGAGGATTTCGCCTTCCTCGATGGCCAGGTCGACGCCCTTCAGGGCCTCGAAACCGCCGTCGTATTTCTTTGTGACCTGTGCCACCTCGACCATGGGCATGGGATGATCTCCGCGTGATGTGAGCGCAAACCTAGGTCCGCCAGCGCAAAGCGCAACGTGCGATACCGCAGGGATGACTGTGCGGCGGAGGCCTGCTGCCTGTTTCCGTCAGGATCGGCGGCAAGACCCTGTCGAAGAGGTGTGCCACGTCCTCAATTCGCCAAGCCCTTAAAAGGGCACTGGGGTTGCGAGGTTGCATATGGCGCTTGCGCGCGGGCCGCGCTAGAGCCGTGTCATGACACTCGCCGCATCACCCACCAGCCTTCACCGCCCCGGCCTTGGAATCGCGCTGATCTGCGCGGGCGTTGCGGGGATCTCGATCAACGACATGCTGATCAAGCTGCTCTCGGGCGGCTATCCTCTGCACCAGATCGTCGCGACGCGCGCGGCGGTCGGCCTGTGCATCATCCTCGTCATGCTCAAGCTCGAGGGCGGCTGGAAACTCCTGCGCAGCGATACGCCGCTGCTGCACCTGGCGCGCGGTGTTCTGGTGGTGCTCGCCAACATGAGCTTCTACGCCTCGGTGGCGATCATCCCGCTGGGGCAGGCGACGGCCCTCTTCTTCGTGGCGCCGCTCTTCATCACGCTGCTCTCGGTGCCAATCTTGGGCGAGAAGGTGGGGCCGTGGCGGCTCGGCGCGGTGTTTGTCGGTTTTCTTGGCGTGGTGGTCATGCAGCAGCCCTGGGCAGAGGCGCCTGCGGGGGCCGAGGCCTCGCGGCTGGTGCTGTTGCTGCCGGTGATCTCGGCGCTGCTCTATGCGCTTCTTCAGGTGCTCACGCGCAAGCTTGGTGTCACCACCCGGGCTTCGGCGCTGGCGGTGCACCTGCAGCTGATGTTCCTTGTGGTCTCGGCGGGGTTCTACCTCGTGGCGGGCGACGGGCGCTACATGGACGCCTTCGAGAGCGAGGCCGCCCGCTTCCTGCTGCGCCCCTGGGTGCTGCCGAGCGCAAGCGACGCGCTGGTCTTTCTGACGCTTGGCTGCATTTCGGGCTTTGTCGGCTACGCGCTGAGTGCCTCCTACCGGATGGCCGACGCGGCGGTCATCGCGCCCTTCGAATACGTCGGGCTGCCGCTGGCGATCTTCTGGGGCTGGGCGATGTTCGGCGAATGGCCGGTTCCCGCGACCTGGATCGGCTGCGCGCTGATCGTCGGGGCGGGGCTTGTGGTCTTCCTGCGCGAGCGGGCACGGGCCCGTCCGCAACCGGGACGGCGGCGCGGAAGCACCGCCGTCCGGCGCTGAGGTCAGATCAGGCCGTCACAGTGCTGCGCACGGTGTCGATCATCAGTTGAACGTTCTCGGGGTCGGCGTCGGGGGTGATGCCGTGGCCGAGATTGAAGATGTGCGGCCCCTTCGAGAAGGCCTTCACCACCCGCTGCGTCTCGCGCACCAGCGCGTCGCCGCCGGTGACCATGTGCGATGAGGCAAGGTTGCCCTGCACGCAGCCCGCGACTTGCACGTGCTCGGCGGCCCATTCGGGGCTCACACTGTCGTCGACCGCGACGCAATCGGCGCCGGTGGCCTGATGGAAGCCGATGTAGCCTTCGCCCGCCTGGCGCGGGAAGGCGATGACCGGCAGGCCGGGGAAGCGCGCCTTCATCTCCTGGGTGATGATGCGGGCGGGCTCCAGCGCGTACTTGCGGAAATCATCCCCCTCGAGCGATCCGGCCCAGCTGTCGAAAAGCTTCACCACCTCGGCGCCGGCCTCGACCTGCTTGGTCAAATACTCGATGGTGCCCTGCGTCAGTACGTCGAGGATTCCCTCAAAGAGCTTGCGGTTTTCGGCTTTCAGCGCATGCGCCGGGCCCTGGTCCTTGGTGCCGCGCCCGGCGATCATGTAGGTGGCGACGGTCCAGGGCGCCCCGGCAAAGCCGATCAGCGTGGTCTCGGACGGCAGCTCGCGCGAGAGGATCTTCACCGTCTCGTAGACCGGGTTGAGGGTGTCATGGATCGCGCCCACAGGCTTCAGCGCGGCGAGGTCGGCGTCGGTCTGGATGGTCGAGAGACGCGGACCCTCGCCGGTGACGAACCACAGGTCGAGCCCCAGCGCCTGCGGCAGCAGCAGGATGTCGGCGAAGAGGATCGCCGCGTCGAAGTTGTAGCGGCGGAGCGGCTGCAGCGTCACCTCGGCGGCAAGCTCGGGGTTGTAGCACAGCGACAGGAAGTCCCCGGCCTGGGCGCGGGTGGCGCGGTACTCGGGCAGGTAGCGCCCGGCCTGGCGCATCATCCAGATCGGCGGGGTGGGCAGCGTCTCGCCGGCCAGCGCGCGCAGGATCGTCTTGGTCATGGGAACCCCCGACTGTCTCGTGTCATTCAAGTCTCTCTCTTGGGGGCGGCAATATGTCAAAACGGCCCCCATTGCCACAGCTCCTCCCGCGACATAAAGCTCGGCCCATGACAATCGAGACCCCCATCGCCCTGCCTTCGCCCGACGCCCCCCTCAAGATCGGCACCCGCGGCTCACCGCTGGCGCTGGCGCAGGCGCATGAGACCCGCGACCGGCTGGCGGCGCATTTCGACCTGCCCGCCGAGGCCTTCGAAATCGTCGTGATCAAGACCACCGGCGACGACCGCGCGATGATCGCCGCGGACCGGCCTCTGAAGGAGATCGGCAACAAGGGGCTGTTCACGAAAGAGATCGAGGAGCAGCTGATGTCTGGCGGCATCGACATCGCCGTGCACTCGATGAAGGACATGCCGACCGAACAGCCCGAGGGGCTGATCCTCGATTGCTACCTGCCGCGCGAGGACGTGCGCGACTGCTTCATCTCGCCCTCGCATTCGGCCATCGCCGAGCTGCCCGAGGGGACGGTTGTCGGCACCTCGTCGCTGCGCCGCCGGGCGCAGCTGCTGAGCCGCCGTCCCGACCTGCAGGTCGTCGAGTTCCGCGGCAACGTGCAGACGCGGCTGAAAAAACTCGAAGACGGCGTCGCCGCCTGCAGCTTCCTTGCGATGGCTGGACTTAACCGGATGAACATGGCCGGCGCGCACATGACGCCCATCGCCCCCGAGGATATGCTGCCCGCCGTGGCGCAGGGCGCCATCGGTATCGAGCGGCGCACCGACGATGCGCGGGTGGCCGAGATGCTGAACGCGATCCACGACCGGCCGACCCAGTTCCGGCTCGACGCCGAGCGGTCCTTCCTGCGCACTCTCGACGGCAGCTGCGAGACGCCGATTGCGGGGCTGGCGCTGCTCGACGGCGATGCGCTCTGGCTGCGCGGCGAGATCCTGCGCCCCGACGGCAGCGAGGCCCTGTCGGGCGAGCGCCGCGGTCCGATCACCGAGGGCGTGCGCATGGGGGCCGATCTGGCGCGCGAACTGCTGGAGCGGGCGGGCGAGGGGTTTTTCGACTGGAAGGCGGGCTGACAGGATCAGACTGGGCGCGGGCCGGATGCGGTTTGCGCCCAGTCTCTTGTCTCTGGCTTATCTCTCCGGGCAGTCCTCGCCGAGCGGCGTGCCGTCATAGGCCTTGTCGCCGCATTCGTTGATCTCTTCCCAGATGTAGCCGCGGCCGTCCTCGGTGATCGCCACAACCCGGTCGATGCCGAACTCGATGTTGCGCCGCGAGGTGTAGACATGCGCCGTGCCCGCGGCGATCTGCGCGCCGATGGCCTCTGCGTCAAAGCAGCCGAACCAGTCGGGCGCATTGCGCGGCTCGGCGCCCTCGTAGCGTTCGAACACCGGGTCGAGCGTGTCCGGCCGCTCCGACGTGGTGAAGCAGGCGCGGTATCGGATCGGCGAGGAAGAGGCGTCAATCCCCTCGAAATCGCGGAACGGGATGTCGCGCGGCTCGCCGCGGTCCTGCGGGGTGAGCACGACGCGCGCCTCGTCCTCGGGCAGCGGAGCGTAGAAATAGTAGACCTGCGCGTAGTAGACGACCGCGCCAAAGATCAGCGCGGCCGCGACGATGAAAATGCCAAGGACCTTGCCGCTCACGCGGCACTCTCCGCGGCCTCGGGGGTCCAGCCGCCCGCCTCGGTGCTGACGAAGGCGTCGGCGCATTTCTTCGCGAGCGTGCGCACCCGGCCGATATAGGCCTGACGCTCGGTGACCGAGATCACGCCGCGCGCGTCGAGCAGGTTGAACAGGTGCGACGCCTTGATGCACTGATCGTAGGCCGGGTGGGCCATGACGATGCGCCTGCCGGTCTTGGGATCGTCATGGGTCCGCGCGAGGATCGCCTCGCACTCGGCCTCGGCCTCCTCGAAGTGGCGCAGCAGCACCTCGGTGTTGGCCACGTCGAAGTTCCAGCGCGAGTACTCTTCCTCGGTCTGGCGGAAGACATCTCCGTATTTCAGCGCGATGGGCGCATCCGGGTCGTTGAACGGCATCTCCATCACGTGGTCGATCCCGAGCACGTACATCGCCAGACGCTCGAGCCCGTAGGTCAGCTCGCCCGACACCGGGTGGCAGTCATGGCCGCCGACCTGCTGGAAGTAGGTGAACTGCGATACTTCCATGCCGTCGCACCAGACCTCCCAGCCAAGGCCCCAGGCGCCGAGCGTCGGGCTTTCCCAGTCGTCCTCGACGAAGCGGATGTCGTGCAGCGCCATGTCGATGCCGATCGCCTCGAGGGAGCCGAGGTAGAGTGCCTGCAGATCCGGCGGGCTGGGTTTGATCAGCACCTGGTACTGGTAGTAGTGCTGCAGCCGGTTCGGGTTCTCGCCGTAGCGCCCGTCGGTGGGGCGGCGCGAGGGCTGCACATAGGCCGCGGCCCAGGGCTTCGAGCCGAGCGCGCGCAGCGTGGTGGCCGGGTGGAAGGTCCCGGCGCCCACCTCCATGTCGTAGGGCTGCAGCACGGCGCAGCCCTTGGCGGCCCAATAGGTCTGCAGCCGCAGGATGATCTCCTGGAAACTGCGCGGCTTGCTGCTGTCGCTGCGGATCTCGCTCATGGCATCTTTCCCCTTGCGCGCCGCCTGTGCGGGCGCCCGTCGTCCAATGGTCGGCTGCCTGATTATGCGTGCAACGGTCAAGCGTCAATGCGCCAGCCTGACCATCTTTTGAGATGACGCGAGCGGGGGGTCTGTTACAGAGTCCTCGCAGAAAACAAGAGACGATCACAAGACCGGGGCCCGAGGAGCGAGTGAAGCCATGTTCAGATCCATTCTTTTAGCAGGCACTGCGGCCATCATGCTGGCGCAGGGCGTTGCGGCGCAGCAGGGCGACGTGGTCTATATCCAGATCGAGGCCCAGCCCAGCCTGAACGAGGCCGAGGCGCGCCTACGCGACTATGCGGGCGGGTTGCGCGACGTGAACGGCTTCTCGCTGGGTGGCGGCTGGTACGGCATTGCGCTCGGGCCCTATGATCCCGAGGTCGCCGCCGAGCAACTGCGGAACCTGCGCGCCGCGGGACGCATCCCGCGCGATTCCTATCTTGCCGCTGCGGGCGAATACGGTCGGCAGTTCTGGCCGGTTGGCGCCGGTATCTCCGGCAGCGCCAACCAGCCGGCGGTCACCGCCGCGCCGCTTGATCCGGCGCCGACCGGGCAGGCGAGTGCGGAGCAGACCGCCGCGCTCGCGGATGGGCTCGCACAGGACCTCGACGAAACGCCTCGGGAGGCCGCCACCGCCCCCGCGGCAGCGCCCGAGATTCCCGAAGAGACCGTCTCAGAGGCGCGCCGCAGCGAAGCGCAGCTCAGCGCCGCCGAGCGCCAGCAGCTGCAGGTCGCCCTGCGCTGGTCGGGCCATTACGACAGCGCCATTGACGGTGCCTTCGGCAATGGCACCCGCATGGCCATGGGCGCCTGGCAGCGCGACAACGGCTACGAGGTCACCGGCATCCTCACCGCCCGCCAGCGCGCCGACCTTCTGGGCGAATACAACGCGGTGCTCGAAGGGACCGGCATGCAGCAGGTCAGCGATGCCCGCGCCGGCATCGCCATTGAGCTGCCGATGGGCATGCTGGAGTTCGACCGCCACGAGGCGCCTTTCGCCATCTACAAGGGCAACGGCGCGCTCGAGGGCGCACAGGCTTTGCTGATCAGCCAGCCCGGCGACCGGAAGACGCTGAACGGGCTCTACGAGATCCTGCAGACGCTGGCGATTGTCCCGGTGAACGGCGCGCGCAGCCTGCGCCGCGACGGCTTCACGCTCACCGGCGAGAATGCGCGGATCACCAGCCACACCGAAGCGGTGTTGCAGGACGGGCAGATCAAGGGCTGGACGCTGGTCTGGCCGGCTGGCGACGACGCCCGCTTCGAGCGCGTCGTCAACGTGATGAAGACCAGCTTCCGCGTCACGCAAGGCGTGCTTGACCCGGCCTCTGTCAGCGATGACGGCCAATCGCTCGATCTGGTCTCCGGCCTGCCGATCCGCAAGCCGCGCGAGACCGTGGCGGGCTTCTTCGTCGACGCGCGCGGCACGGTGCTGACCTCTGCCGCCGCCGTGGCGGGCTGCGGCCGGCTCACCCTCGATGGCAGCTACGACGCGCAACTCCTCCAAAGTGATGCGGGGCTCGGCGTGGCGCTGCTGCGACCAACGGCAGCACTCGCGCCGCGCGGTGTCGCCCGACTGCGCACCGACATGCCCCGGATCAACTCCGAGGTCGCTGTCGCGGGCTTCCCCTACGGCGGCGTGCTCAGTGCGCCGACGCTCACCTTCGGCGCGCTGGAGGACAGCAAGGGCCTTGGCGGCGAGGAGACTCTGGCGCGGCTGGCGGTCGAGACGACGCCGGGAGACGCGGGCGGGCCGGTGCTCGATGGGGGTGGGGCTGTGGTCGGTGTGCTGATGCCGCGCGACGCGGGGGCCAAGCAGCTGCCCGAGAACGTGGCCTTCGCCACCGAGGCTTCGGCGCTTCTGGCCTTCCTGCAGGGCGCTGGCATCCCCGGCACCGCCTCGCAGGGCGAGGGGATCATGGCGCCCGAAGATCTCACCGCCGCCGCCCGCGACATGACCGTGGCTGTCAACTGCTGGGAATGATCGGGGCGGGCGTCTGCCCGAGGGCAGTTTCCCGCAAACATGCCTGCGGAATGCGAAGAGGGGGGCGGCGCCCCCCTCTTTTTCTTTCCGAAAACTGGCCCGCGCTTCAGGCCGCGGTCACCCGCCAGATGATGTCGCCCACGTCGTCGGCCATCAGCAGCGACTTGCCGTCCGGCCCGATGCAGACCCCGACCGGCCGACCATAGGAAACGCTTTCGTCCTCGGCCAGGAAACCCGAGAGGATGTCGCGCGCCGGCCCCGAGGGCTTGCCGTTCTCGAAGGGCACGAAGACCAGCTTGTAGCCGCTCAGCGTCGAGCGGTTCCACGAGCCATGCTGGCCGATCACCATGCCGTCCGGGAAGCCGGGCAGGGTGCCCTCGGGCATCCAGCACAGGCCCAGCGAGGCGGTGTGCCCCCCAAGCGCGTAGTCGGGCTGGATCGCGCGGGCGACCCGCGCCGCATCCTGCGGCACGCGGTCGTCGACGATCTGCCCCCAGTAGCAGAAGGGCCAGCCGTAGAAGCCGCCGTCCTGCACCGAGGTGAGATAGTCCGGCGGCGTCTCGTCGCCGAGCCCGTCGCGCTCGTTCACCACGGTCCAGAGCGCGCCCGTCGTCGGCTCCCAGGCCATGCCCACGGGGTTGCGCAGACCCGAGGCAAAGACACGGGACTCGCCGGTCGCCAGGTCCAGCTCCCAGATCGCGGCTCGGCCTTCCTCGGCCTCCATGCCCTCGTCGGCGATGTTGCTGAGCGAGCCGACGCCGGCGTAAATCTTCGTCCGGTCGGGTGAGACGATCAAGCTGCGGGTCCAGTGGCCGTGCGGCTTGAAATCGACCAGCTTGCGGCCTTCGCCGGTGAGCCGGACCGCGCCCTCCTCGTAGGGGAAGGCGACGATGCCGTCGGTGTTG
This sequence comes from Alloyangia pacifica, assembly GCF_003111685.1. Classification (NCBI taxonomy): domain Bacteria; kingdom Pseudomonadati; phylum Pseudomonadota; class Alphaproteobacteria; order Rhodobacterales; family Roseobacteraceae; genus Alloyangia; species Alloyangia pacifica. The sequence continues at coordinate 994,262 of NZ_CP022190.1, read as the reverse complement.
CCGACGTAAAAGGTGCCCTCTACCAGGGCCATGCCGAAGGGCTGGTTCTGGTTCTCGAGAAAGATCTCTCGCTGTTCGGCAACGCCGTCGCCATCCGCGTCGCGCCAGAGCGTGATCCGGTTGGCGCTGGTGCCGAGCGCCCGGGCGCGGCGCATGGTGGCATGCATGGCGCGGTCGAAGAGCGTCTTCGGCGGGCGGCCCTGCTGCATCGCCTCGGCGACCAGCACGTCGCCGTTGGGCAAAACCTCGATCCAGCGCGGGTGCAGAAGCTCCGAGGCAAAGGCGTTGACCTTCAACCCCGGCGCGGGGGTTGGTGTGTGGCCCGGCTCCCAGCCTTTCGCGGTCGGCATCTTGAGGGTCATGATTCCCTGTTTCTTGGCCTCCGGTATGCTAGGATTTGAGCCGAATGCCTGTGTGCCCGGCGCGCTTGCGCGCCGAAGTAGAACCATCGTGCCGCCGATCATCGCGGTCACGCGTGCCATGAAATCCATGTCAGCCCCCAGTCAATGTTTGCGCGAACATAGCGCAGGCAGGGCAAAGGGCAAAGGGGTCCCGCGACGTTTGCACGCACCCGCACTGGGGAAGTATTCCCTAGGGTCAACTACTTGCGGCCATTGTATGCGCCGTCATTTTCTTTAACGAGCGGCCCTGTAATCGGCCTAGAGGAGAGACGCCAATGACCAACCGCATCCGCACCGCGCTTCTGGGCACCGCCCTTGCCGGCCTTGCCGCGACCTCGACCATGGCCGAGGAATGGCGCCTCAACAACTTCCTGCCCGAAACCCGGCCGGAGACCGCGCAGATCGAGCAATTCGCCGACGAGGTGAACACGGCGCTCGCAGACCGAGACTTCAAGCTGACGGTCTATAGCGGCGGTTCGCTGGGCCTCAAGAACACCGATCTTCTGCGCGTGCTGCCGCGCGGCGCGGTGGAAATGAGCCTGATGTGGTCGAACTACCTCGGCCGCGACGCGCCGGCGCTGAGCTCGGTCTTCGTGCAGGGGGCGATCAGCACAGTTGACGAGCTGAAAGCGGTGCTGCCGGTGGCGCAGGAGATCTACGAGGAAGAATACACCGATTGGGGCGTGACCACCGTCGGCTTCGTGGCGATCCCGACGCTCTCGGTTTCGGTCTTCTGCCGCGACGAGCCGATCCAAACGCTCGAGGACCTCAAGGGCGTTAAGCTGCGGGTCTGGGCGCGCGAGCAGGTCGAGACCTTCACCAAGCTCGGCGTCGCCGCGCAGATCATCCCGCAGGAAGAGACCTATGTGGCGCTGAAGACCGGCGTTGTGGATTGCGCGCTCTACCCGGCGCTCTACGCCAGCACGATCTCGCTGCAGGAGGTGACGAACTACGCCTCTTTCCTCTATCCGATGGCCTCGGCGCCCTACACGCTGGGCGTCGCCACGGACACCTGGGAGTCCACCGACCCCGAGATCCAGACGGCGATCACCACGGCGGCGGATGCGCTCTGGGAGCACACCAACCAGTACGACAAGGACGCCGAGGCCGAGATGGCCGCGCGCGAAAAGCTCGGCGAGATGGGCGTTACCTGGGGTGAGGACTTCCCCGAGGAAGACCGCGCGCAGTTCATGGAGGCCGTGTCCGAGACCTGGCAGATGCTGGCCGAGGAAGCCGGCGGCAACGCCATGGACTATCGCGCCCGCGTGCTCGAAGCGCTTGGCCGCTGATCCGCAGCGATGGGGGCGCTGAAACACATGCTGTCGCGGGGGCTGGAGCTTCTGGCCCTCGCCATGGCGCTGCTGGCCGCCGTGGCCATGGTGGGGATCGTCGGGATTATCACCACCAGCGTCATCATGCGGCGGTTCTTCAACAGCCCGGTGCATATCACCGAGGACATGGTGGGCCTGATGTTGAGCGCCATGCTCTTTCTCGCCATGCCGCTGGTGACCCTGAGAGCCGAACACGTGCGTGTCTCGATCGTCGCCGATGCCCTGCAGAGCCGCATCCCGAGGCTGCTGCGCACCGCCGCGATGCTGGTGGGGGTGGTCTTTTTCGGCTGGATCCTACTCGAGTCGATCCCCTGGTTCGAATTCGCCTGGAAACGGACCCTCAAGTCCGAGACCGCCCGCGTGCTGCTCTATCCGTGGATGGCGGCGCTGCCGCTGTCGGTGGCGGTGACATGGGTGATCTTCGCCGGGCGGCTGCTCGGCCTGCTTGCGCCGGAACGGCCGCACGCCCCGGAGGAGTTGCAGTGACCAAGCCCCCCGCAAAGGACAGGTAACCCATGTTCTGGACCACGCTGATCGGCGTCATGGTGTTCTGCGCCTCGACCGGAGTCGCGCTTGGCGCGGCGCTCGGCCTCACCGGGCTGGTGCTCCTGCACGTCTATTCCAACGGTGCGACCTCTTTGGCGGTGGATGCGATCTGGAGCGTTTTCAACTCCTTCACCCTCAGCGCCGTGCCGCTGTTCATTCTGCTGGGGGAAATCTTGCTGCACAGCGGGGTGAGCAACCGCGCCTATTCCGCCTTTGCACCGCTCTTCCGCCGTGTGCCCGGCGGGCTGCTGCACACCAATATCGCGGTCTGCACGCTTTTCGGCGCGGTCAGCGGCTCGAGCATGTCGACAGCCGCCGCCGTGGGGTCTGTCGCCTATCCCGAAATGGTCCGGCGCGGTTATGACAAGGACGTCATCGTCGGCAGCCTCGCGGGGGGTGGCACGCTGGGGCTGCTGATCCCGCCGAGCCTGTCGTTCCTGATCTATGGCGCGCTCACCGAGACCTCGATCGGGCGGCTCTTCATGGCGGGCATCCTGCCGGGGCTGATGATCGGGCTCATGTTCATGGGCTACATCCTCGTCAAGGCGCTGCGCCATCCACAGATCGCTCCGCGCGACGAGAGCGGGCTGCCACTGCGCGACATCCTGCGCGGCTTCAGCCAGGTCTGGCCGCTGCTGATCCTGATCTTCGCGGTGATCGGCAGCATCATCGGCGGCATCGCCACCCCGACCGAGGCCGCAGGGCTCGGCGTGGTGCTGGCGACGGTCATCTCCTTCCTTTGGGGCGACCTCACGCTGCGCAAGCTGCTTGACGCGATCTTCCATTCGACGCTGCTTTTCGCCGCGATCGGCTTTGTGGTGCTTGGTGCGACGATCCTCGCGCAGTCGGTCAGTATCCTCGGCATCCCGCAGAAGATTCTGAGTGCTGTCGCGGAGAGCGGGTTGGGGCAGTACAGCATCCTCATGATCGTGGTGCTGATCTACCTGCTGCTCGGCTGTTTCTTCGACGGGCTGTCGCTGATGATCATGACGCTTCCGGTGGTCTTCCCGCTGCTGACCGGGCTCGGCTATGATCCGATCTGGGTCGGCGTGCTGATCACCATCGTCATCGAGATCGGCCAGGTGACGCCGCCGGTGGGGCTCAACCTCTCGGTGCTGTCGAGCCTGACCAAGAACGAGATCAGCCTTGGCCGGGTGGCGACGGCGACCGTACCCTACTGGCTCATTCATCTTTTCGCGCTGGTGGTGCTGACGATCTTCCCGGTCATCGCGCTCTACCTGCCCAACCTGTTGTTCTGAGGAAAGGTTTTCTCCCATGGCCCTGAAACTCCGTCCCAAGCGCTTCGGCCCGGTCTCGGTGCTCTTCGACCCCGAAGGTTCGGTGCGCTTCGTCTCGGGTGAGGGCGGTGAGCCGCTGCCCCATCCTCCCTATGACAAGCCGGTGCTGACCCTGATGGCCTCGGTGGCGCATTGCCTCGTGGAGTCGCTGCGTATCGTCGCCAAGCGCGACGAGGTGGCTCTGCCCGCCTATGCAATCACCGTGATCGCCGAGAAGGCCATCGACGCGCCGGGGCGCCTGCAGTCCATGGTCTGCCGCATCGAGGGCGAGCTCGACGCCGAGATGCTGCGCGAGGCCAAGTCCATGTGCACCGTCAGCAATACGCTGAACTGCAAGATCACCCTCGAGTGAGACCGCCATGTGCCCCCGGCGCGGCTTGTGAAGCCTTGCCGGATGGGGCATGTGACATCATCTTCGTGGCAACGGAAAGGATCGTGTCATGGACTACAGCAAGATGGGCGGCGGACGCCCGGGCTCGAACAAGCCCAAGTTCAGTGCGGAAGACCTCAAGCGCGAGGGCAAGGCCGGCACTGGCGGCAAGGCCAGCAAGGAAGAACTCCTCGCGCGCATGAAGGCACAGAACGCGGCAAAGAAGAAGGACTGACCCTTCAGGGCGGTCCCGGGGCGGTTCGGGGGAAGTCCGGGCGCGGCCCAAAGCGCGCGCGTCTCGCGCGACTCACATTGCCGGACCCCAAAAGAAAAAGGCGCGGGAAGTCCCGCGCCTTTCGTCTGTTCGGGAGGCCCCGATCAGTTCTTTGCCTTGTCGACCATCTTGCCGGCCGAGATCCAGGGCATCATGCCGCGCAGCTTGGCGCCGGTGGCTTCGATCTCGTGCTCGTCGTTGGCACGGCGCGAGGCCTTGAGGGTCGGCTGACCCACGGCGTTCTCGAGCATGAAGTCGCGGACGAACTTACCCTGCTGGATGTCGGTGAGGACTTCCTTCATCGCCTTCTTGGTCTGCTCGTAGGGCAGGATGCGCGGGCCGGTGACATACTGGCCGTACTCGGCGGTGTTCGAGATCGAGTAGTCCATGTTGGCGATGCCGCCCTCATAGATCAGGTCGACGATCAGCTTCACTTCGTGCAGGCACTCGAAGTAGGCCATTTCCGGCGCGTAGCCGGCTTCCACAAGCGTCTCGAAGCCGCAGCGGATCAGCTCGACAAGGCCGCCGCAGAGCACGGCCTGCTCGCCGAAGAGGTCGGTCTCGCACTCTTCGCGGAAGTTGGTCTCGATGATGCCCGAGCGGCCGCCGCCGATGGCCGAGCAGTAGGACAGGCCGATCTCAAGCGCCTTGCCCGAGGCGTCGTTGTGAACCGCCACGAGGCAGGGCACGCCGCCGCCCTTGGTGTATTCGCCGCGCACGGTGTGGCCCGGGCCCTTCGGCGCCATCATGATGACGTCGACGCCGTCTTTCGGCTCGATCAGGCCGAAGTGCACGTTGAGGCCGTGGGCGAAGGCGATGGCGGAGCCTTCCTTCAGGTTGTCATGCACGTACTTCTTGTAGGTCTCTGCCTGCAGCTCGTCGGGCATGGTGAACATGATCAGGTCGCACCAGGCCGCAGCTTCCGCGATGCCCATGACCTGCAGGCCTTCGGCTTCGGCCTTCTTGGCCGAGGGCGAGCCTTCGCGCAGGGCGACGACGAGGTTCTTGGCACCCGAGTCGCGCAGGTTCAGCGCGTGGGCGTGGCCCTGGGAGCCGTAGCCCAGGATGGCCACTTTCTTGTCCTTGATCAGGTTGATGTCGCAATCACGATCATAATAGACGCGCATGGGTCTTTTCCTTCCTTGGTGCAGCCTTGCTGCGGGTCTTGGTACGGGCGGTTTGTTGCGCCGCGTGGTTATGAGACGCAATTTACGTAGCTCGCGGCGATAAGGCTTGCGTTTTTCTTGAGTATTCTGCGGAAAGATGAAAGATCATTCTCAGAATGACTAATTAACGGCGAAATCATGCTAGACGACACAGACCGGCGCATCCTGCGCCAGTTCCAGGCCGTACCTGACCTGCCCGGGGCCGAACTGGCCGAGCGGGCAGGGGTCACGCCCTCGACTCTGGCGCGGCGGCTGGCAGCCATGCGCGAGAAAGGCGTGCTGCGCGGCACCCGCGGGGTGATCCACTGGCCGGCGCTTGGCTACGAGCTCGAGGTCTCGCTGCGCGTGGCACTGGACAAGACCGTCGCCAGCGCCTTCGACGAGTTCCTCGCGGCAGCGCGGCAGGTGCCCGAGGTGATCGAGATCCAGACCTTTCTCGGCTCGATTGACGTCCGCCTCGCGGTGATCGCGCGGGACCTGACCCATTACCAGCAGCTCTACCGGGGCCGGATCCTTACCTTGCCGCATATCTCGGACATCGAGGCGCTGATGCATGTGGCGCTGGTCAAATCCGACGAAACGGTTCCGCTATGATCGACATGGACGATACCGACCGCGCGCTGGTGCTGGCGCTGGCCAAGGACGCGGGCGCGAGCGCAGGCGCGCTGGGGCGCGAGCTCGGACTGTCGCAGCCTGCCTGTTGGCGGCGCATCCAGCGCCTGCGCGAGGCGGGCGTGTTCCGCAAGCCGCGGCTCGATCTCGACCTCGAGGCACTGGGGTTCGGCGTGACGGTCTTTCTCGGCGTGAAGCTGGCCACGAAGGGGCGGGTCAGCCTCGAGGACTTCGAGCGTGCTGTTTCGGCCATTCCCGAAGTGCAGATCGTCGAGCACGTGCTGGGCGCCTTCGACTACCGCCTGCGGGTGGTGGCGCGCGACATTCCCGATTTCGAGCGGGTGCTGCGGCGGCGGATCATGACCCTGCCTGGAGTGGGGCGGGTCGAGGCCAATGTGGTGCTGACCGAGGAGCGGCGGCCCGGGCCGCTCTGATCCCGCGCCGGGTCTGCTCTGTGTCTGCTCTGTGTCTGCTCTGGGTCCCGCGACCATCGGAGGTTTTGCCAATCGCCGCGCAACGCGCTAACCCCTTGCGCAACAGCAAAGGAGTATGCCCATGGCGCTGCGCAAGGATGTGGACCCCAGCGGTCTCGACGAATTCTCGGTGGTCTTTACGGATCGCTCGCTCAACCACATGTCGGGGGCCTTCCAGCAGGTGATGCGCGACATCACGGCAGGGCTGCGCGAGGTCTATGGTGCCGACGGGGTGGCGATCGTACCCGGCGGCGGCACCTACGGCATGGAGGCCGTCGCGCGCCAGTTTGGACGCGGCGCCAAGGCGCTGGTGGTGCGCAACGGCTGGTTCTCCTTCCGCTGGAGCCAGATCTTCGAGGCCGGCGGCTTCGGCGGCGAGGTCACCGTGATGAAGGCCCGGGCCACCGGCAACGGCGCACAGGCGCCCTTCGCCCCGGCGCCGATTGAAGAGGTGACCGCCAGGATCCGCGAAGAGCAGCCCCACATCGTCTTCGCCCCGCACGTTGAGACCGCCGCCGGGATCATCCTGCCCGACGACTACGTCACCGCCCTCGCTGCGGCCGCGCATGAGGTCGGCGCGCTGATGGTGCTCGACTGCATCGCCTCGGGCTGCGTCTGGGTCGACATGAAGGCGACCGGCGTCGACGTTCTGCTTTCCGCGCCGCAGAAGGGCTGGAGTTCGACCCCTTGCGCAGGCCTCGTGATGATGTCCGAGCGCGCGCTGGCGCGTCTGGACGAGACCACCTCGGACAGTTTTGCGCTCGATCTGAAGAAGTGGCGCCAGATCACCGCGGCCTACGAAGCGGGCGGCCATGCCTATCACGCCACCATGCCCACCGATGGCCTGCGCATGTTCCGTGACGCGATGGAGGAAACGCGGGAGTTCGGCTTTGCCGAGGCCAAGGCCGCGCAAGTCGAGTTGGGCCGCAAGGTGCGCGAGATGCTGGCGTCGAAGGGCGTGGTCTCGGTGGCCGCCGAGGGCTTTGGCGCGCCGGGGGTGGTGGTCAGCTACACCTCCGACCCCGAGGTGCAGTCGGGCCGCGCCTTTGCCGAGAGGGGTACGCAGATCGCCGCCGGCGTGCCCCTGCAGGTGGACGAGCCCGCGGGCTTCTCGACCTTCCGCCTTGGTCTTTTCGGCCTCGACAAGCTCAAGGACGTCGACGCCACCGTCGCGCGGCTGGACAAGGTGCTCGGCGAAGTTCTCTGAGATGCGCCGGGATGCGCCCTTAGGCGCATCCCGTTTACAGGCCGTAGTGCCGGTGGGGTCTCGGCAGTCGGGCAAGCTTATCTCCGGCGCGGCGCCGTTGGGCCGCCGGGGGAGTGCCCGGCTCACAATGAGTCCGGGATCGTTCCGGAGATCGATCAACGACGGCGGCGCAGGGATCGCGCCGCCGCGCATCACATGCGGCGGCTCAGCCCAAGGCGAAATCGCGGCGCTTGCGTTCCTTGATCTCGATCGAGAAGCCCGGGGCAGAGGGGGCCAGGTAGGCCCCGTTCCGCACCACGCAGGGATCGGTGAAATGCGTGTGCAGGTGGTCGACGTACTCGGTGCGCCGGTCGTCCTTTTCGCCGCAGACGGCGATATAGTCGATCATGCTCAGGTGCTGGACGTATTCGCAAAGCCCGACGCCGCCCGCGTGCGGCCAGACCGGCAGCCCGGCCTTGGCGGCCATCAGCTGCACGGCAAAGACCTCGTTGAGCCCGCCGAGCCGGCAGGCATCAATCTGCACCACGTCGATCGCGCCCGAGGCGATGAACTGCTTGAACATCACACGGTTCTGGCACATCTCGCCGGTCGCCACCTTCACCGGCGAGATGCGCTCACGGATCGCCTTGTGGCCGAGGATGTCGTCGGGGCTCGTCGGCTCCTCGATGAACCACGGCCTGGCAAAGGACAGGCGGTTCACCCAGTCGATCGCCTGGGGCACCTCCCAGACCTGGTTGGCATCGATCATCAGCGTGACCTCGGGGCCCAGTTCCTCGCGGAAGATCGTAAGGCGCCGGATGTCGTCGTCGAGATCGCGGCCGACCTTCATCTTCACATGCGTGAAGCCCTGCGCGCCGGCCTCGCGGCAGAGCCGCCGCAGCTTGTCGTCAGGATAGCCGAGCCAGCCCGCCGAGGTGGTGTAGCAGGGGTAGCCCTCGTCGAGCAGCGTGGCGATGCGGTCGGGCTTGCCGCGCGCGGCTTCCTGCAACAGCTCCAGCGCCTGCGCGCGGTCGAGAAAGTCGGTCATGTAGCGGTAGTCGGGGATGCGGGCGAGGTCCTCGGGGCTCATCTCCGACACGAAACGCCAGACGGGCTTTCCCGCCTCGCGCGCCATGAGGTCCCAGACCGCGTTGACCAGCGCCCCGGTTGCGAGGTGGATGACGCCCTTCTCCGGGCCGACCCAGCGCAGCTGGCTGTCGCCGGTGATCTCGCGCCAGAAGGCGCCGGGGTCGGCGCGGATGTCGTCGGTGTCGCGCCCGATCACCTGCCCCTTCAGCGCCTGGATCGCCGCCACGCAAAGCTCGTTGCCGCGCCCGATGGTGAAGGTCAGCCCGTGACCCTCGTGCCCGCCGTCTGTTTCAAGCGTCACGTAGGCCGCCGAGTAGACGGGATCGGGGTTCATCGCATCGGAGCCGTCGAGGCCGCCTTCCGAGGGGAACCGCAGGTCCCATGTTTTCAGGCCGGTAATACGCGTCATGCCTCAGCCTCCTTTTTCTGAACGTTGTGGATGTGGTCTCGGGCCAGCAGCAACGCGTCCCACGGGTTGTCCCCCTCCACGGTCTCATAGCGCTTGCCGGACTGCGGGCGCCCGGGGTCATCCTGCGCGCGCGCGGCGGTGACGCGGGTCCGGGTGGGATCGGCGATGACGACGGGGCGGACGAAGCGCAGCGGGTCGTGACCGCAGGAGAAGGCGAGCAGGTTGATCTCTGTCGCCGTCAACCCGACGCCGATGGAGAAGATCATCGCGTCACGACAGATAGGGCCACCGAATTCTGAGGTCGCCCTGGACTCGGCGTCCATGTGATGAGGGAAAAAATCGCCGCTTCCCCCGGCGTGGACGAAAAAAACGGTCTCGGGCAGCGTGCGGCCATAGCGCTCGCGGACCTCGCCGACCTCGATCTCTGCAAGGTGGCGGGGGCGGCGCTTTCCAACGCGCGCACCTCTGCCGAAGCGGTCGTCAGATCGTCCATGGTTCTCCTTCCTGAGAATCCGCGAGAGGCAGTCGCTCACTTGTGGATAGTCTATTCATATACAAATAGAACGGGCGCTACCTGTCAAGGAATTCCACTGGAGACGCAGGTCGTATTCTTATATGAATGATCCAATTCACAGAGAGCAGCATGACCGACACCAATGACCGCTACCGCGCACCGGCGCTGGACAAGGGGCTCGATATTCTCGAGCTGCTTGCCGGGATCGAGGGTGGGCTCACCCAGGCCGAGATCGCCAAGGCGCTCGGCCGTTCGCCAAACGAGTTCTACCGGATGCTCGAGCGGCTCGCTCGCCGCGGCTATGTCGCCCGGGTCGAGGGGGACCGCTACGCGCTGACCCTCAAGATGTTCGGCATGGCGCAGTTCCACGCACCGACCCGGCGGTTGGCGTCCCTCGCGACACCGCTGCTGCGCGATCTGGCCGCCCGCACGCGTCAGGCGAACCAGCTCGTTGTCTTTGATCGCGGCAGCGCCGTGGTCATCGCCCAGCAGGAGGCGCCGGGCTACTGGGGCATCTCGATCCGCGTTGGCAGCCACTTAAGTCTTTTTGACACTGGCTCGGGCAACGTGCTGCTGGCCTTTGCCAGCCCCGAGCGGAGGCGGGCCATGGTGGCCGAGAACAGCGACACCGGCGCCCCGGCCCGCGAGATCCCCGCCGAACTGGAGGCCCGCTTCGAGATCGTTCGCGCCCGCGGGTACGAGGTGAAACCCTCGGCGCAGACAGTGGGAGTCACCAACCTCTCGGCCCCGGTGCTGGCGCCGAGCGGCGAGGCCATCGCTGCCGTCACCATTCCCTACCTGCCTCTGGTCGACCGCGAATCCGCGCCCAGCCCCGAGCAGGCAACCGAGGCGCTGGTCGAGACAACGGCTGAACTGTCGCGATTTGCCGGATATGGGGTGGAGGGGGAGACATTTGCATCTGAATGATCCATTCTTGAGTGAATGACTCGCTCACGGAGGAGCAGATGCAAGACCCCGCCATTCTGGACAGCCACCTTCACCTCGTGCGCCGGGACCGGCTCGATTACCCGTGGCTGTCCGGTGCCCCGGAGCTCGACCGGGATTGGCTGCTCGAGACTTACGCCGAGGAGGCCCGGCGCATCGGAATCGGCGGCGCGATCCACATGGAGGTGGATGTCGCCGACGCGCGTCTGGAAGACGAAACCGCCTGGATCGAAGAGCTCGCCGCCAGCGGCACCTTCCCGATCCGCGGCGCGATTGCAGCGTGCCGCCCCGAGGCGCCGGACTTCCCGGCTTACCTCGAACGCTCGGCCGCGCGTGCGCTGGTTGTCGGCTTCCGCCGCGTGCTGCACGTGGTGCCCGACGAGGTCTCGCAGGGCGATCTCTTCCGGCAGAACCTCCGCCTGCTCTCTGGTCCCGATCTGCCCTTCGATCTCTGCGTGCTCGCCCGGCAACTGCCGCTGGCGATCCAACTGGTGGACGCCGCGCCCAACACCCGTTTCGTGCTCGACCATTGCGGCGTGCCGGATATCGCGGGCGGGCAATGGGACACCTGGGCGCGCGATCTCGCCGAGATCGCCAAACGACCCAACGTGTCGGCCAAGATCTCGGGTGTCGTCGCCTATGGCGGCGCGGGCTGGACGCTGGACGAACTGGCCCGCTGGGTCAGCTACACCGCCGAGACCTTCGGCCCCGAGCGCCTCTGCTGGGGCGGCGACTGGCCGGTGAACACGCTGGGCGGCGGGCTCTCCACCTGGGTGGCCGCCACCCGCGCGATCTTTGCCGGCTGCAGCGCCGAGGAGCGCGCCGCGCTCTATGCCGGGAACGCGGCGCGTATCTGGAAACTCTGAGCCTCGGAAGGTCACAGCGAAGAGCTTGTCGAGGTCGTCTCTGGCGACCTCGACCTTCCCATGCTTCAGAGCGCCGTTGATGCGCTCCGAGCCTTCCTGCCGGAACGGCGTGTGGCCATGGTGGCGGGGGCACGGGCTCGCGGTCATCTGGCGCTCATTCTTTCGGGGAGATTTATCCTCGCATACGACTGAATGCGTCGCTCTAGGTGCGTCCGGCCCGATGGCGCGGGGCTCATAGGAACGCACGCGGACCCCGTAGTCGGGCCCCGCGTGCGGACTGCGTTCAGAAGGCCCTGTCAGCCCAGATCACCCGCGAAGATCACCAGCTCGCGCGTCGCCGCCCTCAGGGCGAAGGCGCGTGCGGCCTGGTACTCGGGGTCGTCGTAGCAGGCCTTGGCCAGGGCGAGGCTCTCGAACTCCACCAGCAGGATTCGCGATTTGTCCCCCGCCTCGACCAGCGCGGGCGCGTCGTCGCCGCGGCGCACCCTGGCGCCGTATCTTGCCGCGATGGGCGCCCAGAGGCGCCCGTAGTCCGCCTGCGCGTCGGCGTCGGTCACGTCGGTGCCGAGCACCAGCCAATAGCCTTTCATCGGGGTCATCCTTCCCTGTTCAGATCGTGTCGCGGCAGGTCTAGCGCGGCGGGTCCAGCGCGGGAAGGGCCGGGCGGCAGGAGGGCGCAGACAAAGACCTCACGCATCCGCAGCGTGTCTTCGGGCATCCGGTCGATCGTCACCCCCGGCGGGCGGTCATCGCGAGGCCCGGGGCGAGCCCGCTTCGGGTAAGATGCCCTGCGACCAGTCGGCGCAGGCCGCCGCGACCCGATCGGCGTGATGGTCCCGGCGTGAAACGAATGAAACAGCCCGCGCAATCGGCCTGAAACGCGCGGCCGTCAGAACTTCTGTCCATCGGAAGGGCTCAGCGCCCAACGAGTTCACCAGACCCCAAATGGACAGGAGTTCAGACATGACCACCCAGACCCTCGAGAAGCCCGCGAAGACCGCCATGAACGGCGTCGACGTCCCCACCTTCCTCGCCACGCTCGGCGTGGTCGGCGAGACCCCCGAGATTGCACTGTTCACGTTCCGCGCCGCCGGAGAGTGGCTCTCGGCGACCCACAGCCGCACCGCCTTCACCGGCTTCCACGGCGCCATGCAGGATATGCAGCATCGCCGCGACTACGCCGTCGAATGCGATCACCCGCAGGTGCTCTGCGGGGCCGACAACGGCGTGACCCCGGTCGAACTGCTGCTTGCCGCGCTGGCTTCCTGCATCACCGCGGGCATCGGCAATATCGCCTCGATCCGCCAGGTGAAGCTGCACGCGGTCGAGACGAAGATCGAGGGCGACATCAACCTCAACGGCATCCTCGGCCTCGACAAGTCCGCCCGCAACGGCTTCACCGGCGTGCGCATGGCGGTCTCCATCCGCGGCGATGCTCCGCAGGAGACACTGCGCGAGATCGTCGAGCAGTCGGTCGCCCGCTCCGCGGTCTTTGACGTGCTGAGCAACGGTGTGCCGGTCTCGGTCGAGATGGCCCCCTGAGCCCCCGCGACGCCTCCGTGACAGACCGCCCGCGCCATCCGGGGCGCGGGCCAGCGCTTTCAACCCTGCCTCCAGAGGAGAGACCCATGCCCCGATTCAACGCCCCCGCCGTCAAGCCCGGTTACGGCTCCGGCTTCGACCACGTCGCCCTGCGCGACACCATCGACGACTTCCGCACTTGGTGGGACCGCAGCTGCCTGCTCGTCCACGCGCCGACGATCCCATCGAAGGAGAGTTCGATGCCGATGGCTGCCTGAGCCCTGCAGAGCCCCCTTTCCACGCCTCCCTTGGTCCTCCCTGACGGCCCGCCGCCCTGCGCTGCGGGCCGTTTGCTTTGCGGCGGGGGAGCGGCGGGCTGAAACAGTCGAAACATCAAACCCCCTATCGCGAGGCATGGGCGAAACGCGGGGCGGGCAGTCTTCGGAAAACCGCAACGGAGAAACCCGATGAGCACTGCCACCAACGTCCTGATCCTCGGCGCCGGCCAGGCCGGTCTCGCCCTCAGCTGGTCCCTGTCGCGCCGCGGCATCGACCACATCTTGCTCGAGCGCGGACGGGTTGGCGAACGCTGGCATTCCGAGCGTTGGCCGGGGCTGCACCTGCTGACACCCAACTGGATGAACCGCCTGCCGGGTCCCTGGTCCGAGGATGCCCCCGAGGACTTCATGTCCGCCGCCGCGTTTGCCGCCCGCCTCGAGAGCTACCGCGCGGCGATCTCGGCCCCGGTGGTCACGGGCTGCGAGGTGCAGTCGGTGACGCGCGAGAACGGCCGCTTCCGGATTGTCGCGGGCGGGCGGCAGTGGTTCTCCCGGGCGGTGGTCATCGCAACCGGCGCCTGCGACCTGCCGGCGGTCCCGGTCTGGGCCGAGGCCCTGCCGAAGGAGATCACCCAGGTCGTGCCGACGCGCTACAAAGGCGCCGAGGCTCTGCCCGAGGGCGGCGTGCTGGTCGTCGGTGCCTCGGCCACCGGGGTGCAACTGGCCGCCGAGATTCAAGCCTCGGGGCGCCCGGTGACACTGGCGGTGGGCCGCCATGTCCGCGCGCCGCGCCGTTACCGGGGTCGCGAGGTCTTCGAGCTGCTCTCGCAAAGCGGCTTTCTCGGTGCCTCGCGTCCCGAGAACGCCGACCCTGCCCATCTGATGGCGCTGCCCTCGCTGCAGCTCACCGGCTCCGGCGGTGGCGGGGCACTCGGTCTCGACCACCTGCGGGCCATGGGCGTGCGGCTGGTGGGGCGGGCGCTGCGGGCGGAGGGATCCGTGCTGCAGCTCGACCCTGAACTCGGAGCCGAGCTCGACGCGGGCGAGCGGCGGCGGCGCAAGCTGCTGACCCAGCTCGAGACCCATCTCGTCGCGACCGGGAGCCTGTTGCCCGCTGATCCGGAAGCCTGGCGGGCGCCGGATCTCCCGCGCGCCGGGCCACAGAGTCTCGACCTCTCGGCGCAGGGCATCCGCACGGTCGTCTGGGCGACCGGTTTCCGCCGCAGCTACCCGTGGCTGCACCTGCCGGTGCTGAACGCCGCGGGCGAGCTGGACACCAACCGCGGGATCACCGCCGTGCCCGGGCTCTACGCGCTCGGACTGCCGTTCCTGCGCCACCGGGCCTCGGCCTTCATCCATGGGGTCGGACGCGATGCCGAAGACCTCGCCCCGATCATCGCCGCCGGCTTGCGCCGGGGCAATCAACTTGCCGCCTGACAAAAGGAATATCCACATGACCACAGAAACTTACGACGTCCTCATCGTGGGCGCCCGCTGCGCTGGCGCGGCCACGGCCCTGCAGCTCGCGCGGAGCGGCGTCCGGGTCCTGCTGATCGACGGTGCCCGTGCTGGCACCGACACAATGTCCACCCATGCGCTGATGCGCGGGGCGGTCATGTTGCTGGAGCGCTGGGGCCTCGCCGAACCGCTCCGCGCGGCGGGAACCCCGCAGATCGCGCGCACGAGTTTCATCTATGGCGCCGAGACCCTCGACATCGCCCTCCGCCCCGAGCACTGCGTCAAGACCCTGATGGCGCCGCGCCGCCACCTGCTCGACCGGATGCTGGCCGAGGCCGCTGCCGAGGCGGGCGCGGAGCTGCGCTATGAGACACGCTGCGCGGCGCTGATCCATGACCCGCAAGGCCGGGTCACCGGCGCGCGGCTGACCCTGGCCGATGGCACCACGCGCGAGGTCTCGGCCGGGCTGGTCATCGGCGCCGACGGCAAGCGTTCGCGCGTGGCGCGGCTTGTCGGGGCCGAGGTCACGCGGCAGGCGCGCCACACGGTGGCCTGCGCCTACCAATATTTCTCGGGACTGCCCAACCGTGGCTTCCGCTGGCATTTCACCAACGGCGCCGCGGGCGGGATTATCCCAACCAATGACGGCGGAAGCTGTGCCTTCGTCGCGCTCCCGGAAGACTCCCACGCCGCGCTGCGCAGCGCCCCGGTGCAGGCGCTTGCGGCGCGCCACATGCCGCGGATGGCCGAGGACATGGCCGGAGCCGAGCCCGCCGAGGCGCGGGTGATCTTCGCGGGGCTCAAGGGCTACATGCGCCGCTGCGCTGGCCCGGGCTGGACGCTGGTGGGCGACGCCAGCTGGTTCCGCGACCCGATCACCGCCCATGGCATCACCGACGCCTTCCGGGATTCCGAGCTGCTGGCGGAGGCCGTGAAATCGGGCTCCCTAAGCAGCTACGAGTCCCTGCGGGATCGGCTCTCGTTGCCGATCTTCGAGCTTTCCGACCGTATCGCCAGCCTCGACTGGACGCTGGATGAACTGGCCGATCTGCACAAGCAGCTGAACCGCGCGATGAAGGCGAACCAGGCATGGATTGCCGGGGCGCGCGACGAGGTGCGGCGCGTCGCCTGAGCGGCGGGGATGGCCCGGTGGGGCCATCCCTTCCGCGCGGTGCACCTCTCGGCCCGACCGCCGCTGCGCTGAAACACTCGAAACAAATCCGTCCCCGCCACGACACGCGGCTGAAACGGGGGGCGCTGACGCTGGGGGTTCCCCGCCGGACGAAAACCTTGCCACAGAGGTGCAAGATCCCGCATGTTTGTAGAACATTTCAGATCAGCAGATTTCTATAGCGAAAAGCCGCGCGCTCCGGGGGAGATGGCCATGGAGAAGTCCCTGTTCGACAAGTACGGCGGCTTTTCTGTCGTCAGCAAGATCGTCCTCGACCTCTACGACCGGCTGCTCGACGACGATGACGTCGGCCCGTTCTTCGACGAGATCGACATGGCCCGCATCGTCGATCACCAGACCAAGTTCGTCTCGTCGCTGATGGGCGGCCCGGCCTCCTATACCGATGACCAGATCCGCAAGATGCACGCCCACCTCGAGATTCATCAGCGGCATTTCGACAAGCTGCAAAGCTTGCTGCGCGCGACGCTCGCGGATCACGGCGTCGCCCCCGAGGATCAGGTTGCGATCCTTGCTGCCTTCGAGGCGCGGCGCAACCTGGTGACGGAGTAGCGCCATGACCATCGCCGCGATCAACGAGCAGCTGCTGAGGGCGATCGGGGTCGGGGTGGCGCTGCTCGATCTGCAGAGCCTGCGCCTGCGCTTCTGCAACGACACCTTCCGCGGCTGGTTCGGCGAAATCGAGGTGGGTTCGAAGCTGCTCGAGCAGTTCCAGGATTTCGACACCGAGGCGCTGCGTGCCGCGCTCGCCGCCGAGGGGCGCTACACCACCGAGACGACCTTTCGGCTGCGCCGCCGGACGATGACCGTGGCGATGGATTTCAACCGCGCGCTCGACGAGGACGAGCCGATCGCGGTGCTGGTGTGCCAGAACATCTCGCGCATCAAGGAGCTGGAGTCGATGATCGACAGCTACTCCATGATGGTCGAGCGCAACACCCGCGAGATCAAGCGCGAGAAGGAGCAGGTCGAGAAGCTGCTGCTCAACATGATGCCGCGCTCGGTCTACGAGGAATACAAGACCTTCGGCATCGTCACCCCGCGGCTCTACGATCCGGTCTCGGTGGTCTGCATCGACTTCGTCGGCTTTTCCGAGATGGTCAGCGCGCATGAGCCGGGGGTGATCGTCTCGGAGCTCAACGACATCTACACCGCCTTCGACCGCATCGGCGAGCAGTTCGGCTGCGCGCGGATCCGGGCGGTGGGGGATCTCTACATCGGCGTCGCCGGCTTGCCCGATCCCACCGAGGACCACGCGCAGGCCGCGGCCAATGCCGCCATCCGCTTCATGCGATACCTGAACCAGCGCAACGGCAGTCACCCGATCCAATGGTCATGCCGCGTCGGCATCGCCGCGGGGGCGGTGGTCGGCTCGGTGGTCGGCGTGCAGAAATACATCTACGACGTCTTCGGCCCGGCGGTGATCACCGCCGGACAGCTGCGCTACAAGGCCGAGCCGATGACCATTTCCGGCAACCGCGCGGTGGTCGAGCGGCTCGGTGATGCGTTCACCGCCGCCGAGGCGGGCAGCATCACGCGCTCGGACGGCAGCGAAGAGACGGTTTTCCGCATCGCCGCCGAGATGCGCGCGCCGCAGGAGCGCTGAGATGGCGGTGCGCTTCGACCCTTCGGTGCCGGAACCGGCGGAGGGCGCGGCGCGGCGTCCCGCTGACATGCTGGCCGAGGTGATCGATGCGCTGTCCGAGGGTCTCGCTATCTTCGACGAGAATGCAGGGTTGCTGCGCTTCAACCGTGGCTTTGCCGAGATGAACCCGTCGGTGGCGAACCTTCTGGCCGAAGGGGTGGGCTGGTCGCTCCTGCTGCGTGAATGGGTCCTGCGGGGAGGTCTGAGCGCGGCGGACGCCGAGCGGCTCAGCTTCATGGAAGCGCGGCTCGCGGGCGGCGATTGGATGGTCACCCCGCTCGAGATCGAGGCCGGCGACCGCGTCACCGAGATCCTGCTGCGCAGCACCGCGGCGGGTGGCTTCGTGCTGGTGCAGACGGACATCACCGAGCGCCGCGCCTTCGAGGAGACCGAGCGCGCCGCCGACCAGCTTGTGCGCAAGGTGCTGGAAAGTTGCCCGGCCAATATCATCATGTCCCGCGTCGGCGACGGCGAGGTGATCTATCGCTCACCCGCCGCCACCGAGCTTCTTGGCAGCGCCGAGCACACCCACGCGCATTTCGCCTCGCGCGCCGAGCGGGCCGATTTCATCACCGCCGTGCTGCCCGACGGGCGCGTTGACGACATGCCGGTCACCGGCATCCGCGCCGACGGGGGGCGGTTCCCGAGCCTCGTGTCGGCACGGCTGATCCAGTACCGGGGCGAGGATGTGCTGGTCTCGTCCACCGTCGATGTCTCAAAGGAGGTGGACCTGCGCCGCCGCCTTGCCGCGCAGCGCGAGCAGATTTTCCAGGCCGAGAAAATGTCGGCCCTCGGCGAGCTTCTGGCCGGTGTGGCGCACGAGCTGAACAACCCGCTGTCGGTGGTGGTTGGTCATGCGCTGATGCTGCGCGACGAGGAAATCTCTGACGAAGTGCTGCGCCGGGTCGAAAAGATCTCGGACGCTGCCGAACGCTGCGCCCGGATCGTGAAGTCCTTTCTCGCCATGGCCCGTCAGCAGCCGGCGCGGCTGGTGCCCATGGACATCGCCGAGACCGTCGAGACCGCCGTGGGCGCGCTCTCGCAGAGCGCCGAGGGGCTGGCGGCGGAGGTCTCTCTGGACATCGCCCCCGACCTGCCGCCGGTGCGCGGCGACGCCCACCAGATCGCGCAGGTGGTCATCAACCTCGTGACCAATGCCGATCAGGCCATCGCCGAAAGCGGCACCGGAGGCCGGATCGACGTTTCGCTGACCCACCACCCCGAGGCGCAGATGGTCGAGCTTCGTGTCGCCGACGACGGTCCCGGCATCCCCAAGCACATTCGCAGCCGCATCTTCGACCCGCTCTTCACCACCAAGCCCGTCGGTGCGGGCACCGGCATCGGGCTGGCGCTCTGCCACCGTATCGTCACCGCCCATTCCGGCACCATCGCCCTCGCCGAGGGCGGGCCGGGCGCCACACTGGTGGTGCGCCTGCCAACCACCGAGGTGGACGCCGCGCCTGCCCCCGGCAGGGCGCCGTTGGAAAAGCCTGCCGGGCGCGGCGCGGTGCTGGTGGTCGACGACGAGGAGGACGTGTCGGACCTCATCCGCGAGATCCTCCTGCGCGACGGCTTCGAGGTGACCGTGGCGAACTCGGCCGAGGCGGCGCTCGCGCTGCTGGCGGTGCAGGACTTCGCGCTGATCCTCACCGATCTCAACATGCCCGGGCTTGGCGGGCGCGGCTTCTACGAGCGGCTCCTGCGCGACCGCCCTGCGATGGCCCGCCGCATGGGCTTTGTCACCGGCGACACGATGAGCCCGCAGGCGCGCGGCTTCCTCGACGGCGCCGGTCGGCCCTTCCTCGAAAAGCCCATTTCCCCCGAAGAGCTCCGCCGCCTCGCCCGCGCCATGCTGGAGGGCGGCGCATGAGTGATCACGTGCTCATCTGCGACGACGAGCAGGACCTGCGCGAGATGGTTGGCGAATACCTCGGCAAGCGCGGCTACCGCACGACGCTGGCGGGCGGCGCCGCGGAGCTGCGCGAGAAGCTGGCGCAGGAGCGGCCCGATCTCATCCTTCTCGACATCAACATGCCCGGCGAGGACGGGCTTTCCGTGCTGCGCAGCCTGCAGGGACCCGAGGCGCCCATGGTCATCATGCTGACCGCCGCCGGCGAGGTGATCGACCGCGTGGTCGGCCTCGAGATGGGGGCAGATGATTACCTTGCCAAACCCGTGGACCTGCGCGAGCTTGCCTCGCGGATCAAGGCGGTGCTGCGCCGCCAGACCACGGCCCCCGAGACGGCGCCGCGCGCACGCACCCGCTTCCGGTTCGGCAAGACCTGGCTCGACCTCGACGCGGCGAAGCTCTTCGACGAGGCGGGCATCGAGCTGCCGCTCACCGCGATGGAATTCAACCTTCTCAAGCTCTTCGCCCGCAATCGGGGGCGCGTGCTCAATCGTGACCAGATCCTCGAAGGGGCGCACGACCGGTCGTGGGATCCCTTTGACCGGTCGATCGACATCCGCATTTCGCGCCTCCGGAAGAAGATCGAGGTCAACCCGGCGAAGCCCGAGGTGATCCGCACGGTGCGCGGCGTAGGGTACATCTACGATCCGGGCTGACAGAATTGAAACACGCGCGCCGCCTTCCGGACACGCGCGCGAAACACCGACCGGACAGACTGGCTGCATCATCCGACACAATGGAGAGCGCCATGACCCTGACCCCGCAGCACATCACCGACATCCGCCTCAGCTGGCAGGTGCTGGCAAGCGACGCTGACGGCTTCGCATCGGGCTTCTACCACCGCCTGTTCCGCCGCGATCCGGACCTCGGGCCCCTCTTTGCCAGCACCGATCTGCCCGCGCAGCGCCGAAAGCTGATCGCGGCGATCGCGCTCGTCGTGCGCCATGCCGACGATCTTTCGCCCGTGCTCGGCCCGCTCGCGGAGCTTGGCGCCCGCCACCTGGGCTACGGTGTGAAGACCAGCGACTACACCACCGTCGGCGGCGCGCTGATCGAGACCATGGAAGCGCAGATGCAGGGGGCCTTCACGCCTGAGGTCCGTGACGCCTGGCTCACCGCCTACGGGGCCGTCGCCGGCACGATGATGGCCGGAGCCGAGACGGCCGCCCGGCGCGCGCGTGCCTGAGGTGATCGCCATGCCCGCTGCGCCCGCTCCCTCGATTTCGCCCGCCGCACTGACGGCGGCGGGTCCGCGCAGGCTCCTTGTCGCCGGGGTGCTGGCCTCGGCTCTCGGGGTCCTCGTCCATTGCCTTCTCCCGCTTCTCTGAGCGCTCTACACAAAGGGATTTTCTCATGACCAGAGCTTTCCAGAACATCCTGCAGACTGTCGGGCATACGCCCATCGTCCGCATCAGCAAGCTCGCGCCCGAGGGCGTCGAGCTTTACGTCAAACTCGAGGCCTTCAATCCAATGGGCTCGGTCAAGGACCGGCTGGCCCTGGGCATCATCGAGGCCGCGGAACGCGACGGCTCCCTCAGGCCCGGCCAGACTGTCGTCGAGGCGACAAGTGGAAATACCGGCATCGGCCTTGCCATGGTCTGCGCCGCCAAGGGCTACCCGCTGGTGGTCACCATGGCCGAGAGCTTCAGCATCGAGCGCCGCAAGCTGATGCGCTTTCTTGGCGCCAAGGTCATCCTGACCCCGGCCTCGGAAAAGGGCTCCGGCATGATCGCCAAGGCGCGCGAGTTGGCCGAGAAGCACGGCTGGTTCCTTGCCCGGCAGTTCGAGAACGAGGCCGGGCCTGACTTCCACTCGCGCACCACGGCGCAGGAAATCCTCGATTGCTTCGAAGACGCGCCGCTCGACTATTGGGTGAGCGGTTTCGGAACCGGCGGCACGCTCAAGGGCGTGGCGCGGCGGCTGAAGGCCGAAAGCCCCGGCACGCAGATCGTCGCCGCCGAGCCGGACAATTCCGCGCTGCTCGCCTCGGGGTGGTGCCAGCCCTACAACGCCGACGGCTCTCCCGCCGCCAGCCATCCCGCGTTTCGCCCGCACCTGATGCAGGGCTGGTCGCCGGACTTCGTGCCGAAGCTGGTCGATGACGTGCTGCGCGAGGAATGGATCGACGCGCTGCAGCCGGTCGCCGGGGCCGACGCGATGAGGTGCGCGCAGGAGCTCGCGCGCCACGAGGGCATCCTCTGCGGCACCTCGGGGGGCGCGACCTTTGCCGCCGCGCTCGAGGTGGCACGGCATGCGCCGAAGGGCGCGCGCATCCTCGCCATGCTGCCCGACACCGGCGAGCGGTACCTCTCGACCCCGCTCTTTGCCGAGATCGAGGAGGTGATGAATGCCGGGGAGCTGGACATCGCCGCCTCCACCCCGCGCTTCCGCTTCGACGCGGGCGCCAGCGCCCCGGCGCCGCAATCCGCGCCGGTGGCGGCGAGCGGGAGGGCCAAGGCCGAACTCGAGGCGCTGATCTCGGACCCGGCGCAGCCGGTGGTCTTCTTCGCGCTGGAGTGGTGCGAGTTCTGCTGGTCGGTGCGCAAGCTCTTCGCCGCGGCGGGGATCGAATACCTCTCCGTGGATCTCGACGGGGCGGCCTACCGCGAGGGCGATCGCGGCGGCGCGCTGCGCCGGGCGCTGGCCGAGAAGACCGGCGCGGTGACCATTCCGCAGGTCTTCATCGGCGGCAGGCACGTCGGAGGCGCCACCGAGACCTTCGATGCCTTCAACAGCGGTGCGCTGCAACAGATGCTGGCCTCCGAGGGCCGAGAGGTGCATACCGAGGGCATCGGCAATGCCTATGGCTTCTTGCCTGCCTGGCTGCACCCGCGCACGCCGGCCACCGCCTGAGGAGGCGAAACGATGCAAGAGATCTGCAAGGATACCCCCGCGCAGCCGGGCCGCTACCGCTGGGTCATCGTGGGCGCCGCCTCGGTGGTGCTGGCGGTGGCCATGGGGCAGCTCGTCAATGGGCTCTCGGCCTTCTTCACCCCGCTCGAGCAGAGCGAAGGCTGGAGCCGCGGCGACATCGCCCTGATCAACTCGGCGGGGCTTATCGGTCTTGCCATCGGCGGCATCGCAATGGGCTGGCTGGCCGACCGGATGGAGACGCGCAAGGTTGTGCTGGCCGGAACCGTCGTCACCGGGCTCTGCGTGACCGCGGCGGGTTTTGCCAGCACGCTCTGGCAGCTCTATGCGCTCTTTTTCGTGGCGGGCGCGCTTGGCGGCGGGGCGCTGTTCGCGCCGCTCTTCGCCCTTGTCGGCAACTGGTTTCGAACCGGTGCGGGGCTGGCCATCGGCATCGTCTCGGCCGGGCAGGCCATGGGGCAGGGCGGCATCCCGCTCGCCAATGCCATGCTGATCGACGCCTTCGGCTGGCGCGGTGCCTTCGTCGCCATCGGCCTCGCCTCGCTCGCCATCATGGTGCCGCTTGCGCTGCTGGCCCGCGCGCCGAGCGCCGCGGAAGGTGCCGGCGCTCAGGCCGAGAAAGACGCGCCCGCCGTCCACCCCGCTGTCGTGGTGGTGCTGATGAGCCTTGCTGTCATCTTCTGCTGCGCATTGATGTCGGTGCCCCTGATGCATCTCGCACCGCTGGTCGAGCTTTGCGGCGCGACCGGGCCGGAAGCCGGGGGCGTGCTTTTCGTCATGATGCTGACCGCCATCGCCGGCCGTGTCGCCTTCGGCAAGCTGGCGGACATGATCGGCGCGCTGCCGGCCTATCTGGCGGCAAGCGTTTGGCAGACGGCGCTGGTCTATGTTTTCATCCAGATCGACGATATCGGGCTCTTCTACCTTTTCGCGCCCATCTACGGCTTCGGCTATGCCGGGGTGATGACCGGGGTGCTGACCACCCTCCGTGCGCTGATCCCGGCCCGGTTCCGCGCCAGCGCAAGCGGCATCGTCATCGCCTTCGCCTGGGGCGGTCACGGGCTGGGCGGATGGCTCGGGGGTCTGTTCTTCGACCGCACCGGCAGCTACGATCTGACCTTCGGCGTGGCCGCGATGGCCGGGCTGGTGAACCTCGCACTGCTCTTGGCCCTCGGGGCACTGGTGGTGCGCGGCAAGTCCGGGCCGCCCTCGCAACAGGCGTTGACCCGAACGGCCTGATGTTTCTGCGCGGGAGACCGCGGCAGGGCCACGACGGGCAGGGCGCCTTCCCCCCGGACCGCCGAACCACAGCGGATCCCGCAGCGCGCGACCTCGCGTCCCCCGTCAGAGGTCCTCGAGCGAGGCCATGAACTGCGAGAAAAGCTCGCCCTGCGAGCTTACCCCCAGCTTGCCGTAGATATTTCGCCGGTGGATGCGCACCGTGCCGGGGGCGATCCCCAGCGCGTGGCCGGTGGCCTCGGCGGAATGGCCCTTGAGCGTGTATTCAACGATCTCCGCCTCGCGCGGGGTCAACAGGTTGCGCCCGAAACTTTGGAAGGCATCGTCGATCAGCTTGGGCAGGCGTGGCCCCTCGCTGCTCGGCTGTCCGGCGAAGTCCTCGATCAGCCCCGCCCAATGGCGCTTCGCGCAGGCTTCGACGAAGGGAAAGATCGTCTGGAAGTCGCGGAATTCCCGCGCCGAGAACGCCTTCAGCTCGCGCATCGCCGATATCACGACGCTTACATCGTCACCAACGTCAACGATAAAGCCTATTTCTTCGGCAAGCCCGGTCTGCACATAGTAGTTCCGGAAGTATTCGGCTTGGTAGAAACGGTCGGGCGCAAGCTCGCGCAGGCGCACAAGCCGGGACGTCGTGGGAGCGGCGGAGTGGAGGTAGAACGGGTCCAGAAGATAGGGGCCTTCCTGGTAGTCATCGACCATGACCCGCCGCTTGGCGCTGGGAAAATCGTCATAGATATCAATAGGTCGGCGGTCCTTATAATAGGCGAATGTGACGGTGAACTCGAAGGGCACGACAGCGCGCATCGCCGCGGTCAGCGCCTTCGGAAAGCGCGGGGTGCCAATGGCAGAGACGACCTCTGTACTCGCCGCGACCCAGCCTTCTACGTCAAATTTCCCAGCCATCTATGCCCTTTGTGGTATATACAACCATTTACTGTTTTTGTACCGTTTTTTAAAATTACGGCATATGCCGCTCGGCGCAAGGGGAAACAGCCATGCCGGGCAAGAGGGGATAAGCCGGGCCGGGGAGCACGATGATTCAGGAACCGCACATGACCGACGCCACCACCACTCACGTCCGCGCGCCGGAGGCCGTGGCGGAATTCGTCGGCGCGACCAAGCGCTTCGGCGAGGTACTGGCTGCCGACCGCATCGATCTGCGCATCCGGCGCGGCGAGTTCCTGTCGTTCCTTGGTCCCTCGGGCTGCGGCAAGACGACAGCGCTGCGCATGCTGGCGGGCTTCGAAAGCCCGACCGAGGGCGAAGTGCTGATCGATGGGCGCGATGTCTCGGCGGTTCCTGCGCACAAGCGTCCGGTCAACATGGTCTTCCAGCACTACGCGCTCTTTCCGCACATGACCGTGGCGCAGAACGTCGGCTACGGGCTGCGCCAGCGCCGCCCGCGCCTGCCGAAGCGCGAGATCGAGATCAAGGTCGCCAAGGCGCTCGCCACGGTGCGGCTGACCGATTTCGGCCCGCGCCGGATCTGGGAGATGTCGGGCGGCCAGCAGCAGCGCGTGGCGCTGGCGCGGGCCATCGTCAACGAGCCGCAGATCCTGCTGCTCGACGAACCCATGGCCGCGCTTGACGCCAAGCTGCGCGGCGAGATGCAACGCGAGCTCTTGGAGTTGCAGCGCAGCCTCGGGATCACCTTCGTGCTGGTCACCCACGATCAGGAGGAAGCGCTCGCGATGTCCGACCGCATCTGCATCATGGGCAAGGGCCGGATCGCGCAGGTGGGCACCCCGCAGGAGCTCTACGACCGCCCGCGCAGCCGCTACGTCGCCGATTTCGTCGGTAAGGCCAATATCGTCTCGGGGCAGATCACCGGCCGTCAGGGCGGCATGGCGCAGGCGGTGCTGGGCAACGGCGTCAAGGTGGTTCTGCGCGACGAGCCCGGCGACGCGCGCACCTCGGCCGAGATCGCCGTGCGTCCCGAGGCGCTGGCTCTCGCGCTGCGCGAAAGTGCTGTCCCCGCGGGGACAGCGGCTGTCCCCGCGCGCATCACCCACCGCACCTTCCTGGGAAGCCACACCGAATACCTGCTGACGGCCGATGGAATAGGACCGCTTCAGGTGAATATCCCGCGACAGGCCGAAAGAGCCTTGGGCGGACATGACGTGGGCGCCTCTGTCCACGTGCTCTGGCCGGAGGGAACGGGTCTCGTTCTCGCCGCCGACGACTGAAGACATCCAGATAAGTCAAAGTCCAACAAGGGAAAATCGAAATGAAAGACGACAACACGCCGATCTCGCGCAAGGCGTTCATGGAAGAGCTGCGGCGCTTTCAGAAAGGCTCCGTGACCCGTCGCCACTTCCTCGGGGTGACCGGCCTAGGCACCGCTGCGGCGGTGATGGGCGGCGCCATGCCGGGCCTGCTGCCGACCCGCGCCCGCGCCCAGGACATCGGCGACCGCGTGGTGCTGGCGACCTGGCCGAACTACCACGATCCGGCCAACTTCGATGCCTTCACCGACGAGACCGGCGCCTATACGCAGGTCAACGTCTTCGGCTCGAACGAGGAAATGCTGGCGAAGATCCAAGCCGGCGGCTCGGGCTGGGACGTCTTCGTGCCCACCAACTACGCCATCCCGACCTATGTCGAGGCCGACCTGATCGAGCCGCTCGACCTGAGCAAGATTCCGAACTTCGACGCGGCGGCTTTTGAGAAGCGCTTCTCGGACGCGGGCACCATCGACGGTGTCGTCTACGGCGTGCCGAAGAACTGGGGCACCACCGGCATCGCCTTCAACTCCGACAAGACCGGCGGTGTTGTGGACAGCTGGAAGGCCTTCTTCGACGGGGCGCGCGACAAGTGGGACGGCCGGGTGATGGTGCATGACTATCAGCTCACCACCATCGGCAACGCACTGTGCTACCACGGCTTCTCGTTCAACTCGGTAGACCCCGAGGAACTGGCTCAGGCCGAGAAGCTGCTGATCGACGTCAAGCCGCACCTCTACGCGATCTCGTCGGACTACCAGCCGGCGATGCGCAACGGCGATGCCTGGCTGACCATGTGCTGGACCGGTGACGGCAAGCAGATGAACACCGACATGCCGGAGATCGGCTTCGCGCTCGGCAAGGAAGGCGGCGAGATCTGGTCGGACTATTACGCCATTCCCAAGGACGCGCCCCACAAGGAGGCCGCCTACGCGCTGATCAACTTCCTGCTGTCGCCGGAGGTGAACGCCAAGGAGGCGCTTGCCCATGGCTACCCGGTGGCCGACAGCCGCACCAACGCACTGCTGCCCGAAGAGCTGCTGAACGATCCGATCATCTACCCGGCCGCCGAAGCGCTCAGCCCGCTGGAGTTCGGCGCGGCGGTGACCCTGACCGACCCGAACCGCGCCGAGCTGATGGCGCGCTTCAAGTCGGCGTAAGACAGAAGACGGAGACAGGACGATGGCCATGACCCAATCACGGGCGCGGGCGCTGCTGCTGACACCGGCAGGGCTGTGGTACGCGGCGATGTTGCTGCTGCCGCTGGCCGTCGTCCTGATCTTCTCTTTCGGCGAGCGCAGCGCCATCGGCGGCTACGCGCCCGGCTTCACCTTCGAGCAATATGCCAACCTGCCGGCGCGGTTCGCGGCCTTCCGCAACACGCTGACGCTGGCGCCGGTGGGCACGCTGGCCTCGCTGCTCATCGCCTATCCGCTGGCCTATTTCCTGGCGGTCAAGGTCTCGCCCAAGTGGAAGACCATGCTGCTGGTGCTGGTGATCGTGCCGTTCTGGACATCGATCCTCATCCGCTCCTACGCATGGATTTTCTTGCTTGGCGGCAAGGGCATCCCGGCACTGCTCGAGACCATCGGCCTCGATGACGTGCGGCTGCTCAACACGCCCTTCGCAGTGCTGGTGGGCATCGTCTATGGCTACCTGCCGCTGATGGTCTTCCCGATCTACGTGGCGCTCGAAAAGCTCGACAAGCGGCTTCTCGAGGCGGCGGCCGACCTCGGCACGCCGCCCTGGCGCGCCTTCCTGCAGATCACCCTGCCGCTGTCGATGCCCGGCGTTCTGACCGGCTCGATGCTGGTGTTCATCTTGCTGATGGGCGAGTTCCTGATCCCCGCGATCCTTGGCGGCGGCAAGGTCTTCTTTGTCGGCAATGCGCTGGTCGATCTCTTCCTGCAGTCGCGCAACTGGGCCTTCGGCTCGGCGGTGGCGGTCGGGCTGGTGGTCATCATGCTGATCACCGTCGGCATCTACACCCGCCTCGTGAAGCGCTTCGGCGCGAGCCGCGACGATGTCGGCCTGATGTAATCCTCCGGAGGCACCCATGAGACTTTACGCCTGGGCGGTCTACGCCTTTCTCTACCTGCCGATCGGCATCATCGCGCTGTTCTCCTTCTCGGCGGGGCGCTCGGCCTCGCAGATGCAGGGCTTCTCGCTGCAATGGTACGGGCGCGCGCTGAACAATCCCTTCGTGATGGAGGCGCTCTGGACCTCGGTGCGTGTCGCCTTCCTGTCGGCGGTGCTGGCGACGGTGGTGGGCACCATGGCGGCGCTGGCGCTGACCGGGATGCGCGGACGCGCCCGCAAGGTCTTTGACCTCCTGGTGCAGATCGCGGTGATGATCCCCGGCATCGTCATCGGCATCGCGACCCTCATCGCGCTGGTGTCGGTCTTCGATCTGGTGAACCCCTGGCTCGAGGCGCTGACCGGCTGGAAGCTCTCGCTCGGCACCGGCTCGCTGATCGGCGCGCATGGTCTCTTCACCATGTCGCTGGTGGTGCTGCTGGTGCGCGGGCGGATGGAGACGCTGGACGGGGCGCTGATCGAGGCGTCGAGTGATCTTGGTGCCACGCCTATGGGCACCTTCTGGCAGGTGACCTTTCCGCAGATCCTGCCGGCGATCCTCGCGGGTTTCCTGCTCGCCTTCACCTTCAGCTTCGACGATTTCATCATCGCCTTCTTCGTCGCGGGCGCCGAGACGACGCTGCCGATCTACGTCTTCTCGTCGATCCGCCGCGGCGTCACCCCCGAGATCAACGCGATCGGCACCATGGTGATGGCTGCCTCGCTGCTCATGCTGATCGCCGCGCAGCTTCTGCTGCGGCGCTCTCAGGCGCACGCGCGCCGCTAACTCAAGACTTCAGGAGAGACCCATGCTGAAAGACCGTGTCGCGCTGGTGACCGCCGCCGGATCCGGGATCGGCCGCGCCGGGGCCGTGGCCATGGCCCGCGAGGGGGCCTATGTGGTGGTGACCGATCTGCGCGAGGATCTCGCCGCCGAGACTCTGGCCGAGATCGACGCCGCGGGCGGTCGCGGCATGGCGCAGGGCCTTGATGTGCGCGACGATGCGGCGGTCGAGGGGCTGATCGAGCGGGTCGCAAAGGACCACGGTAGGCTCGACGTGCTGCACAGCCACGCGGGCATCCAGATCGAGGGCAAGGTCGAAGAGGTCACCCCTGCGCAGATGGATGCCGCCTGGGCGCTGAACGTGCGGGCGCATTTCGTCGCCTCGCGGGCTGTGATCCCGCACATGCGGGCGCAGGGGGGCGGGTCGGTGATCATCACCGCGTCGAACTCGGGCTGCCAGTATGACCGGGGCATGGTCTCTTACGCCACCACCAAGCACGCCGCCGTGGCCATGGTGAAGCAGATGGCGGTGGATTACGCGCGCGAGAGGATCCGCTTCAACGCGCTTTGCCCGGGGTTCGTGGATACGCCCTTCAACCTGGGTTTCGAGAAGCAGATGGGCGGGCGCGCGGCGCTCGAGAGCTATGTCGCCGACACCATCCCGATGGGCCGCTGGGCCAGCACCGAGGAAATCGCCGAGGGCATCCTCTACCTTGCCTCGGACCGCTCGGCCTTTGTCACCGGGCTGGCGCTGGTGATCGACGGGGGCGAGATCCTCTGATCTCGCCCGGCGCGGCTCAGCCGTTTGGGGAGCCGAAACCGATGGTCGCCTCGACCGCGCGTTTCCAGGCCGCGTATTTGCGCTCGCGCACGGCGGGGTCCATCTTCGGCTCGAAGCGCGCATCGCGGGCCCAGGCGTTGGCAAACTCCTCCATCCCCGGCATGATCCCGGCCTTCTGACCGGCGAGCCACGCCGCACCCATGGCGGTGGTTTCGAGCACCGTGGGCCGTTCGACCGGCGCGTCGAGGATGTCCGACAGGTACTGCATCCCCCAGTCCGAGGCACTGAGCCCGCCATCCACCCGCAGCGCCGCCATTTCGGCGTCGCCATGTTCGGCACCCCAGTCGGCCTTCATCGCCTCGATGAGGTCGCGGGTCTGGTAGCCGACGCTTTCCAGTGCGGCGCGGGCGAATTCGGCGGGGCCGGAGTTGCGGGTGAGCCCGTAGATGGCCCCCCGGCAGTCGGCGTTCCAATAGGGCGCGCCGAGACCGGTGAAGGCGGGGACCAGAACGAGTTCCTGCGCCTCGTCGGCGGCCTCGGCCAGCGGCTGGCTTTCCGCGGCATCGCGGATCACCTTGAGCCCGTCGCGCAGCCATTGGATCACCGCGCCAGCGACAAAGATCGAGCCTTCGAGCGCGTAGGTGGTCTTGCCGTCGATGCGGTAGGCGATGGTGGTCAGCAGGCGGTTCTGCGAAACGACCGGCGTCTCGCCGGTGTTGAGCAGCGCAAAGCAGCCGGTGCCATAGGTGGATTTCACCATGCCGGGGGTGAAGCAGGCCTGACCGATGGTCGCCGCCTGCTGGTCGCCCGCGATGCCGAGGATCGGGATCGGGCGGCCGAAGAGATCAGCCCGGCAGTCGCCGAAGTTGGCGTCGCAGTCGCGCACCTCGGGGAGCATGTTGGTCGGGATATTCAGGCGCTTGCAGATGGCTTCCGACCAACGGCCTTCGCGGATGTTGTAGAGCATGGTGCGGGCGGCGTTGGTGGCATCGGTGGCATGCACCGCGCCGCCGGTCAGCTTCCAGACGAGCCAGCTGTCGACCGTGCCGAAAAGCAGCTCGCCCGCCTCGGCCTTTTCGCGCGCGCCGGGGGTGTTGTCGAGGATCCACGCCAGCTTGGTTGCCGAGAAATAGGGGTCGAGCAGCAGGCCGGTCTTTTCGGTCACCGTTTCCTCGAAGCCCTCGTCGCGCAGGGCCCGGCACATCTCGGAGGTACGGCGGTCCTGCCAGACGATGGCGTTGTGGATCGGCTTGCCGGTGGTCTTGTCCCAGACCACGGTGGTCTCGCGTTGGTTGGTGATGCCGATGGCGGCGATGTCATCCGCGCCGACGCCCGCCTTTTCCACGACGGCGCGGCAGGTGGCAGCGGTGGTGGACCAAAGGTCGAGCGGGTCGTGCTCGACCCAGCCGCTTTGCGGGAAGTGCTGCGGAAACTCCTCCTGCGCCGAGGCGACGACCTGCAGCTTGTCATCAAAGAGGATCGCGCGCGAGGAGGTGGTGCCCTGGTCGATGGCGAGGATGAGGGTCATGTCTGTCTTCGGCCTTCCTGTGTGTCGTCAGTCCCGTTTGGACGCGCGGGGCTCGGCCTGCGCGATCGTCGTCCCGGAGTTTTGCGTCCGGGATCAGTGTCTTGCCCGACTCGTATCGGCGATGGCCCCGCTTGGCCATGGCGGAGACGAGAAAGCGGGGGCAGGCCATGGCCCGCCCCCGCGCAGTTAGCTCAGTTCCAGGAGGCGACGAGCTCGTCGTAGGCGACAGTCTTCGGCTCCTCGCGCTCGTTCTCGATCTTCGGCTTCGGCGAGCCTGCGGTATCGAGCCACTCCTGCGGATCCTTCTCCTCGTTCATCACCGGGCCCAGATCGCCCTGGATGCCGGCGCGCTCGAGGCGCTCCATCACCTTTTCCATGTCCGAGCAGAGGCTGTCGAGTGCGTCCTGCGCGGACTTGGCACCCGACATGGCGTCACCGATGTTCTGCCACCAGAGCTGCGCGAGCTTGGGGTAGTCCGGCACGTTGGTGCCGGTGGGCGACCAGCGCACGCGGTCGGGCGAGCGGTAGAATTCCACGAGACCGCCGAGGTTCGGCGCGCGGTCGGTGAAGCTCTCGTCCTGGATGGTGCTCTCGCGGATGAAGGTGAGACCGACGTGGCTCTTCTTCACGTCCACGGTCTTGGAGGTGACGAACTGCGCGTAGAGCCAGGCGGCCTTGGCGCGGTCCTCGGGCGTGGACTTCATCAGCGTCCAGGAGCCCACATCCTGATAGCCAACCTTCATGCCGTCTTCCCAGTAGACGCCATGCGGCGAGGGGGCGAGGCGCCACTTCGGCGTGCCGTCCTCATTCATCACCGGCAGGCCGGGTTCGACCAGCGAGGCGACGAAGGTGGTGTACATGAACATCTGCTGGGCGATGTTGCCCTGCGCCGGGACCGGGCCCGCCTCGGAGAAGGTCATGCCCATGGCCGAGGGGGGCGAGTACTTGTTGAGCCACTCGATCGCCTTGTCGACGGCATAGACCGCTGCCGGGCTGTTGGCCGCGCCGCCGCGCGCCATGCAGGCGCCCACGGGCTGCGACTTGTCGTTCACCCGGATGCCCCATTCGTCGACCGGCAGGCCGTTCGGCTCGCCCTTGTCGCCCATCCCGGCCATCGACATCCACGCGTCGGTGTAGCGCCAGCCGAGCGAGGGGTCCTTCTTGCCATAGTCCATCGAGCCGAAGATTTCCTGCCCGTCGATATTGCGACCGGTGAAGAACTCCGCGATGTCCTCATAGGCCGACCAGTTGACCGGCACGCCCAGCTCGTAGCCGTACTTTTCCTTGAACTCGGCCATGATGTCGGGATCTGTGAACCAGTCGTAACGGAACCAGTAGAGGTTGGCGAACTGCTGGTCGGGCAGCTGGTAGAGCTTGCCGTCGGGGGCGGTGGTGAACTGGGTGCCGATGAAATCGTCCAGATCCAGCGTCGGGCTGGTGACGTCCGCGCCCTCGTTCGCCATCCAGTCGGTCAGGTTGCGCACCTGCTGGTAGCGCCAGTGGGTGCCGATGAGATCGCTGTCGTTGACATAGGCGTCGTAGATGTTCTCGCCCGACTGCATCTGGGTCTGCAGCTTCTCGACCACGTCACCCTCGCCGATGAGGTCATGGGTGATCTTGATGCCGGTGATCTTTTCGAAGGCCGGGGCGAGCACTTGGCTTTCGTACTCGTGGGTGGTGATCGTTTCCGAGACCACCTTGATCTCCATGCCCTGGAACGGCTGGGCCGCGTCGATGTACCACTGCATCTCGGCTTCCTGGTCGGCGCGCGAGAGGGTCGACAGATCGCCGATCTCCGCGTCGAGGAAGGCCGTGGCCGCCTCCATGTCGGCGAAGGCCGGCCCGCTCAGCAGGCCGAGCGCAAGCGCCATGGCGGTTGATCTCTTAAGGTTCATGGTTTCCTCCCTTATTGAACCATTTATTCTCTTTCGGCGGTCCGTGCACCTCCAGCCCGGGCCGGCGTCCTCGGGGGTCTCAGACCCAGCGGAACACCGCCGCCGCGTAGATAAGGCAGACGACAAGCGCCGCCGGCTGCGCCTGGCCGACAAGGCCGAGCCAGGCGAGATTGATGAAGGCCGAGCCCAGCAGCGTGATGAAGAGCCGGTCCCCGCGCGTGGTCTCGATGCCGAGGATCCCGCGCTGCGGGGTCTCGGGAAAGCGGATCGCCAGCACGGTGAAGATCACCAGCAGCGCCGCGATGGTCAGAAAGAAGGCCGCTGTGGGCCAGGTCCATGCCATCCAGTCCATGTCGATCTCCTCTCAGACCCGGCCCAGGGCAAAGCCCTTGGCGATGTAGTTGCGAACGAACCAGATCACGAGCGCCCCCGGGATGATGGTCAGCACCCCCGCCGCCGCCAGCACACCCCAGTCGAGCCCCGAGGCCGAGACGGTGCGGGTCATGGTGGCGGCGATGGGCTTTGCATCCACCGTGGTCAGCGTGCGCGACAGCAGCAGCTCGACCCAGGAGAACATGAAGCAGAAGAAGGCAGCGACGCCGATGCCGGACGAGATCAGCGGCATGAAGATCTTCAGGAAGAAGCCGCCGAAGCTGTAGCCGTCGATATAGGCGGTCTCGTCGATTTCCTTGGGCACGCCACGCATGAAGCCCTCGAGGATCCAGACCGCCAGCGGCACGTTGAAGAGGCAATGCGCCAGCGCCACGGCAATATGCGTGTCGAAGAGCCCGATCGAGCTGTAGAGCTGGAAGAAGGGCAGGGCGAAGACCGCCGGCGGCGCCATGCGGTTGGTCAGCAGCCAGAAGAACAGGTGCTTGTCGCCCATGAAGTGATAGCGCGAGAAGGCGTAGGCCGCCGGCAGCGCCACGGAGAGTGAGATCACCGTGTTCATCACCACGTAGATCAGCGAGTTGATGTAGCCCGAGTACCAGCTCGGATCGGTGAGGATCGTCGCGTAGTTAGCGAAGGTCAGGTTGCGCGGCCAGAGCGTGAAGCTGCCGAGGATCTCGGTGTTGGTCTTCAGGCTCATGTTGAGCAGCCAGTAGATCGGCAAGAGCAGGAAGAGCAGGTAGAGCGTCATGACGATGGCGCGCCCGTTGATCCGCGGCAGGCTGCGCGACCGGCTGGCGGCGGGGGCGAGGGTGGTGTCGGTCATCTCACATCCCCTTTTTGTCGAGGTTGGTCATCACGGTATAGAACACCCAGGAAATCAGCAGGATCACCAGGAAGTACATGATCGAGAAGGCCGCCGCCGGGCCAAGGTCGAACTGCCCAAGCGCCATCTTCACGAGGTCGATCGACAGCAGCGTCGTGGCATTGCCCGGACCCCCGCCGGTGACCACGAAGGGCTCGGTGTAGATCATGAAACTGTCCATGAAGCGCAGCAGGATGGCGATCATCAGCACCCCCGCCATCTTCGGCAGCTCGATGTAGCGGAACACCTTCCAGCGGCTGGCCTGGTCGATCTTGGCCGCCTGGTAATAGGCGTCGGGGATCGACTTGAGGCCCGCATAGGCCAGCAGCGCCACCAGCGAGGTCCAGTGCCAGACGTCCATGACGACGATGGTGATCCAGGCGGCCAGCGTGCTCTGCGTGTAGTTGTAGTTGATGCCCATCGACGCCAGCGTCCGGCCCAGCAGGCCGATGTCGACCCGTCCGAAGACCTGCCAGATGGTGCCCACCACGTTCCACGGGATGAGCAGCGGCAGCGACATCAGCACCAAACAGAACGACGCCCAGAAGCCCGACTTCGGCATGTTGAGCGCGACGAAGATGCCCAAGGGGACCTCGATGGCGAGGATGATCCCAGAGAACATGAGCTGCCGACCGAGCGCATTCCACATCCGGTCGGAATGCAGCATCTCGTCGAACCATTCGAGCCCGGCCCAGAAGAACTGGTTGTTCCCGAAGGTGTCCTGCACCGAGTAGTTGACCACGGTCATCAGCGGGATCACCGCCGAGAAAGCCACCAGCACCAGCACTGGCAGCACGAGGAACCATGCCTTGTGATTGACGGTCTTGTTCATCAGGCAGCCTCCCCCGAGGGTGCGACGCGCCAGTCGTCGCGGTAGACGTTGACGTGGGCGGGATCGAAGCGCACGCGGGTCATGTCGGGCCCGATGCTCTCGTCCTCGCCGGCGACGATGTTGATGTCATGGCCGAAGAACTCGGCGCGGATGATCTTGTGCCGCCCGGCGTCCTCGACCCGGCGGATCTTGACTGGGAGCCCCTCGGTGGCGCTCAGCCGGGCAAACTCGGGGCGCACGCCGATCTCGACCTTTCCGTCCATTGCCCGATAGCCGGCGCCGAGGTCGAAGTCCGAACCGTTGATGTAGCCACGGCTGCCCTCGACCTTGGCGGGGATTACGTTCATCCCCGGCGAGCCGATGAAATAGCCGACGAAAGTGTGCTCGGGCCGCTCGAAGAGCTCCTCGGGCGTGCCGATCTGCACGACGCGGCCGTCGTACATCACCACCACCTTGTCGGCGAAGGTCAGCGCCTCGGTCTGGTCGTGGGTGACGTAGATCATCGTGTGGCCGAAATCATGGTGCAGCTTCTTGAGCTGGGTGCGCAGTTCCCACTTCATGTGCGGGTCGATCACCGTCAGCGGCTCGTCGAAGAGCAGCGCGTTCACGTCCTTGCGCACCATGCCGCGCCCGAGGCTGATCTTCTGCTTGGCATCGGCGGTGAGCCCGCTGCACTTGCGGCGCAGCTGGTCTTCCATGCCGATCATCCGCGCGATCTCCTGCACCCGCTCGGCGACATAGGCCTCGTCGCGGCCGCGGTTGCGCAGCGGGAAGGCCAGATTGTCGCGCACGGTCATCGTGTCGTAGACCACCGGGAACTGGAACACCTGCGCGATGTTGCGCTCGGCGGTCGGGGCATGGGTCACGTCCTGCCCATCAAAGAGCACGCGGCCCTGCGAGGGGATCAGCAGACCCGAGATGATGTTGAGCAACGTGGACTTGCCGCAGCCCGAGGAGCCGAGCAGCGCATAGGCGCCGCCATCGTCCCAGTCGTGGGTCATCTGCTTGAGCGCGAAATCCTCTTCTCCGCGCGGGTTCGCCATGTAGGAGTGAGCGAGATTGTCTAGCGTTATCTTGGCCATATCGCCTCCTCCTCAGGCAGCTTGCGCATAGGCGGCGGGGGCGACCAGATCGCCGTTCTCGCCG
The DNA here is from genome assembly GCF_003111685.1 of Alloyangia pacifica. NCBI lineage: Bacteria > Pseudomonadati > Pseudomonadota > Alphaproteobacteria > Rhodobacterales > Roseobacteraceae > Alloyangia > Alloyangia pacifica. Next base: position 958,150 of record NZ_CP022190.1, on the reverse strand, counting down.
AAGACGTAGACGTGCCGCGGCGACAGCCAGACATCCAGAGGCTTGCCGAGCGGCAGGTCGTGCACGCCGCCCACCAGCCCCACCCAGCGCTCGCCGTGGTGATCGAGGTGGACAAAGGTCTCTGAGCCCGTGAGCTCGCTCACCTGAAGCTCGGTGCGGAAGTGCAGCGCGTCGGGATCGTGTTTCCGGATCTCCAGGTGGTTGGGCCGGAAGCCCGCCATGTAGCGCCCGTCGGGCAAATCCTTGAGCTTGCCGGTGGCTGGCGCGCTCTGGCCCTCGCCGAACATGAGCCGGTCGCCGGTCTTGGAGATCTGCAGGAAGTTCATCGGCGGGTCGCTGAAGACGCGCGCGGTGGTCGCGTCCAGCGGCTGGCGGTAGACCTGCGGCGTCGGGCCGAACTGCGTCACGCGCCCCTCCCAAAGAGTCGCGGTGTGCCCGCCAAGCAGGAGCGCTTCCTCGGGTTCGGTTGTGGCATAGACGAAGATCGAGCCGGAAGCCTCGAATATCTTTGGGATTTCCACCCTAAGCTCTTCGCGCAGCTTGTAGTCGAGGTTGGCAAGCGGCTCGTCCAGAAGCACCAGTCCGGCGTTCTTCACCAGCGCCCGCGCCAGCGCGCAGCGCTGCTGCTGGCCGCCCGATAGTTCCAAAGGCTTGCGCTCGAGGAAGGGGGTCAGCTTCATCAACTCGGCGCTCTCGCGCACCCGGCGGTCGATCTCGGCCTTGTCGACACCCATCAGCTTCATCGGAGAGGCGATGTTCTGGTAGACGGTCATCGAGGGATAGTTGATGAACTGCTGGTAGACCATGGCCACCTTGCGGTCCTGCACCCGCATCCCGGTGACGTCCTTGCCTTCCCAGAAAATCTTGCCGGTAGAGGGCGCATCAAGCCCCGCCATCAGCCGCATCAGCGACGTCTTGCCCGACAGGGTCGGGCCCAGCAGCACGTTCATCGTGCCATTCGCGAGCGTCAGATCGGTGGGGGCGATATGGGTCTGCCCCTCGACGATCTTTGAAACGCCCTTCAGTTCCAGCGACATAAGGTCCTCCTCCCCGCGCCGTATGTCTCCGCCGTGCTATTCGGCGGCGTCGGCCCTTTCGCGGCGGGATGTCATCCAGCCGTCCAGCGCCGATATCTCCTCCTCGCTCAGGCGCAGCCCGAGCTTGGTGCGTCGCCACACCACGTCCTCGGCCGTGCGGGCGAACTCCTGCCGCATCAGCCAGATCACTTCCGCCTCGGTGAGAGTCGCGCCGAATGCCCTCCCGAGATCCGCAGCGCTTATTGCCTCCCCCAAGAGGGTTTCTGCCTCGGTGCCGTAGGCGCGCGCGAGCCGGCGCGCCCAAACCTCTCCGAGAAAAGGATATTTCTCGGTCAGAGCTTGCACAAGAGCGTCGAAGCCGTCGACCGGGAAATCCCCGCCGGGCATCGCAACGCCCGCAGTCCAGGGGCCGGACTTCAAGGTAACATGTTCGCCGATCTTCTCGAGCGCGCTTTCCGCCAGCCGCCGATAGGTGGTGATCTTGCCGCCGAAGACATTCAGCACCGGTGCGCCGCCCTCCGCGTCCACTTTCAGCGTGTAATCCCGCGTCGCCGCCGTGGCGCTGGAGGCGCCGTCGTCATAGAGCGGCCGCACGCCGGAGTAGGTCCAGACCACGTCCTTATCCGAGATCGACTGCGCGAAATACTGGTTGGCGAAATTGATCAGATAGGCCTGTTCCTCGGGGGTGCAGACCGGGCGGCGATCCGGGTCTTTATGCTCGGCATCCGTGGTGCCGATCAGGGTGAAATCGCGCTCGTAGGGAATCGCGAAGATGATCCGCCCGTCGGTGCCCTGGAAGAAGTAGCACTTGTCGTGGTCGTAGAGCCGTCGGGTCACGATATGGCTGCCACGGACCAGCCGGACGCCCTCGCGCGATGGCAGGTCAATCTTGTCATGGATCACGTCGCCGACCCAGGGACCGCCCGCGTTGATGAGCATCTTCGCGTAATGCGTCGCTTTCGCGCCGGTTTCGGCGTCCTTGGTCTCGATCCGCCAGAGCGCGCCGTCGCGCTGTGCGTGGGTGACCTTGGTTCGGGTCATGATCGTCGCGCCGCGCGCTTCGGCGTCGCGCGCGTTGAGCACCACCAGCCGCGAATCCTCGACCCAGCAGTCGGAATATTCATAGGCGCGCTCGAAGCGCGGCTGCAGCGGCGCGCCCTCCTTCGCGCCCTTCAGCGAGAGTGTCGCCGTGCCCGGCAGGATCTTCCGTCCCCCGAGGTGGTCGTACATGAACAGCCCCATGCGGATCAGCCACGCCGGACGGCGCCCCTTCATCCAGGGCATCGCCAGCCCGAGCATCTTGGAGATCGGCGTCTCGCTCTCGAAGCGCATGTCCCTGTGGTAGGGCAGCACGAAACGCATCGGCCAGCTTATGTGCGGCATGGCGCGCAGCAGAACCTCGCGCTCGACCAGTGCCTCGCGCACCAGCCGCACCTCGAGATACTCGAGATAGCGCAGCCCGCCGTGGAACAGTTTGGTCGAGGCCGAGGAAGTCGCCGAGGCGAGATCGCCCATCTCGGCCAGCAGCACGGAAGCGCCGCGCCCGGCCGCGTCCCGGGCGATGCCGCATCCGTTGATGCCGCCACCGATGACGAAAAGATCTGCAGGGGTATCGGGGGTGGTCTTGCGCACGGGAGCCTCTTTCACGTTGGGGGCAGGCTAAACCTGGACCGCGCATTCACGCAAGGAATTTGTTTTCGTTTTTTTTCGTTCAAGAACGCGTGGAGATTTCCTATTATAATCGCGCACTTCTGTCGCAATCTTTGGTTCAGACCATGCAGATGCAGAAACGAATCCTCTGGAACCGGCGAAGATTTGCGGTTTTTCTGCCCGAGTCAGGATAAAGCGAAAGAAACCGAACACCCATGTCCCAGTCCCTGCGCCACCCGGAGATTCTCGAGATCGCCCGCCGCGACGGCAAGGTCACCGTCGAAGGGCTGGCGCAGCACTTCGGTGTCACGCTGCAGACCATCCGCCGCGACCTGAGCGATCTGGCGGACGCCGGGCGGCTCGACCGGGTGCACGGCGGAGCGGTGCTGCCCTCGGGTACGATGAACATCGGCTATGAGGAACGGCGCCATCTCAACATGGAGGCCAAGACTGGCATCGCCCGTGCCTGCGCCGCGCGCATCCCGCACGGCATCTCGCTGTTCCTCAACATCGGCACCAGCACCGAGGCGGTGGCGCGCGAACTCTTGCATCACAAGGGGCTGATGGTGGTGACCAACAATATGAACGTCGCCAATATCCTCGTCGCCAATCCCGATTGCGAGGTGCTGGTCAGCGGCGGCAGCCTGCGCCGCACCGACGGCGGGCTCATCGGCGCGCTGGCGACCGAGAGCATCCGCCAGTTCAAGTTCGACCTCGCGGTGATCGGCTGTTCGGCGCTGGACGCCGAGGGCGACATCCTCGACTTCGACCTGCAGGAAGTCGGCGTCAGCCGCGCCATCCTGCGACAGTCGCGCCGCACCTACCTTGTGGCCGACCAGTCGAAGTTCAAGCGCAGCGCCCCGGCGCGCATTGCCTCGCTGGCGGAGATAGACAAGTTCCTCACCGACGCCCCGCTCGAGCCCGGCCTTGCCGCGGCCTGCGCCGATTGGGGCTGCGAGGTGGTGGTGGCCGCGCGGAGTTGACCGCCGGCTTGCGCCCGTCACCGGTCCCGCTATAGCACGCCCATGCGTTTCGAGACCCCGCTCATCCCCGCCCGCCTGCTGCGCCGCTATAAGCGTTTCCTCGCCGATTGCCGGCTCGAGGATGGCTCAGAGATCACCGCCCATGTGGCCAATCCGGGCAGTATGCTTGGCATGGCCGAACCCGAGAGCCGGATCTGGCTCGAGCCAAACGAGGATCCGAAGCGGAAGCTGAAATACGCGTGGCGGCTGATCGAGCACGAGGGCGGCGCCTTCATTGGCGTCGACACCGGTGTGCCCAACCGCGTGCTGCGCGCCGCGCTCGTGGCCGGGCAGGTGGGGGGACTGGAGGGCTACGAGACCGTCCGCCCCGAGGTGAAATATGGCGAGAAAAGCCGCATCGACTTCCTGCTCACCGGGGCGGCCCGCCGGGACTGCTACGTGGAGGTGAAATCGGTGACCCTTTCGCGCAGCCCGGGCCTCGCCGAGTTCCCCGACAGCGTCACGGCGCGCGGGGCCAAGCATCTCGCGGAACTCGCCGCGATGGTCCAGCAGGGCCACCGCGCCGTGATGCTCTATCTGGTGCAGCGCACCGATGCCGAGGTGGTCACGCTCGCCTCCGACATCGATCCCGCCTATGCTGCGGCTTTCGCCAGCGCGCGCGCGGCGGGGGTCGAGGTTCTCGCGCTCGGCTGCCGGATCACGCCCGAGGAAATCACCCTCGGCGCGCCACTGCCGTTCCGCGCGCCCTGAAGCGTCCGGCGCGTCCCCCTCTAGGTTCAAACGTCCCGCGGGAGTCTTCCAAAGCGGACGGGACGGTGCCCCATCCGCCGATGCCATCAAGGGACTCAGGCCAGTCGCGAACGCGGCTCCGCGGCCACCTCGGCATCCTCGTCGCGCGAGAGGTGCAGCGTGCGGGTGGGGAAGGGGATGTCGACGCCATTGGCGTCCAGCGCTTCCTTGACCTTGCGCTTCATGTCGGCCTGATAGGCGAAATAGTCGCCGCTCCCGACCCAGACGCGCACCAGGAAATCGACCGAGCTGTCGTTCAGCGCGTTGACCTGGATGAAGGGTTCGGGATCGTTCAGCGAGCGCGGATCGGCCATGATGGTCTCGCGGATCACCCGCTCGGCGGTGGCGAGGTTTGCGCCGTAGCCGACGCCAAAGGTCCATTCCGCGCGGCGAGTCTTGTAGATCGAATAGTTCTCGATGACGTTGCCCCAGACTTCGGAATTCGGCACGATGATCTGCGTGTTGCCGAGGCTGGCAAGCTCGGTGGTGTTGAGGGTGATGTCCTTGACCGTCCCCGAGACCCCGGCCACCGAAACGAAATCGCCCAGCTTGATCGGGCGGAAGATGATGATCATCACCCCCGCTGCGACATTCGACAGGGTGCCCTGAAGCGCGAGCCCGACGGCAAGGCCGGCAGCGCCGAGCGCGGCGATGATCGAGGTGGTCTGCACGCCGAAAGTGTTGAGCACAACAAGGATGGTGAAGATCAACACCACGTAGCGCGCGATATTCCCGAGGAAGTTGAAGAGCGTGTCATCGAGCCGGGCGCTGCGCGCCGACATCGCGGTGATCCGGCCCTTGACCCAGCGGCCGATGAAAAGCCCCACCAGCAGCAGCACGATGGCTGCCACCACGTTGCCGAGAACGCTGGCCATGAAGTCCAGCGTGAACACGTCGGAAAGCGACGTGCCGTTGTAGATCTCGGTGTTCATGACTTCGTTGATACTGTCCATTGTCCCTCGTCGGTCCTTTTCTGCGCCTTGCGGCTTTCTTGCGCGCCGCTGCGTCCGGCACGTCTTTGGGTCGGGTCTGCCTGATCCCCTTCAGGCGGTCTTCGGGCGATGCCCTGGCTGGCAGGATCGGCGCCGCGGCCCGCATCGCGGGACTTAACTCCGGGACATGCCATTGCGTTCCCCTGCCATCCTCTGGCAATGGAGCGCAATACGCATTAAGTATTGAAGGGAAGAGACCCATGGAGCGCCCCGTCTTGCGAAATGACACGAGCGGCCGTCTCACCCGCGACGGCATCCGCATTCACGAAACCGCCGATTTTGCCGGCATGCAGAAGGCCGGCGCGCTGGCCGCGAAGATCCTCGACGATCTCGCGCCGCTGGTCGAGCCCGGTCGCACCACGGCCGAGATCGACGACTTCATCCGCGGTGCGGTCGAAGAGGCGGGCGCGGTTTCGGCCACGATCGGCTACAAGGGCTATCAGCACGCCAGCTGCATTTCGATCAACCACGTGGTCTGCCACGGCATCCCCGGCGACAAGAAGCTGAAGGATGGCGACATCCTCAACGTCGATGTCACGGTGATCGTCGACGGCTGGTACGGCGACACCAGCCGCATGTACGTGGCCGGCAAGCTCTCGCGCAAGGCCGAGCGGCTGATCCAGGTGACCCATGACTCGCTCATGATGGGCATCGAGGCGGTGAAGCCGGGCAACACCTTCGGCGACATCGGCCATGCCATCCAGAGCTATGTCGAATCGCAGCGCATGTCGGTGGTGCGCGATTTCTGCGGTCACGGTCTCGGCCGGGTGTTCCACGCCGCGCCCAACGTGCTGCACTATGGCCGAGCCGGCACCGGGCCGATGCTCGAGGAAGGCATGTTCTTCACCATCGAGCCGATGGTGAACCTCGGCCGTCCCGAGACAAAGGTGCTCGCCGACGACTGGACCGCCGTGACCCGCGACAAGTCGCTCTCGGCGCAGTTCGAGCATTCGGTTGGCGTGACCGTCGACGGGGCCGAGATCTTCACCCTCTCTCCGGGCGGTAAGTTCCACCCGACCTGGGGCTGAAGGGCTGAAGGGCTGGCCGGGCGCGATCTCGGGCGAGGGGCAGTCCACCAGCCTCAACGCCGTCTCGATGCCTGGATGGTCCAGCGCCTCGCCGAGGGATGAGGCGTCGGCCCGACAGGCTCAGCCCACCAGCGCCTTGCGGAGCATGTTCCCGGCCAGCACCAGCACGGTGATCGCAAAGACCAGCCGGAGCCGGGCCGGGCTCAGGCTGTGCGCCAGCTTCACACCGATCGGCACGGTGAGCAGCGAGGTCACCATGATCAGCAGAACGGCGGGCAAATTGACGTAGCCCACGGTGCCCGGCGGCTTGCCGGTGATCCCCCAGCCGGTCAGCAGGAAAGCGATGAACCCGGGGATCGAGATCAGCAGCCCGAAGCCGGGCGAGGTGCCAACGGCACGGTGCGGCGGCACGTTGTAGGCGGTCAGCAGCGGCACGGTGAAGCTGCCTCCGCCAATGCCCATCAGCGCCGAGAAGAAGCCGATGATGCCGCCGTAGAGCGCGCTCAGCCCGCGCCCCGGCAGGGTCTCGGAGATCCGCCAGGTCTTCTTGCCGAGCAGCATGTAGAGCCCGAGGCAGACGCCGATCACGCCGAAGACCAGCAGCAGCTGGTCGCTGTGCAGCACGGTCGCGGCCAGAACGCCCAGCACCGAGCCCATGGCGATGAACGGCCCCCACCCCTTGATCAACTCGAGGCTCACCGCGCCCCGCTTGTGATGCGAGGTGACCGAGCGCAGCGAGGTCACGATGATCGTGCCGGTCGAGGTGGCGACGCAGATCTGCATCAGCTGCTCGGGGTGATAACCGAGGCCGGTGAAGACGTAATAGAAGGCCGGCACGAGGATGATCCCCCCGCCCACGCCCAGAAGACCCGAGATGATTCCGGCCACCGTGCCGGCGGCGGCGATGACGGCGAATAGCGTGACGTAATCCATGGGGCTCTTTCTGCTGTGCGGCGGATGCGGCGGGGCGTGGACCCGGCGGCGCGGTGGCCGCCTGCCGGAGAAACGCGGCGCCGGGGCGAAGGTCAAGGGGAAGCGGTGCGCGCCTCGGGGATCACGCGGCGACTGCGCCCCGAATGCCGCGCCCCGCGCCACGCAGGGCCGAGCGGCGCGTCACACGAAAAAGACCCCCCGCCGGTTCGGGCGAGGGGCCTTGTATCAGGGGCAAGCGCCGCGGGTCAGGCCCGCAGCAGGATCTTGCCGCTGCGGGCGGGCGTCTGGGCTGCGTGCATCGCCTCGGTGACCTGCTCCAGGTCGAAAACGCTGCCCACGTCGAGCGCCAGCTTGCCTTGCGCCGCCAGGGTCACCAATTCGGTCAGCAGGCGCACCTGCGTCTCGCTGTTCATCTCGCCGAACACGCGCGAGGCCCAGAAGCCGCGAACGGCCAAGTGCTTGGTGATCATTTCACCGCTCGGCAGCTGAAGCGGTGCGCCGGTCGCCGTGCCGAAGACCACGTATTCCCCGTCCTTGCCCAGCAGCGCGGCCAGCGCCATGCCCAGCTCGGCGCCGACGGAGTCAATGGCCGAGACCGCGCCCGCGGGACCGATCAGCGCCTTGGCGGTGTCGAGCCAACCTTCGTCGGCGGTGGAGAGGACGTGTTCGGCGCCGAGCGCCTTCATTTCCTCGACCGCATCGGCGCGGCGCACGAGGTTCAACAGGTTGATGCCGCGCGCCTTCGCAAGGCTCACCATGATCTTGCCGACAGCGCCATTGGCCGCGGTCTGCACAAGCCAGTCGCCTTCGCCGGCCTTGAGCGAGTCGAGCAGGGCGATGGCGCTGAACGGCATGGCGATGAGCTGCGCCGCGTCCTCGTCCTGGATGCTCTGGGGCAGTTGCACGAGCGTCGCCGCCTTGGCGACGAAGAACTCGGCCCAGCTGCCGTGCACGCCGCCGACCGAAACGCGCTGGCCGAGCAACGCCTTGTCGACGCCCTCGCCAAGGGCGGCGACCATGCCGACCGCCTCGGAGCCGCCGATCTCGCCGGGCAACTCGGGGACGTAGCCGTATTGGCCGCGGATCGTCCACAGGTCGTGATTGTGGATCGGCGACAGGATGGTCTTGATCAGCACCTCGCCCGGACCGGGCTTGGGCGTCTCCATCTCGCCAAAGAGCATCACTTCGGCGGGGTCGCCAAAAACGTCGTGATATGCAGCACGCATGTCGGGGTCCTTCGTGTCAAAAACAGGGGTCAGGGAGTGTCGGGGAAGAGGCGGCGCACGGTGTCGGCGCGAGCCTGCCGCAAGGGCGCGTCGCTCTGCGAGAGCTTGGCAAGGATCGCCGCGCCAAGCCATTGCGCGTAGGCTCCGCCCGCCGCGCCCTCGGGGTCGGGCAGCGGCCGCAGCGAGCCATCCTCGGCGCCTTCAATCAGCAGCGCGGCGAGGCGCGCAACAAGGTCAGAGACCCCGTCGTCGAGCACCCGGCGCATGTCGTCCGAGAGGTCGGCGATCTCGGCGGCGAGCTTGACCACAAGGCAGCGTGACGCCAGTCCCGCCGAGGCGTCCTCGCCGAGCCAGGAGTCCCAATAGGCTGCGAGCCGGTCGCCAGCGCTGCCCGGGGTCTCCGCGAGGGCATCAAATCTCTCGAGATATTCGGAGACGTAGTCCTCGAGCAGGGCGCAGCCGAAGGCCTCCTTGGAAGCGAAATAATAGTAGAACGACCCCTTGGGCACGCCGCTTTCCTTGAGGATTTGCGACAGGCCCACGCCGGTGAAGCCGCCCCTCAGGACAAGCTCGCGGCCGCTGGCCAGGATCTTCTTGCGTGTTGCTTCGGATTTGCTCGACTCGGTCATGGGGAGCTATGTAGTTAAAATAGACCGGTCGTCTAGACGCTCCGCGGCAGATTTTCCCGATGACGTCGCGCCAGACGGAGGCCGCGTGTCACGAGGCGTGATCGGCAGGCGCAGAGCCTGCCGGGGCCACCCAAGGAGGTCTTAGTCGAGACTCGCGGCGAAGCTCGCGAGATAGGCCTGCAGCTGCTCGCGCACGGCGCTGTCGGTGAGGGTGCCCTGCGCATCAAAGGATTTACCCGCGCGCGACACCATCAGTTTTGCGCCAAGCCAAGGTTGCGCCCCCAATGCGCGCAGCACGGGCAGCCAATGCGTCTGCGACAGGATTGTCCCGAACCCGCCGGGCGACGCGCCGATGATCGCCACCGGCTTGCCCTTGAACGCTTTGCCGCCCTCGCCGCGTGACATCCAGTCGATGGCATTCTTGAAAACGCCCGGAATACCGCCGTTGTACTCGGGGGTGACCAGCAGCAGCCCATCGGCCTCCGCCAACTGCGCCTGCAAGGTCTTCACCGCCACGGGCAGCCCCTCGGCGGCCTCTTCGTCGGCGTTGAAAAGCGGCACCTCGTGGATCGAGCCGGGCAGCACCGGGCAGTCTTCGGGCGCCAGCTCCATGGCGGCGCGCAGCAAGCCGGCGTTGTAGGAGGCGGCGCGCAGGCTGCCGCTGAGGCCGAGAATTCGGGGCATGGGTCAGTCCTTCCGCTAGGTGAACCGTAGCATGGCTCGCGGCGGCGCCCCCGGCAAGACATTGATGGTGCGGAGAAAGCGACCGGTCAGTCGAACTTCCGCGAGGGCGCGAGCACCTTGGCCTCGCCAACCAGCACCGGTTTTCCGTCGACCGAGCATTTGCAGTCCAACATGACCCTGCGTTTTGAAAAATCGATCTCGCGGACCGTGACCTCGGCGAGCACCGTGTCGCCGGGGCGGACGGGGGCGATGAACTTCAGAGTCTGGCCAAGATAGACCGTTCCGTGGCCGGGAAGCTGCTCGCCGATCACCGCCGAGATCAGCCCTGCGGTGAGCATGCCATGGGCGATGCGCCCCTCGAAGATCGTATCCTGCGCGTAGGCGTCATCGAGGTGGACCGGGTTGTGGTCGGTTGAGATCTCGGCAAAAAGCGCGATGTCGCGGTCGGTCACCTCTTTGCGCAGGTGCCGGGACATACCCATCTCGATGTCCTCGATGCAGATCGTCCCGCGGGGCAGGTTGTCGAGCATCTTCTCCTCCATGATCTGCGGTCCGGTAATAAAACTGCGACTGAATTGGATCATTGAGTAATTTTATTACTTCGCGACCGCAGAAAATCAAGAGGAGAATTTGTATTTTTCAGCGTAGGAAGCCAATCGAATAGGTCGGTTCCATTTGCTGGTCGGCGAGGTAGCGTTCGAGCGCCTCGGCCTCGGGCTGTTCGTCGGTCTTCGTTTCCTTGGCCGCGAGCCCGCCCGTGATGAACAGCGAGTCGATGTCCTCGCCCACCGCACCGAGGATGTCGGTGCGAATGCCGTCGCCGATGCACAGGATCGTGCTGTCGGGCACGCTGCGGTCGATCTCGGCGAGCCGGCGGCGCGCGAGGTCATAGACCGGCGGATGCGGTTTGCCGAAATAGAGGCTCTCGCCGCCCATCTCGGTGTAGAGCTGCGCCACCGCGCCGGCGCACCATTCGCGGGTCTCGCCGCGGTCGACGACGATGTCGGGGTTCGCGCAGAGCAGTTTCATGCCCTTTTGCTTGGCGTAGAGCAGCTGCGGGCGCAGCTCCGAGGGATCCGCATGCGGATCGAACGGACCGCAACAGACGATGCCTTCGGCCTCTTCCAGCGCGACGCGCTCGATCGGCAGCGGGTTCTCGAGCAACTTGATCGGCTCGAAGAAGGGCTCATCGAAGGGCGTGCCCATGAAGTAGACTTTCTGGCCGACCTCACCGCGGAACATGGCGACGCGGGCGCTGTCGCCGGAGGTGGCGATATTGTCCCAGGCGTCCTCGGGCACGCCGAAACCCTCGAGTTGCTTGACCACCTCGTGGCGCGAGCGCGGGGCGTTGGTCAGCAGCACCACGGTGCCGCCCCGGGCGCGGAAACCGCGCAGCGCCTCGATGGCGGCGGGAAAGGCCTTCACGCCGTCATGCACGCAGCCCCAGAGGTCGACGAAGGCCGCCTCGTAATTCTGCGAGATCTCGGAAAGCGACTGGATGATGCGGGTCATGGGAAGCCTTTGTCGGACTTTGAGTGTGAGAGCTGCGCCCTTGATAGGCCAGCGCGGGCGATGAGGCCAGCGCCGCGGAGCTCAGAGATGCGGGGTGACGGTGTAGCCGAAGCTCGCGCCTTCGCCGGGAGCGAGGCTTAGCGCGCCGGGACGTTCCGAGAGCTGGGACGAGGCGCCTTGGAGCGCATGCATCCCATGCCAGGGCTCGACACAGAGGTAGGGCGCGCCGGGCTTTTGCCAAAGCGCGAGAAAGGGCAGGTTTTCGAAGGTGAAATCGAGCCTCGGGCCGTGCTCCGCGCCATAGGAGAGCGCCGTCCCCGCGCCCTCTGGGAAGATCATCGCGTCCGCCTCGAACTGCTCGTGGGCGAGAGTGAGCTTGCCGTTGCTGAAGGGCGAGGGCAGGCGGGCGTCGCCGAGACGTCCAGCGTCGATCCGGGCCAGCGCTGGCTCGGCCTTGTCGGCGAGCGTTACCTCATGCGGCCGGCCCTCGGCGCCCGGCAGCGGCCAGGCAAAGGCGGGGTGAAAGCCAAGGCAGAAGGGCAGCGGCGCATCGCCGGTGTTGGTGACATCGGCGGAGACCTTCAGCGTGCCACCTTCGAGCGCGTGAGTCACCGCCAGCCGGAAGGAAAATGGGTATTGCGCGCGGGTCGCTTCGCTGTCGATCAGCACATGGCGGCAGGAGGTTGCGGAGCTTTCTTCGAGCATGAATTGGCTCTGGCGGGCAAAGCCGTGCTGGGCCATCTCCGACTCGAACGCGTCGATACGAAGGCGCCCGCCAGGCGCGGGGCCGACGATCGGAAACAGGATCGGCGCACGGCCGGACCACCACGTAGGATCGCCCTGCCAGAGGAGCTCCTTGCCGCTCTTTGCAAAGCTCTGCAGCTCGGCGCCGAGTGGCGCGACGGTGAGGGTGAGATCGGCGTCGGAGAGGGTGACGAGGTCGGTCATGGCAGGGCTCCGGGCAGGGAGGTCACGGGACAAAGGGCACGAAAAAGGGCACCCGCCGGGGTGCCCTTGGGGGTCTGCGCGGCGCGGCGGCTCAGACCTTCAGGTTCGGGATGATCTGCTTCTTGCGCGACATGATGCCCGGCAGCACCACGGTGTCGCCCTCGACACTCGCGCCGAAGCTCTTTTCGGCCACCGTCTTCACCAGATCGTTCGGCACCAGCAGCGTTGCTTCTTCCTTGAGGATGTCCACCACGAAGAGCAGCACCTCGTCGACGCCATCCTCGGCGGCGACGGTCTTGAAGCTCTGCATGAGGCTGTCCTTGCGGCCAAGCGGGATCTCGGGCGCGGTGGTCTCCAGCACCGAGACGCGGAACTTGGTGCCGCCGACTTCGTACTCCTTGCTGTCCATGCGGATCAGTTCGGCGTCCGAGAAGTCCGACACGTCCGATTTGGCGGCGAACATCTCGACGGCGAAGTCGGGGATCTCGACGCCGAGATCGGCCGCCAGCGTTTCGGCGACGGCGCGGTCGTGCGGCGTGGTGGTCGGCGAACGGAAGGCCAGCGTGTCCGACAGGATGCAGGTCAGCGCCGCGCCCTTGATCGCTTCGGGCATCTTCACGAAGTCCTTGCCCATCAGGTCGATCATGATGGTGGCGGTGCAGGCCAGCGGGCGGACAGTGATGTCGATCGGGCCTTTGGTTTCCAGCCCGCCGACCAGCTTGTGGTGGTCGATGATGGCGCGGATGTCGGCGCTGTTGATCGAGGCGGGCAGCTCGGCGGGGTTGTTGGTGTCGACGATCACCACGGGCGCATCGGCCTCGACGTCGGCGATGATCTCGGGCTTCTCGAGGCCCCAGTGCTCGAGCATGAAGGCGGCCTCGGTGTTGGGCTCACCCAGCAGCACGGGCTTGGCGTCCACGCCCTTCACCTCGCTGAGGTACCACGACCAGATGATCGGGCTGCCGGTGGAGTCGGTGTCGGGGGACTTGTGGCCAAAAACCAGGGTGGTCATGCGGAAGAAACTCCTCGGGTTCATAGGGAGGTGCATCGGGATGCGTCACGGCTTTCGCGGGGCGTTATAGGCAGATGCCCGCGGCTTGTCACGCCGCCAAATGCCGCTGCCCTCGCGGGATTTGCGCTGTCTCTGCCACGTTTTCGTTGTGTTTCTGCCCTGTTTCCGCGGTGTCATGGAACCGCGCCCGCAAACCCGCGTTGAGTGCCCCATAAGGAGGAACCACGATGAGTTTCATGACCAGCCCGCGCCCGATCGACGCCGCCATGGATGTGCCGCCCGATCCGCGCCAGCCAATGACCGCTGAGCAGGAGCAGCGCCTTCGTGATCTGTCCGAACGCGCGGGCGAGACCTTTGACGCCGAGCTGACCCTCTGGCAAGCCGAGCGGCGCATCGCCGAGCTCGACGATCTTGCTGGCACCACCCCTCCGGCGTCCTGACCACGCGGCCCGATCACGGCCCTGCTCGAGAGCGGCGGGGCGGGCAGGTCTCCGCCCTTCCAAACACAGCCGTGATGGGCTGTCCGGCGTTTTTCGTTTACCGGCATCGCAAATCCTGATACCCGGCCCCCGAGCCCGCATGGGCAGATTGTTCAACGTTGAACCATCTTCGATGGGAGGCCTAAGACATGACCGATACCGCTCAGGAAAGCCTGCGTCAGGCGGCGCTTTTCTACCACGAGAACCCCAAGCCCGGTAAGCTCGAGATCCGCGCGACCAAGCCCTTGGCAAACGGACGGGATCTGAGCCGCGCCTATTCCCCCGGCGTTGCCGAGGCCTGCCTCGAGATCAAGGCGGACCCCGCCAACGCCGCGCGCTACACCTCGCGCGGCAACCTCGTCGCGGTGGTCTCGAACGGCACTGCGGTGCTCGGGCTCGGAAATATCGGCCCGCTGGCGTCGAAGCCGGTGATGGAAGGCAAGGCGGTCCTCTTCAAGAAATTCGCCAATATCGACTGCTTCGATCTCGAGCTCAACGAGCCCGACCCCGAGAAGCTGGCCGAGATCGTCTGTGCGCTCGAGCCGACCTTCGGGGCGATCAACCTTGAGGACATCAAGGCGCCCGATTGCTTCATCGTCGAGAAGATCTGCCGCGAGCGGATGAACATCCCGGTCTTCCACGACGACCAGCACGGCACAGCCATCGTGGTGGGCGCCGCGGCGACCAATGCGCTGCACGTGGCCGGCAAGTCCTTCGAGGACATCAAGATCGTCTCGACGGGCGGCGGCGCGGCGGGCATCGCCTGCCTCAACATGCTGGTCAAGCTCGGCGTCAAGCGCGAGAACATCTGGCTCTGCGACATCCACGGCCTGGTCCATGAGGGCCGTGAGGAAGACATGAACCCGCAGAAGGCCGCTTTTGCTCAGGCCACCGACAAGCGCACGCTGGACGAGGTGATCGAGGGCGCGGACCTCTTCCTCGGGCTTTCCGGCCCCGGCGTTCTGAAACCCGAGCAGGTGGCCAATATGGCCGCGCGCCCGATCATCTTCGCGCTGGCCAACCCGACGCCCGAGATCATGCCCGACCTCGCGCGCAGCGTCGCGCCGGATGCGATCATCGCCACTGGCCGCAGCGATTTTCCGAACCAGGTCAACAACGTCCTGTGCTTCCCCTTCATCTTCCGCGGCGCGCTCGACGTCGGCGCGACCGAGATCAACGACGCCATGCAGGTCGCCTGCGTCGAGGGGATCGCGGCGCTGGCCCGCGCCACCACCTCGGCCGAGGCCGCCGCTGCCTACCATGGCGAGCAGTTGACCTTCGGCGCCGACTACCTGATCCCCAAGCCCTTCGATCCGCGGCTTTCCGCCGTGGTTTCCTCGGCCGTGGCCAAGGCGGCGATGGAGACCGGCGTGGCGCAGCGGCCGCTCGCCGATCTGAAGGCCTACAAGGACAAGCTGAACGCCAGCGTCTTCAAGTCGGCCCTGCTGATGCGTCCGGTGTTCGAGGCCGCCGCCACCGCTTCGCGCAAGATCGTCTTCGCCGAGGGCGAGGACGAGCGTGTGCTGCGCGCCGCGCAGGCCATCCTTGAAGAGACCACCGAAACGCCGATCCTCATCGGTCGCCCCGAGGTGCTGGAAATGCGCTGCGAGCGTCTTGGTTTGACCGTGCGCCCGGGCCGCGACTTCCACGTGGTGAACCCCGAGAACGACCCGCGCTACCGCGACTACTGGGAAACCTACCACGGGATCATGGCGCGGCGGGGCGTGACGCCGGATCTCGCCCGTGCGGTGATGCGCACCAACACCACCGCCATCGGCGCGGTCATGGTGCATCGTGGCGAGGCCGACGCGCTGATCTGCGGCACTTTCGGCGAGTACCGTTGGCACCTCAACTATGTGACGCAAGTGCTTGGCAGCGAACGGGCGCAGCCGCATGGCGCGCTGTCGATGATGATCCTCGAAGACGGTCCGCTGTTCATCTCGGACACGCAGATCTGGATCGAGCCGACACCCGAGCAGATCGCCTTGACCGCCATCGGCGCAGCGCGTCACGTTCGGCGCTTCGGCCTCGAGCCCAAGGTCGCGCTCTGCTCGCGCTCGCAGTTCGGCAATCAGGCCGACGGCTCTGGCCCGCGTATCCGCAAGGCGCTCGAAATCCTCGACAGCGCACCGCGTGACTTCGTCTACGAGGGCGAGATGCATGTCGACAGCGCGCTTGACCCCGAGCTGCGCGCGCGCCTGCTGCCCAACGGCCGGATGCAGGGCGCGGCCAACGTGCTGGTCTTCGCCGAGGCCGACGCCGCTTCGGGCGTGCGCAACATCCTCAAGGTGAAGGCGGGCGGTCTGGAAGTCGGGCCGATCCTCATGGGCATGGGCAACCGCGCACATATCGTCACCCCCTCGATCACCGCGCGCGGGCTGCTCAACATGGCCGCCGTCGCCGGAACCCCGGTGGCGCACTACGGCTGATCCGAGCCCGGCCGCGGCGCTCTGGCGCCGCGGCCGACACTCCAGGCTCCGCCGTCATTGCGATTCTCCCGTCCGCGCTGGTCGTTCTCCATGGAACGGTTGCGCCGAATTTGCAAAAAATGGCGCGGTTTGCAGAAGAATTTGCAGTCCTCGCGGCTTTGCAAATTTTTTTCGCCGGTGCTTCGCAAAAAACAGCAAACTTCTGCGTCCTTCTGTCCCTGTGCGCGGTAACAGACTTGCCGGGTGACAGCTCCGAGCCGTATCAAAATTGCGCACCGCTGTGGAGACGGGCGCGAGGAGGAGGCACCATGGGCTATAAGGACATCTATGCCGGCTGGGCGTCGGACCCCGAGGGGTTCTGGATGCAAGCCGCCGAGGCGATCGACTGGGACAAGGCCCCCTCGAAGGCGCTCTTCGACCGGGGCGCGGGCATGTTCGAATGGTTCGCCGACGGGCTGACCAACACCTGCTGGAACGCGGTCGACCGTCATGTCGAGAACGGCCGGGGCGAGCAGGTGGCGATCATCTGGGACAGCCCGATCACCCACACCAAGCGCGAGATCACCTATGTCGAGCTGCGCAACCGCGTCGCCACCCTGGCCGGCGCGCTGCGGGCCAAGGGCGTCGAGAAGGGCGATAGGGTCATCATCTACATGCCGATGATCCCCGAGGCACTCGAGGCGATGCTTGCCTGCGCCCGGCTCGGCGCGATCCACTCGGTGGTCTTCGGCGGCTTTGCCGCGCGCGAGCTGGCGGTGCGCATCGACGACGCCAAGCCCAAGTGCATCATCGCCGCTTCCTGCGGGCTCGAGCCGAACCGAGTGGTGCATTACAAGCCGCTGCTCGACGGTGCCATCGACGCTGCCACCCACAAGCCCGACTTCTGCGTCATCTTCCAGCGCGAGCAGGAGGTTGCAACGCTGACCCCCGGCCGCGACGTGAACTGGCACGGCTTCCAATACGGCGTCGAGCCTGCCGAATGCGTCCCGGTCGAGGGCAATCACCCGGCCTATATCCTCTATACCTCCGGCACCACTGGCCAGCCCAAGGGCGTCGTGCGCCACACCGGCGGTCATCTGGTGGCGCTGAACTGGACGATGAAGAACGTCTACAACGTCGAACCGGGCGACCGCTTCTGGGCGGCCTCGGACGTCGGCTGGGTCGTGGGTCACAGCTATATCTGCTACGGGCCGCTGATCCACGGCAACACCACCATCGTCTTCGAGGGCAAGCCCATCGGCACCCCCGACGCGGGCACCTTCTGGCGGGTGATCTCCGAGCACAGGGTGAAGAGCTTCTTCACCGCGCCCACCGCCTTCCGCGCTGTGAAGCGCGAGGATCCCAAGGGGGAGTTCGTCAAGAAATACGACCTCAGCTGCCTTCAAGCGGTCTACCTCGCCGGGGAGCGCGCCGATCCCGACACCATCCAATGGGCGCAGACCCAGCTGAACGTTCCGGTGATCGATCACTGGTGGCAGACCGAAACCGGCTTTGCCATCGCTGCCAACCCACTGGGGATCGAGCAGTTGCCGGTCAAGCTGGGCTCGCCCTCGGTGCC
Organism: Alloyangia pacifica; assembly: GCF_003111685.1. Lineage (NCBI taxonomy): Bacteria > Pseudomonadati > Pseudomonadota > Alphaproteobacteria > Rhodobacterales > Roseobacteraceae > Alloyangia > Alloyangia pacifica. The sequence goes on along the minus strand of NZ_CP022190.1, from coordinate 940,261 downwards.
GATGCCGGGCTATGACGTGCGCATCCTCGACGAGGGCGGCCACGAGGTGAAGGACGGAGAGCTGGGCGCCATCGCCATCAAGCTGCCGCTGCCGCCGGGCACGCTGCCGACGCTGTGGAATGCCGAGGAGCGTTTCAAGTCCGCCTATCTCACCCATTTCCCGGGCTACTACGAGACCGGAGATGCGGGGCTGAAGGACGAGGAGGGCTATCTCTACATCATGTCCCGCACCGACGACGTGATCAATGTGGCTGGGCACCGGCTCTCGACCGGCGCGATGGAAGAGATTCTGTCGAACCATCCCGATGTCGCCGAATGCGCGGTGATCGGCGTGACCGACCCGCTCAAGGGCCAGCTGCCCATGGGGTTCCTCTGCCTCAACGCCGGCTGCGACCGGCCGCATGACGAGGTGGTCCGCGAGGCGGTGAAGCTGGTGCGCGACCAGATCGGACCGGTCGCGGCCTTCAAGCTCTGCACGGTGGTGGACCGCCTGCCAAAGACCCGTTCGGGCAAGATCCTGCGCGCCACCATGGTCAAGATCGCCGATGGCGCCGAGTTCAAGACGCCTGCGACGATCGACGATCCCGCCATCCTAGGCGAGATCCGCGAGGCGGTGACGCCGCTCGGCTACGCCAAGGCGTCGGCCTGACACCGTAGGCCCTCACGGCGTCGCGCACCCTGCCTTTGGAGTGGCAGGGCGCGCGCATCATGCGCCCCGCTCGAGACATCACCCGTGCTTCATGGCCGAGCCTTGGCGGTGAGCGTGAGGGCTTTCCGTCGAGGGGTTCTCGCCATGATCGGTCATCCGCGGATCCATCATGCCCTCTTTCACGCCGAACTTGAGCAGCAGCAGGTTCACAGGGTAAGCGGCGAAGAGCCCGCAGCTCAGCGAGACGATCATCGAGGACCAGAAGATCACCTCGCCCATCCCGGCATTGCCGGCCAGCGACAGGTCGACGCCGATGGCAACGATCTCCATGACAGCGATCGACGGGGTCTCGGCGATGAAGGTGTCCTTCAGCGCCTTGTGCAGCGGCACGCCGTCCTGCACCAATGGCCCGAGCGTCAGCAGAAAGCCGATGACATAGGCAAAGACGAAGGTGGTGAGCGCCGTGCCGAGGTTGCCGAAACGCAGCAACCCGACGGCGAGCATGACCCCGGTGATCTCGCCCAGCCCGCAGCCCGAATAGCAATGCGCCACCGAGCGGAAGCCGCGTCGCCAGAGACTGTCGGTTATGATCTCCTTGCGGCCGCAGGTCCAGTAGACGGCGAGGCCGATCGGGCCGGAATAGAGCACGGTCAGCCCCCAAACGAGCTTCATCAGGCTCATCAAGTGGGCGTTGTTGCGTCTCAGGTCTCGGATCAGCACGATCTCGGAGGGGATCATCAGCGCCAGCCAGGCGGCGAGGAACCAAGGGGAGGAGAAAATGTCGGTGAGCATGGTTGGCCTCCTTGCCAGAGGCCAACACGCCGCGGCGTGGCAGGGTTCCGACTGGGTCAGTCCGGCCTTGGCAGCAGCACTCCCACGGCCAGCTCCTGATCGCTGCCGCCCCGCGCCTTGCGGTATTCGGCGGGGGTGATACCGCGCTCGGCCTTTAGGGTGCGCGACAGGTGCGGCCCGTCGCAGAAGCCGCAGGCCAGCGCCACCTCGGTCACCGAGGCATCGCTGCTGCGCAGCCGGATCAGCGCGCGCTCGAGCCGCAGCTCCATGTAGGCCTTGAGCGGGGTCTGCCTGAGATCCGCGAGGAACCGCCGTTCCAGCGTTCGGCGAGAGGTCCCGAGTTCGCGGGCGATCTCGTCGATGGGTTTCGGCAATTCGATGTGCTGCTGCATGCGCAGCACCGCGCGTTTCACCAGCTCGTCGCGGGCGCGCCGGGTGAGTGCCTGACCGGGCTGCGCCTTCTCGCCGCTCATCGCCTCGTCGATCATCATGATGTTGAGGCTCTTGACCGCCGCCGACTGGCCGATGTGGCGCTGCACGAGAAAGGCGGCGAGGTGCGCAGCCCCGTGCCCGCCCGAACAGGTCAGCCGGTCACGGTCGACCACGAAAATCTGGTCTGACACCGGCGTCTCCGCCTCGAACCGGTCGACAAAATCCTGGTGGTGGAACCAGCTCACGCAGCAGCGGTAGCCCTTGAGCAGCCCCATCTCCTGCAGGATGAAGACGCCCGTGCAGAGACCGACCACCGGGACCCCCGCTGCTGCCTGCCGCCTGAGATAGGCAAGCTCCGCCGGGCTCAGCGCCACCTCGTCGCTGATCAGCCCGCCGACCACCACCAGGTAGTCGTAGCTCCCGGCATTGCGCAGGCGCGTGTCGGGCTGGACGCGCACCCCGCAGCTCGACCGGACCGGCCCGAGCGTGTCCGAGAGCACGGTCCAGTCGCAGAGGATTGGGCGCGACAGGTCGGCCTCGTCGGCGGCGAGCCGCAGCACGTCGACGAAATTGGCAAAGGCCGAGAGGGTGAAGCGCCCCGCGAGAAGGAATGCGACACGCAGGCGTTTGGTGGGCAAGGCAGACGGCATGGCGGGATTCTTCATGGACTGGCGTAATCCTACAGAGATGCGGCGGGCAGGGGAAGATGCGCCTCGCGCCGCCGAGAGAGCGGCCTCACCGCGTCGGAAATCCGGCTCATGACGCTTCAGTTCATTTTCTGTGGCGCAATTCTACACGTGGAAGTGACCCGGATGGCTTAGCAAGGGTCCCCAGCACTCTCCTCCAATCCGGGGCCCGCCGATGACGCGCTTCAACGCCTTTTCCCTTCTCAAGAACGCCGTGACCGGTCACAAGGACTGGACAGAGCAATGGCCGGACAGCCAGCCGAAGGCCGCGTACGACGTGGTCATCGTCGGGGCGGGGGGGCACGGTCTGGGCGCGGCCTATTACCTTGCCACCCAGCACGGGATCACCAATATCGCGGTGATCGACAAGGGTTGGCTCGGCGGCGGCAACACCGGGCGCAACACCACGATCATCCGCTCCAACTACCTCTACGACGAGAGCGCGCGGCTCTTCGACCATTCGGTCGACCTTTGGCAAAATCTCAGCCAGGAACTGAACTACAACGTCATGTACTCGAACCGCGGCGTGCTGATGCTGGCGCACACCGTGCACGACGTGCAGAGCTTCAAGCGCCACGTGCATGCCAACCGGCTCAACGGCGTCGACAACCGCTGGCTGACGCCGGAGGAGTGCAAGGAATACTGCCCGCCGATCAACATCTCGCGCGGCGCGCGCTACCCGGTGATGGGCGGCGCGCTGCAGGAGCGGGCGGGCACCGCACGGCACGACGCCGTGGCCTGGGGCTATGCCCGCGGCGCGGCGGCGCGCGGCGTCGACATCATCCAGAACTGCGCGGTGACCGCGATCCGGCGCAATGCCGACGGCTCGGTGGCGGGCGTCGAGACCGAGAAGGGCTTCATCAAGGCGGGCAAGGTCGCGGTCTCGGCCTCGGGCCACAACACCCAGGTGATGGCCACCGCCGACGTGCGCCTGCCGCTCGAGAGCATGCCGCTGCAGGCGCTGGTCTCGGAGCCGGTGAAGCCGATCTTCCCCTGCGTGGTGATGTCCAACGCCGTGCACGCCTATTGCAGCCAGTCGGACAAGGGCGAGCTGGTGATCGGCAGCGGCACCGACCAATACGTGAGCTATTCCCAGCGCGGCGGGCTGCCGCTGATCGAGCATACCATCGCCGCGATCTCCGAGGTCTTCCCGATCTTCAACCGCATGCGGATGCTGCGCAAATGGGCGGGGATCACCGACAACACCCCCGACCGCTCGCCGATCATCGGCAAGACGCCGGTGAAGAACCTCTACGTCAATTGCGGCTGGGGCACGGGCGGCTTCAAGGCCACCCCGGGCTCGGCGCATGTCTTCGCCTGGACCATCGCCAAGGACGAGCCGCACCCGATCAACGCGCCCTTCACCCTCGACCGGTTCCGCACCGGCCGGCTGATCGACGAAGCGGCCGCCGCCGCGGTCGCGCACTGACCTGCGCGCGATGATGTCTGCACATTAAGGACGACGCCCATGCTCCTGATTCATTGCCCCTATTGTGACGAGACGCTGCCCGAGGTCGAGTTCACCTATGCCGGCGAGGCGCATATTGCCCGCCCCGAAACCCCCTCGGAGATGAGCGACGAGGACTGGCAGCAGTTCCTCTTCATGCGCGCCAACGTCAAGGGCGACCATTTCGAGCGCTGGCGCCACCTGCATGGCTGCGGGCGGTTTTTCAACGCCGTGCGCAACACCATCACCGACAAGTTCCTCACCACCTACAAGGCGGGCGCGCCCCGTCCCGATCTCGCCGCGCTGAAGGAGGGCCTGAAATGAGCAGCCATCGCGTTTCCGGCCGTGTTGAAGGCAAGGGCCGGGTCAACCCGAGCCGCCCGGTGAACTTCACCTTCGACGGCAAGACCTACCAGGGCTACGAGGGCGACACCGTCGCCTCGGCGCTGCTGGCCAATGGCGTGCACCTGATGGGCCGCTCGTTCAAGTACCACCGCCCGCGCGGGCCGGTGGCGGCGGGCTCGGAAGAGCCCAACGCGCTCATCGGCACCCGCCGCGGCCCGGGCCGCTTTGAGCCCAACACCCGCGCCACGGTGCAGGAGATCTGGGGCGGGCTCGAAACCAGCTCGCAGAACAAGTACCCGAGCCTGAAGTTCGACGTCGGCGCGGTGAACGATGCCGCCTATATGCTCTTCTCGGCAGGGTTTTACTACAAGACCTTCATGTGGCCGCGCAGCTTCTGGGACAAGGTCTACGAGCCCTTCATCCGCGCCGCCGCGGGCCTTGGCGTCAGCCCCACCGAGGAAGACCCCGACAGCTACGCCTCGCGCAACCTGCATTGCGATGTGCTGATCGTCGGCGCCGGGCCCTCGGGCCTTGCCGCGGCGCGGGTGGCGGCAGAGGCGGGCCTGAAGGTCGTGCTGGTCGACGAGAACCCGGAAGTGGGCGGCACGCTGCTCTCGGAGCCGCAGGCGCAGATCGGTGGCACCGCCGCCTGGGACTGGGTCGCCGCCGAGCTGGCCGCGCTGAAAGCGGCGGGCGTGAAGGTGATGACCCGCACCACCGCCATCGGCTATTACCACCAGAACCTCATCGGTCTTTGCGAGCGGCTGACCGACCACCTGCCCAACCTGCCCGCCGACACCCCGCGCGAGCGGCTGTGGCGGGTGCGCGCGAAGCAGGTGGTGCTGGCGCAGGGCGCGCTGGAAAAGCCGCTGGTGTTCCACGGCAACGACCGTCCGGGCGTGATGCTGGCGGGCGCGGCGCAGAGCTACCTCAACCGCTACGGCGTGCTGGTCGGGCAGCGCCCCGTGGTGCTGACCTCGCATGACAGCGCCTGGTACGCCGCCTTCGATCTGGCCGACGCCGGCGCTAGGGTGCAGGCCATCGCCGACACGCGCGAAACCGTTGACGAGGCGCTGCTGACCGGCGCGCGCCAGCGCGGGATCCCCGTCAAGCTCGGCCGCACCGCCACAGCCACCAAGGGCCGCCTGCGGGTCGCCTCGATCCGGCTCAACCCGGTCTCGGGCGGCAAGGTGGGCAGCGGCGAGGAGATCGCCTGCGACGCGGTGCTGATGTCGGGCGGCTGGACGCCCTCGCTGCATCTTTTCTCGCACACCAAGGGCACGCTGGCCTGGGACGAGGACCGCACCACCTTCCTGCCCGAGCGCACCCCCGAGGACTGCGTCATCGCCGGCGCCAGCCGCGGGATCTGGGGCATCGCGGCGGCGCTGAACGACGGCGCCGAGAAGGGCCGGGAGGTGGCGCTGGCGCTCGGCACATCCGCCGACGCGGCCAGCTACACCGTGGCGCAGGACCGCGCCGGCACCGGCGTGTCGCACAAGGAGCTGCCGACCGACCTCAGCCCCGGCAAGGCCAAGGCCTTCGTCGACTACCAGAACGACGTGACCGCCAAGGACCTGCGGCTGGCGGTGCGCGAGGGCATGCGCTCGATCGAGCACGTCAAGCGCTACACCACCAACGGCATGGCCACCGACCAGGGCAAGATGTCCAACATCAACGGCCTCAACATCGCCTCGGATGCGCTTGGAAAGAAACAGCCGCAGGTCGGTCTGACCACCTTCCGGCCGCCCTATACGCCGACCAGCTTCGGCGCCTTCGCGGGCTATCACCGCGGCGGCCACTTCGAGGTGACGCGCAAGACCCAGATCGACCTCTGGGCCGAGGAGCAGGGCGCGGTCTTCGAGCCGGTCGGCCAGTGGCGCCGGGCCTGGTACTTCCCCAGGCCGGGCGAGGACATGGAGGCCGCGGTGCGCCGCGAGTGCAAGGCGACCCGCGCCGGCGTCGGCATCTTCGACGCCTCGACGCTGGGCAAGATCGAGGTGGTCGGCCCCGACGCGGTCGAGTTCATGAACCGCATGTACACCAACCCCTGGAGCAAGCTCGCCCCGGGCCGCTGCCGCTACGGGCTGCTCTGCGGCGACGACGGCTTCATCCGCGACGACGGCGTCATCGGCCGCATGGCGCAGGACAAGTTCCACGTCACCACCACCACGGGCGGCGCGGCGCGGGTGCTGAACATGATGGAGGACTACCTGCAGACCGAATGGCCCGACCTCGACGTCTGGCTGACCTCGACCACGGAAGCTTGGTCGACCATCGCGCTCAATGGCCCCGAGGCCGCAAAGCTGCTCGCCCCGCTGGTCGAGGGCGTCGAGCTGACCGAGGCAGCCTTCCCGCACATGTCCTGCGTGGAGTGCACCGTGGCGGGCATGCCGGCGCGGCTCTTCCGGGTCAGCTTCACCGGCGAGATCGGCTTCGAGGTCAACGTGCCCGCGCCCATGGGCCGCAAGCTCTGGGAGCTGCTCTGGGAGGCCGGGCAGCGCTTTAACATCTGCGCCTATGGCACGGAAACCATGCACGTTCTGCGCGCCGAAAAGGGCTATATCATCGTCGGCCAGGACACCGACGGCACGGTCACGCCTTACGACGCGGGCATGGGCTGGGCGGTGGGCAAGGCCAAGCCCGACTTCGTCGGCAAGCGCGGGCTGGCGCGGCCCGACCTGGTGGCCGAGGGCCGCAAGCAGCTGGTCGGCCTGCTGACCGAGGATGGCAGCAAGCTCGAGGAGGGGGCGCAGATCGTCTTCGACCCCAAGCAGGCGATCCCGATGACCATGGTCGGCCATGTGACCTCGTCCTACCACTCCGATGCGGCGGGCCGTCCCATCGCGCTGGCGCTGGTGCAGGGCGGTCACGGGCGGATGGGCGAGACCGTCCATATCCCGATGCCGGAGCGCACCATCGCCGCCAAGATCACCTCGACGGTCTTCGTCGATCCCGAAAATGCCCGCCTGAAGATCTGAGGAGGCCTTGATGAACGCTCCGCTTTCCGCCTTCCCGCCCGCCACGCAGGTCGAGACACCGGCCGCCAAGGTCAGCTCGATCCTGCCCAGGCCGCGCTTCTCGCTGCGCGCCCGCGGCGACCTTGCACCGCTCGAACAGGCGCTCGGCGTGGCGCTGCCGCGCACGATCGGGCAGACCGTGAAGGGCGCGGTCGAGCTCGCCTGCCTCGGTCCCGACGAATGGCTGGTGCTGGCCGCCGATCCCGCGCCGGTCGTGGACGCCTGCGCCGGGGTCTATGCGCGTCTGCCGCACAGCCTGGTGGAGATCACCGCCCGCGAGGTGAGCTTCGTCATCGAAGGCCCGCGCGCCGCCGAGCTGATGACCATCGGCTGCGCCCGCGACATCGACGCGATCCCGGTCGGCTCCGCCCGCCGCACGCTCTTTGACGGCGCCACCGTGATCCTCTGGCGCGACGCCGAAACCCGCTTCCGCATCGACGTGTGGAACAGCTTCGCTCCGCACCTGCTCCACCTCCTGCAGGTCGGAGCACGCGAACTTGCCGCTGAAAGTGTTTGATGCGATGAGGGTTTTGCCAGAGGTGATGGCTCAAGAAGAGGCGCTCCAGAACGGGGTTGCGCAGAGCAAGACCTTCCTTCTGTCCGTGGTCTTGCCGGCAGGCCCGGGGGAGTATGCGCCGGAGCGCATGGGCTGACACCGGCGCCGAGCACAATGGAAAAGGCCCGCCGCGACATCCGCGGCGGACCTTCGCTTTTCATGGCGCGGCGGGCAGGGCGCCCGCCGACCGCGGCTTACCAGGAGGTCAGCACGGTGCCGTGGTACTTCTCTTCGATGAAGGCCTTGATCTCGGGGCTGTGGTAGGCGTCGATCAGCGGCTTCACCCAGGGCTGCTCCTCGTCGCCCTTACGCACCACGATGATGTTCACGTAGGGGTTGTCGGCGCTTTCCATGGCGATCGAGTCTTCCTTCGGGTTCAGGCCCGAGGCAATCGCGTAGTTGGTGTTGATCAGCGCGGCATCGAGGTCGGCCAGCGAGCGCGGCAGCTGCGCCGCGTCGAGCTCCTGGAAGCGCATGTCCTTGGGGTTCTCGACCACGTCGAGCACGGTCGGCACGAGGCCGGTGCCCTCGGCGAGCTTGATCAGACCGAGCTGTTGCAGCACCAGAAGCGCGCGGCCGCCGTTGGTGGGATCGTTGGGGATGCCCATGGAGCCGCCCTCGGGGAAGCCGTCCAGCGCGGTGACTTTGTCCGAGTAGACGCCCATCGGGGTGGTGATGGTTGTCGCCACCGGCGCCAGTTCGAAACCGCGGTCCTTCATCTGGTTGTCGAGGTAGGGCTCGTGCTGGAACGAGTTGGCCTCGATGTCGCCGTCGGCCAGCGCCTGGTTGGGCACCACGTAGTCCGAGAATTCGACCACGTCGATGTTGAGGCCCATGGGCGCGGCAACCTTCGCCACTTCTTCCATGATCTCGGCGTGCTCGCCCGGCGAGACGCCGACCTTGATGTCTTCGGCCATCGCGGTGCCGGCCATCAGGGCCAATGCGGAGACGAGGGGGATCATACGCTTCATGGGATTTCTCCTTCCATCTGTGTTCTTATTATGGAGTCAGCGGCCGCGGTTGCGCGGCGCGCGCTTGTCGACCAGCCGGGCCAGACCCTCGCCGAGGGATTGCACGAGCTGGACCAGCACGATGAGGATCACGACCACCGCCAGCATCACCTCGGGCATGAAACGCTGGTAGCCGTAGCGGATGCCAAGATCACCAAGGCCTTCGCCACCCACGGCCCCGACCATGGCCGAGTAGCCGATGAGGCTGACGAGGGCGAGCGTCAGGCCAAGGGTAATGCCGGGCAGCGCCTCGGGCACCAGCACCTTGCGGATGATCTGGAAGGGCGTTGCGCCCATCGCCCGGGCCGCCTCGATGAGGCCGCTGTCGACCTCGCGGATGGCGTTTTCGACGAGCCGCGCGATGAAGGGCACGGCGGCGATGGTCAGCGGCACGATGGCGGCAGTGGTGCCGATCGAAGTGCCGGCAATCATCCGGGTGAAGGGGATGATTGCCACCACGAGGATGATGAAGGGCACCGAGCGCGTCGCGTTGACAACGAGGCCGAGCACCTTGTTCACCAAGGGCGAGGACAGCAGCTCGCCGCGTTGCGAGACGGCCAGATAGACGCCGATGGGCAGGCCGAAGAGCGTGCCGAGCGCGCCCGAGATGGCGACCATGTAGAGGGTCTGAAGCGTGGCTTCGATCAGCAGGTTGATGAGGTTAGCCGACATAGCCCAGCACCTCCGTGAGCAGTTCGTGGCGTTGAAGAAAGGCGCGGGCTTCTGCGCCGCGGTCCGCGTCGACCGAGACCAGCAGGTTGCCGAAGGGATGCGGGCCGATCTCCTCGATCGCGCCGGCCAGGATGTTGACCGGGATGCCCAATTCGGAGGTGAGCTTGGCCAGCATCGGGTCGGTGGCGTGTTGCCCGGCAAAGGTGATGCGGATCACCTCCTGGCTGTCGCCTTGCGGGCGCTCGGCGACCAGCTTGCCGGCGATGAAGCTCGGCAGGGTGATGCCGGTGATCCCCGACAGGAAGGAACGGGTGGTCGGGTGCTGCGGGGCGGCGAAGACCTCGTAGGTCGATCCCGCCTCGACGATGCGGCCGCCGTCGATCACCGCCACGTGGCTGGCGATGTCGCGCACCACGGCCATTTCGTGGGTGATCAGCAGGATGGTCAGGCCGAGGTCGCGGTTGATGTCCGCCAGCAGCTTCAGCACGGTCTGGGTGGTCTCGGGGTCGAGCGCCGAGGTGGCCTCGTCCGAGAGCAGGACCTTGGGCTGGGTGGCGAGGGCGCGGGCGATCCCGACGCGCTGTTTCTGGCCGCCCGAGAGTTCCGCCGGATAGCGGCTGCTGAGCTGCTCGAGGCCGACGCGGGCGATGAGGTCATCGACGCGGCGCTTGATCTCGGCGCCGGGCACGCCCGCGATCTCGAGCGGTAGGGCGACGTTGCCGTAGACCGTGCGAGAGCTCAGCAGGTTGAAATGCTGGAAGATCATCCCGACGTCGCGCCGAATGCGCCGCAGCGCCGCGCCGCTGGCGCGGCCGACGTCATGACCGGCGACGGTGACCGCGCCGGAGGTCGGCTGTTCCAAGCCGTTGACCATGCGCAGCAGCGTGGATTTGCCGGCGCCGGAGCGCCCGATGATCCCGGTGATCGTGCCGGGGGCGACGTCGAGGCTGATATCCTCGAGCGCCATGACCTTGCCGGAGCCCTTCTTGTCGAAGGACTTTCCCAGCTTGTCGAAGGTGATCGCGGCACCTGATGTCTGCACGTCGGCCATCCGAGTCTCTTGTTTCCGTCCGGCCTCCTCCCGCGGCGCGATAGACCGGATATGGGCCGGGGACGCAAGCCCTACCGGGCACTTGCGGGCGCAGGGGTACTGTGCGGCGGAGTGTATCATGCCTGCAGGGCTGGGAGGGTGTTCCGGCTTGTGGCAGGGCACGCGGGGGCTGTTCGCCGGGTGGCGGGCCGGGCCGGAGGATGTTCTTTTTGCAAGAGGACAGACGCGTACATGCCTCACCCGGCGCCTGGTCGGTCCCGGGTGAGGATGTGCAGGGCGGCGCTACCCTTGGCTGCGCGCCGCGAGCCAGGCCTGCCAGGTCGCCTCGTTGCCGGCGAAGGCGTTCAAATCCACCGGCCCGCGCACCCCGGGCACCAGCCCGGTGCCGGTGTATTGCCAGAAGCTCCAGCGTTCGTCGGGATAGCGCTCCGAGGGGTGCGCAGTGACCGAGCGCAGCCAGAACTCAGTGCCGCGCAGGCTGCCGAGATCGTTGCGGGCGTAGAAGTCCGGCGTCGTGTAGATCACCGGGGCGGTGCCATAGTGACGCTCGACGATCCGCGAGAACTCGCGGATGCTGGCGCGCACCTCGCTCGCGGGCGGCCGGATGCGGCAGGTGGGCGAGAGGTGGTTCCACTCCATGTCGAGGATCGGCGGCAGGTCGCCGCGCCGTTTGGGCACGTTGGCGATGAACCACGCGGCCTGCTCGTGCGCCGGGCGGCAGAAGTAGTAGAAGTGATAGGCACCGACAGGCACGCCCGCGGAGCGGGCCCCCGCGGCGTTCTGCCCGAAGGCCGGGTCGATGTGATCGCCACCCTCGGTCGCCTTGAGATAGCCGAAGCGGATACCCGCGCCGCGCGCCGCGTGCCAGTCGATCACGCCCTGATAGCGCGCGGCGTCGAGCCCATGCACAGGGTAGCGGGCCGGGCTGATTGCGCCCCAGTCATGCGGCTTGGTGTCGCCGAAGCGGTGGGGGATGCCGGAGGCGCGGTTCTCTCGCACGTAGAGCGCCTGGGTTTCGCTTGGGGAGAGGGTCGCGGTGCGCGGCGCCGAACTGCCGCAACCACCCAGGGTTGCCGCCAGTGCGACGATCAATGCGCCCGCCCTGACCCATGGTCGGGGGGATGGGGTGATCATTTTCTTGTCCTGCTCTTGCCTGGGACAAGCGTAGCCTGAAAAGTGAGTCGCGGCATCAGGGAGTTGTGCAACGCCGGGTCATCCCCGGGCAGCATCCGCGCCGCCGGTGTGGCGGCGCGAGAAAGGCGTCAGCGCTGTGCCGTTCTCCACTCCGGATGTACCCACGGCTGGGCGTTGTCGCGGGGCAGAGGGTGCTTGCCGAGGATGTGATCCGAGGCCTTCTCTCCGGTCATGATCGAGGGCGCGTTGAGGTTGCCGTTGGTGATCTGCGGGAAGATCGAACTGTCGGCAACGCGCAGCCCCTCGACGCCGATCACCCGGCACTCGGGATCGACCACGGCCATCGGATCGGAGGCCGCCCCCATCCGGCAGGTGCCGCAGGGGTGGTAGGCGCTTTCGGCATGCGCGCGGATGAAATCGTTCAGCTCCTCGTCCGTCTGCACGGCGTCTCCGGGCTGGATCTCGTGGCCACGGTAGGGGGCAAAGGCCTCCTGGCCGAAGATCTCGCGGGTGAGGCGGATGCAGGTGCGGAAATCGACCCAGTCATCCTCATGCGACATGTAGTTGAAGAAGATGCTGGGGGCGTGCTTGGGGTCGGCGGACTTCAGCGTCACCGCGCCCCGCGACTTGGAGCGCATCGGGCCGACGTGGGCCTGAAAGCCGTGGCCTTCGGCGGCCGCCTTGCCGTCGTAGCGCACGGCGATGGGCAGGAAGTGGTATTGGATGTCGGGGTATTCCACGCCCGGCTTCGAGCGCACGAAGGCGCAGCTCTCGAACTGGTTCGAGGCGCCCGGGCCCTTGCGGGTGAAGAGCCATTGCGCGCCGACATAAGCCTTGCCGAAGAGGTTCCAGTACTTGAACAGCGACACCGGCTGCGTCGCCGCCTGCTGGATGTAGAGCTCGAGGTGGTCCTGAAGGTTCTGCCCGACGCCGGGACGGTCGGCGACGACCTCGATGCCGTGTTCCCTGAGGTGCTCGGCCGGGCCGATCCCCGAGTGCATCAGCAGCTTCGGCGAGTTGATCGAGGAGGCCGCGAGGATCACTTCCTTGCCGGCCGTGATCACCTCGACCTTGCCCTTGCGCTCGATCTCGAGGCCGGTGGCGCGGCCGTTCTCGATCACGACCTTGCGTGCGAGCCCGCGCACCACTTCGACATTGCCGGTGGCGATGGCGGGCTTGAGGTAGGCCTTGTAGGCCGACCAGCGCTCGCCCTTGTGGATGGTCGCGTCGAAGGGGCCGAAGCCCTCCTGCTTCTCGCCGTTGTAGTCATGGGTCGCCTCGTAGCCCGCCTGTACCCCAGCCTCGACGAAGGCGCGGGTGAGCGGGTTATCGCGCTTGCCGCGCGAGACGTGCAGCGGGCCCGAGGTGCCGCGCCAGTCCGGATCACCGCCGTGACCGCCCTCGTGCCAGCTCTCCATGCGCTTGTAGTAGGGCAGCACGTCGGCATAGGCCCAGCCCTGCGCGCCCATCTCTTCCCAAGTGTCGAAGTCCCGCGCGTGGCCGCGCACGTAGACCATGCCGTTGATCGAGGACGAGCCGCCCAGCACCTTGCCGCGCGGCGTCGCAAGGCGGCGCCCGCCAAGATGCGGTTCGGGCTCGGACTCGAAGCCCCAGTCGTAGCGCTTCATGTTCATCGGGTAAGAGAGCGCGCCGGGCATCTGGATGAAGGGGCCCGCGTCCGTGCCGCCGAATTCCACCACGATGACCTTTTTGCCTGCCTCGGCGAGCCGGTAGGCGATGGCGCAGCCTGCCGAGCCCGCGCCGACGATGACGTAGTCCGCCTGCATCACGGCCTCCTTCAGAACGGGGCTTCGGTCGGGTTCATGCCGACGTAGACCGATTTCACTTGGCTGTAATGCGCGATGGCGGCCTTGGAGTTCTCGCGGCCAACACCCGACATCTTGGAGCCGCCGAAGGGCGCCTCGACCGGGGTGAGGTTGTAGGCGTTGATGTAGCAGGTGCCCGCTTCGAAGCCCGCGGCCATGCGGTGCGCGCGGGTAAGATCGGCGGTGAACACACCGGCGGCAAGGCCGAACTGCGTGTCGTTCGCGCGGGCTAGTGCTTCGTCCTCGGTGGCGAATTTCAGCACCGACATGACCGGGCCGAAGATCTCCTCGCGGGCGATGGTCATCTCGTCGGTGACATCGGCAAAGAGCGTCGGCTCGATGTAGAAGCCCGCGCCGTCCAGCACCTTGCCACCCTTCACCAGCCGCGCCCCTTCTTCGACGCCCTTGGCGATGTAGCCCTCGACAATGCTGCGCTGGCGGGCCGAGACCATCGGACCGATGGTGGTGGCCTCGTCCATCGGATCGCCGATCACGGCGTTCTCCATGCGCTCGGCGACCCGGGCGACGAATGTCTCATACAGCCCCTCCTGCACGAAGACGCGGGTGCCGTTAGAGCAGATCTGGCCGGTGGAATAGAAGTTGCCGTTGATCGCGGCAGCGACGGCGCTTTCGAGGTCCGCATCGTCAAAGACCACGATCGGGGACTTGCCGCCCAGTTCCATGGTGACATGGCGGATGCCGTCGGCGGCGGCGGCGTAGACCTTGCGGCCCGTGGGCACCGAGCCGGTGAGCGAGACCTTGTCGACGCGCGGATCCGTGATCAGCGACGCGCCGACGGCGCCATAGCCCTGCACGACGTTGAAGATGCCCGCAGGCGCGCCGGCCTCGATCAGGATCTCGGCGAGCTTCAGCGCCGTCAGCGGCGTCATCTCGGAGGGCTTGAAGATCATCGCATTGCCGCAGGCCAGCGCGGGCGCAGCCTTCCAGCTGGCGATCTGGATCGGGTAGTTCCAGGCGCCGATGCCGATGCAGACGCCGAGCGGCTCGCGGCGGGTGTAGACGAAATCGCCGCCTGCCACCGGGATGTGCTCGCCGGTCAGCGTGCCGGCAAGACCGCCGAAGTATTCCAGCGCATCGGCGCCCGAGGCGGCGTCGGCAATCAGCGTCTCGGACATCGGCTTGCCGGTGTCATGGGTTTCGATCTCGGACAGCTCGCGGTTGCGCGCGCGCAGCAGGTCAGCCGCCTTGCGCAGCACGCGGCCGCGCTCTGTGCCCGACAGTGCGCCCCATTCGGCCTGCGCGGCTTCTGCCGAGGCCAGCGCCTGCTCGATGATCGCCGGGGTGGCGGCGTGCAGGGTGGCGATCACCTCTCCGGTGTGGGGGTAGATCACCTCGATCTTTTCGCCTGCGGTGTCATCGACATAGGCGCCGTTGATGAAGTGGCTGCCAGCGGGTTGGTAAGCAGAGGTCATGATTACTCCTGAGGTCCTGCAAGGGGGGCCATGGGCGCCGGATCGGCGTCCGCCATGGAGATGTCGTCGTTTTCGTGGACTTCGGTGCATTCGGCGGCGATGGCGCGCAGCACGTGCTGCGCCCCCTCCGAGCCGTCGACCGCGCCGACCGCCTCTTCGGGCGGGCGCAGCATCTTGGTGTCGAGCGCGTAGCGCAGATAGAGCCCGTCGATCAGGCCACCGATTCGCCGTGCCACATCCGGGGCGCGTTCACCGATTCTGGGGCGCAGCGCGTAGACCAGATTGCTGTGCAGCCGGCGCTGATAGAGATAGAGCAGCCGCCGCGCCTCTTCCGAGCGCAGCGCGAGTGCGTAAAAATTCACCCATGCCGAGATCGCCTCGCGGCGGAAGCTGCCCATGCCGAAACTGGCCTGGACGATGGCATTGACGCGGTCTTCGGGGGTGATGGCGCTCGCTAGCGCCCGGGTCACGTCTGCCTTGTAGTCCGACAGGATAGACCGCATCGCGGCGAGAAAAAGCGTGTCCTTGTCGTGGAAGTAGTGGAACGCGAGCCCCGGCGAGACCCCGGCGCGCTTGGCGATCTGGCTGGTCGTGACGTTGAGCGTGCCCGAGGCACCGATCTCGCGGATCGTCGCAGCGATCAGATCCCTGCGTCTTTCTTCCTCGGATTTGCGGGCCATGTGGGGCTCCCAGAGATTTTTGGTTGCTTTTCCGGGATAGCCTGTCATTAATTGACTCGTCAATCAATATCTCAGATTCATCACGCTAACCTCAAAAGGGGACCCTATGAAACTCGTACTGACCACCTCCGCCATCGCTCTTTGCGCAAGCGCCGCCGCTGCAGATTGCTCCAAAGTCAGGTTCTCGGATGTGGGATGGACGGACATCACCGCCACCACGGCAGCCACCACGACCGTGCTGGAGGCGATGGGCTATGACACTGAGATCAGCGTGCTTTCCGTGCCGGTGACCTACGTGTCGCTGGAAGAGGGTGACATGGATGTCTTCCTCGGCAACTGGATGCCCACGATGGAGGCCGACATTGCCCCCTACCGCGAGGCCGGCACCGTCGACACGGTGCGCGCCAACCTCGAGGGCGCGAAGTACACGCTGGCCACCAATGCCGCAGGCGCCGCGCTGGGAATCAAGGATTTCGCCGACATCGCCGCCCACGCCGATGAGTTGGACGAAACCATCTACGGCATTGAGCCCGGTAACGATGGCAACCGGCTGATCATGGACATGATCGAGGCGGATGCCTTCGGGTTGAAGGACTTCGACGTCAAGGAAAGCTCGGAACAGGGCATGCTGAGCCAGGTGGCACGCCTGTCGAAAAAGGACGACCCCATCGTCTTCCTCGGCTGGGAGCCGCACCCGATGAACGCGAACTTCGATCTTACCTACCTGTCGGGCGGGGATGACTGGTTCGGCCCGGACTTCGGCGGTGCCACGGTCTACACCAACACCCGCGCGGGCTATGTCGAGGAATGCCCGAACGTCGGCAAGCTGCTGACCAACCTCGAGTTCTCGCTGCAGATGGAGAACGAGATCATGGGCGCGATCCTCAATGACGGCGAGAAGTCGGACGCGGCGGCGGAAGCCTGGCTTGCTGCGAACCCCGACGTGCTCGACAGCTGGCTCGACGGCGTGACCACGCTGGACGGCGAGCCGGCGCTTCCGGCGGTGAAATCGGCCCTGGGTCTCTGATCCTGGCTGTCGCAGCTTGGCTTTGCGTTCCGGCGCGGAGCCAGACGACATCCTTCTCCTGACTGCTCATCATAAGGAGCGCAGCCTTGGATTGGCTCACTTCATACAAGATTCCCGTCGGCGACTTCGCGGCCTTCATCTTCGAGGGCATCCGTGACCACGCCGAGGGGCTGCTCGACCTGCTCTCCGTCGTTCTCGAGGCGATGATTGAGGGCATCCTCTGGGTTCTGCAGGAACCCAACCCGTTCTTCATCATCGCCGCCTTCATACTGATCGCCTGGCTTCTGCAGCGCAGCTGGAAGGTCTGTGCCTTCGTCGCGCTCGGCTTTCTGTTCATCCTCAATCAGGGCTACTGGGAGGAGACCACGGAGAGCCTGACGCTGGTGCTGTCGGCCTGCGTGGTCTGCATGGCGATCGGCGTGCCGGTGGGCATCGCTGCCGCGCACCGGCCCCGGCTCTACGCCGTGCTGCGCCCGGTGCTCGATCTGATGCAGACGCTGCCCACCTTCGTCTACCTTATTCCGGCAATCGTCTTCTTCGGCATCGGCATGGTGCCGGGGCTCATCGCCACGGTGATCTTCGTGCTGCCCGCGCCGATCCGCCTGACCCAGCTCGGCATCTCCTCGACGCCGCAGCAGCTGACCGAGGCCGTCCGGGCGTTCGGGGGCACCAACCGCGACGTTCTGTTCAAGGCCGAACTCCCCTATGCGCTGCCGCAGATCATGGCGGGGCTGAACCAGACCATCATGCTGGCGCTGTCGATGGTGGTGATTGCCGCTCTGGTCGGCGCTGACGGGCTCGGCGTGCCGGTGGTGAGGGCGCTCAACCAGGTGAACACCTCGCTCGGCTTCGAGAGCGGACTGGTGATCGTGGTCGTGGCCATCCTGCTCGACCGCCTGCTCAACCTCGGAGGCGACAAGAAATGACCACGGCCGTGAAGATCGACAATGTTTCCATTGTCTTCGGTGATGCGCCGGAAGAGGCGCTGCCGCTGATGGACCAGGGGCTAGACCGCGCCACGATCCAGAAGAAGACCGACCAGGTGCTCGGCGTGCACGATTGCTCGCTCGACGTCGAGGAGGGTGAGATCCTCGTGCTCATGGGCCTTTCGGGCTCGGGAAAGTCGACGCTTCTGCGCGGCGTCAACGGGCTCAACCCGGTGGTGCGCGGCGGCGTGCATGTGCGTGAGGGCGCGCGCATGGTCAATGTCACCGACGCCTCCTCCGCCGACCTGCGCCGCATCCGCCGCGAGCGGGTGGCCATGGTGTTCCAGCAATTCGGCCTGCTCCCCTGGCGCTCGGTCGCCGAAAACGTCGGGCTCGGACTGGAGCTGGGCGGCATGGGCAAGGCGGCCCGCCGAGCCAAGGTGATGGAGCAGCTCGAACTGGTCGGCCTGTCGAACTGGGCCGACAACAAGGTGGGCGAGCTTTCGGGCGGGATGCAACAGCGCGTCGGCCTTGCCCGCGCCTTTGCCACCGAGGCACCGATCCTGCTGATGGACGAACCCTTCTCGGCGCTCGACCCGCTGATCCGCAGCAAGCTGCAGGACGAGCTGCTGGAACTGCAGTCCAAGCTCAAGCGCACGATCATCTTCGTCAGCCACGATCTCGACGAGGCCTTCAAGATCGGCAACCGCATCGCGATCATGGAGGGCGGTCGCATCGTGCAATGCGGCACGCCGAACCAGATCGCCAGTGATCCGGCGAACGACTACGTGGCCGAGTTCGTGGCCCATTCCAACCCGCTCAGCTTCCTGCGGGCCAAGGACGTGATGAAGCCCTCAGAAGCGCCCGCCGAGGTCGAGGTCGACGAGGAGACGCCGGTGCTCGAGTTCGCCGCCGCGATGACCGAGCGCAACGCGCCGGTGGCGGTGACGCGGGGCGGCGTGCGGATTGGCACGGTGACCCCCGCAACGCTGCTGGAGCGGCTGGTGGCGCAGTAGGGCCCTCTGGGCGATGCAGCGAAAAGGCGCGGCTCTGGCTGCGCCTTTTTCAGTGTCCGGTGGTTTGGGCTCGCAGCGCGGGGAGCGGCTCAGCCCGAGTAGACCAGCAACAGGTTCACCCGTGTTTGGCGCCGCCGTGCCTCGCGCTCCAGCAGCGCCTGCCTGCGCGCGAGCTGCAGCTTTTCGAGCGCCCTCTGCCGCGCGTTGTAGAGCTGGCGCACTTTCGAGCCGCGGTTGCCGATCTGCACCGACAAATGCGTCTGGCGGCCCGGGAAGAACCCGGCTAGGTTGCTCTGCGCGGCGCGAAAGGCCGCGTCCGCCTCGATCCAAGCGCTGTAGGTTTTCAGCAAAAGTCGTCGTGATGCGGAAGCCATGCGTTCCTCCCCAGGATGAGCCTCGTCTCGACAGACCCCGAGTATAGGCGGCGCGGCGCCGCCTGTCAGCACCGCGAAGTGACGCAGGGGGAAGATGTGAATGAACGAGAGGCTCAGCTCCCGGCGCGCACCGCCCAGGGCAGGATCTCGGAGACCATCCGCCGCGAGGCCCGGTCGAAGGCGGCGACGACGGTCGTGGTTTCGTCGTCCGCCGCGGGTTCGCGCACCTCGAAAGTGCGGCTCGCCACCACCGCCGAGTCGCGCTCGCGCACCAGTCGCAGCATCAGCCGCAGGTGCACCGAGACCGGCCCCTCGGAGCCAAGGCTCTCGGCCTGGAAATCTGTCAGCTCGCCCAGCAGCGCGTAGTCGCCCTGCGCGCCAAGTGGCGCGCGACCGACCGAGGCAAAGGCGCCGGTCTCGGCAAGGCTGCGCACCAGAAGCGTCTGCAGCATGGCGGGGGTCTCGTCGGACCAGCGCGCGCCGGGCAGGTATTGTGCCTGAAGCGGCGCGGGCCGGATCATGATGCGGTCGGTGCTCAGCGCGCCGCTGGCGATCGGCGGCTCGACCACAAGCTCGGCCCAGCCGCGCCGCGCCGCGCCCTCGATGGCGGGCGTTTGCAGCTCGTAGACATCGAGCGCTTCCGAGGCGCTGTCGAGCGCCGAGATCGCGGCGCAGCCGGAGGTGCCGAGCGCGAGGGCGAGGACGGGCAGGAGGGGTCTCGGGAACATGGGGCTACCTTCGGTATTCTGGGGCACGGTCGTCGAGGAAAAAGCGGGTCGGGTTTCGACGGAGCTGCGTGGTGAGCGCGTCGAGATTGTCGATGAGCGCGCGCGCCTCGGCGGCGAGCCGGCTGAACTGCGGCAGGGCGGTGGCGCTGAAATCGCGCAGGGCCGGGCGGGTCTCGCCGACCGCGCCCTCGAGTCCCGAAAAGGCCGCGGCGGCGGATCTGCTGGCGGCGCGCAGCTCGCTGGTGATCCCGGGGATGTCGCCCGACACCTGGGAGATAGCCGCCTCCAGCTCGGCCAGGGTGCCGCGCAGCTGCGCCGCGATCGGGCCGAGTTCCTGGCTGATCGCCCGGTCGGCGCCGTCAAAGGCCCGCTCGGCGGCCGAGAGCGCGCGGTCACCCGTCTCCAGCGTGCCATTGATCGAGGAGAGCGTGACATTGGCCGCGGCGAAGGTCGAACGCGCCGCCTCCAGCGTCTCCGAGGCCTCCCCTGCGAGCCCGTCGAGCTGCCCGGAGGCCGAACTGAGATCGGCGCCCACCGTTTCGATGGTCTGCACCGCCGAGCGGGTGGCGGTGCGGATGTCCTCGAAGATGGCGCTCAGATCGGCACCGGTGCTGTCGCCGAAGCCCTGGATCACCGAGGTCGCCTCGGCGGTCGCGGTGCGTAGCTCTGCGATCAGCGCGGCACCGTCGCCGGCGAGCAACCCGTCGAGTCGCTGCGCCGCCCCGTCGACGCTGCGCGAGGTCTGCGACAGATCGGCGATGAGCCCGTCGAGACCAGCCAATGTGCCCTGCGCCTCGGCCAGCCGGGCGCTGGCGGCGCTACCGGTCTCGGTGAAGGTCTCGGCCAGGGTCTCTGCGCGCTCGCTCAGGCGGGCGAAGCGCGCCTCGATCTCCGAGACTGTGCCCTGAAGCTGCTCGGTCGCCGGGCCCAGCCGGTCGGTGATGTAGCTCTCTGCCGCGGCAGCGGTCCCGGTGCCCTGGGCGACAAGTGCGCGAGCCTCTTCAGACAGAGTGGTGATCGCGCGCAAAGTCTCCTGCGCGTCGGCGAGCACGCCCGCCACGTCACCGGTCATACCCTCGACGCTGGCGTTGAAGCGGTCCATCTGGTCGGTGAAGGTCGAGACCGCACCGGTCACGCCGGAGACATCCTGCAGCGTCTGCGACAGCTCGGCCGAGGCCTGCTCGACATTGGTCAGGATGGTGACGACACGCTGCTGGTTCTCGGAGCCGAGGAGGGTACGCAGGCTGCGCACCAGCTCCAGCGTCTCGTCGAAGATCTCGGGCGCGGATTCAGTGAGCGATTGCAGGGCCGACTGGCCAGCGTCGATACGCGGCACCTGCTCGCCGGTCTGATCGGACAGCAGCCGCGCGCCGGGGCTGCCCGGGGCGATGCTGACATAGCTGACGCCGGTGACGCCCTGCGCCTCGATTGTGGCAGTGGAGTTGCTGCGCACCGGGGTGCCCGCGGTGACCTCGACGCGGACCCGGACCGTGCCGTTCTGCTCCGGCGAGAGGCCGAGGCCGACCACCTGTCCCACCGGCAGCCCGGCAAAGCGCACCTCGGAAGCGATCGACATGCCCGAGACCGAGGGGAAGTCGATGTCGTAATAGTCGAACTGCTTGTCCAGCTCGACGTTGGCGAACCACAGCAGAAAGCCGAGCAGCCCGACAAAGCCCGCGATGGCGAAGGCTCCGACAAGCACGTAGTTGGCGCGGGTTTCCATGGTCAGTCAGCCTCGGTCTTGGTGTCGGTCCAGACCGCGTCGCGCGCGAGCCGCGCTCTCGGTCCGGTGAAATATTCCTGCACCCATGGGTGATCGACCTCCAGCATCTGGGGCAGCGTGCCGGTGGCGAGCACCCGCTTCTCGGCCAGCACCGCGATACGGTCGCAGGTTGCATAGAGCGTGTCGAGATCATGGGTGACAAGAAAGACGGTCAGTCCAAGCGCGTCGCTTAGTGTGTTGATCAACTCATCGAAGGCCGAGGCGCCGATCGGATCGAGCCCGGCGGTCGGCTCGTCAAGGAAGACGATCTCGGGGTCGAGGGCCAAAGCCCGCGCCAGCCCGGCGCGCTTGCGCATCCCGCCCGAAAGCTCCGACGGGGCGGCATCGCCTGCGCGGTAAGGCAGGCCGACGAGCGAGATCTTGAGATCCGCCAGCGCCCGCCGCAGCTCGGGTGTCAGCTCGGCGATGCGGCGCAACGGCACCTCGACATTCTCGCGCACGGTGAGCGAGGAGAAAAGCGCCCCGTCCTGGAACATCACCCCCCAGTGGTCGTCGAGCCGAGCGCGGTCTTCCGCCGAGGCGGTCAGCACCTCGGTTCCGAAAGCCTCGATCCGGCCCGCGGTCGGGCGCTCGAGCCCGGTGATGGCACGCAACAGCACCGACTTGCCGGTGCCCGAGCCGCCGACCACGCCCAGAACCTCGCCCCGGTAGACGTCAAGGTCCAGACCGTCGTGCACCACGTGGGTGCCGAACTGGGTGCGCAGCCCGCGCACGCGGATGAGCACCTCTTTGTCCTGTTCCGGGCTCACAGTCCCACCTCGGCAAAGAAGATCGAGAACAGGGCGTCGGCGACGATGACCGCGAAGATGGCGGTGACCACGGCGCTCGAGGTCTGCCGCCCGAGCGATTCCGCGTCGCCCTTGACTTGCATCCCGGCGTGGCAGCCAACCACGCCGATGATCACCGCGAAGACCGGCGCCTTGATGAGCCCCACGACGACGTTGCTGATGTCGGTGTCAGAGATCAGCCGGGTGCGGAACATCGAGGGCGAGATCCCGAGCTCGATCCAGGACATCAGCGCGCCACCGAAGAGCCCCATGATATCCGCGATCAGCCCGAGGATCGGCAGCATCAGCAACAGCGCGAGGATGCGCGGCACGAAGAGCACCGTCACCGGGTCGAGTCCGAGCGTGCGCATAGCGTCGATCTCCTGGCGCATCTTCATCGAGCCGATGGCGGCGCAAAAGGCCGAGGCGGTGCGGCCCGCGACGATGATCGCCGTAAGCAGGATCCCCAACTCGCGCAGCACCGAGATCGCAATGAGATCGACCACGAAGACCTCGGCCCCGAACTGCCGCAGCTGGGTCGCGCCCTGAAACGCGAGAACAACGCCGATCAGGAAGGCCATGAGCGACACGATCGGCACGGCCCGCAGGCCGACATCGTCGCAATGGGCGACCAGCGCCGTGAAGCGGAACTCGCGCGGGTGGATGACCGCGCGGAAAAGCCCGGAGAGGAACATTCCGAGAAATTCCAGCAGCCCGCGCAGGAAGTGCAGCCCGCCTATGACCCGGCGCCCCGTCGTCTCGAGAAGCGCCGTAAGGCCTGTCGGGGTGGCGGGCGCGGGCTCGGGCACCGGCAGGGCGCGGCGTACCGTGGCCAAAAGCAGATCGGCGGCTTCGCTCGCGCCGCGATAGCGCAGCGCGCCGCCTTGTGCCGCGACCCGGCCTTCGTAGGTGGCCAGCGCCCAGGCCCCGGCGGTGTCGATCCGCGTGACCCGGGTGAGGTCGATGACCGGGGCAGGCGGCGCCGCGAGCAACTGCGCCTGCAGGCCCGCGAGTTCGCGCACCGTCAGCGGTCCCGAAAGGCGGATGACCTGCCCGGAGCCTGATTCTTCGTGCTCGACCTGCAACCCGCTGCTGTTCATGGATGCGTGGGCTCCCCGCGTATCGTTCTCATTTTGAAAGCTTTTGCCCCGCTGCACCAGCCCATTTCGCGGCGAAGGGCAGGGCGCTTTGACGCAACCGGCGCGGCATGCGCTGCCGAGGCTTTTATCCTCATGGCGGGTGCTCGATGATTCCAATACCCGTCTAGAGGGTGTTGCCGCATGTTTTTTGTGCGCCTTGCCAGCGGAAGCGCTTTGAGTCTGATTAAACGTTTAATTGTCGGTTGACGGGTGCGAAAGCCACTGATTAATCGTTTCACCAAAGAGGAAACGGCATGGCCAGCATCAAGGAAATCGCACAGGACATCGGGGTTTCGGCCGCCACCGTCTCGAACGCGCTCACCGGAAAGGGGCGGGTTTCAAAGGAGCTGGCGGAACGCATTCAGGCCCGCGCCGAGGCGCTTGGCTACCGCCCGAGCCGCGCCGCGCGTGCGTTGAAGACCGGCCAGAGCGGCATCCTCGGGCTGGTGATGCCGGACCTCACCAACCCGCTCTTCCCGCGCATCGCGCAGAATCTGTCGATTGCTGCCGAGGCGCGCGGGCTCGGCATCCTCATCGCCGACTCGCGCGGCAGCGAGGCGCGCCAGACCGAGGCGCTGCAACAGCTCGTGGGGAGGGGGGTCGACGGCGTGGTGATCGT
Source organism: Alloyangia pacifica (assembly GCF_003111685.1). NCBI lineage: Bacteria > Pseudomonadati > Pseudomonadota > Alphaproteobacteria > Rhodobacterales > Roseobacteraceae > Alloyangia > Alloyangia pacifica. The sequence goes on along the minus strand of NZ_CP022190.1, from coordinate 916,152 downwards.
GCCGCAGAAGGGCACCTCGCCCGAGGCGCCCGGCCTGCCGATGGTGACGATCAACACCGCGCGCGACCCGCGCAACACCGTCTCGGCCGATCATGTCGGCGGCGGCGCCCTTATCGGCACGCATATCCGCGAGCTGGGGCACAGCCACGTGGTGCTGCTTGGCGGCGACCGGGTGTCGGACGTTCAGCAGGACCGCCTGCGCGGCATGGGCGAGGGGCTCGGCCCGAGCGTCCGCATCGAGACGGTCTGGGGCGATGCCGGGCTCGCCACGCTGCCCGAGCGCGTGGGGCAGGGCGCCACGGCGATCCTTGCGACCTCGGACCTGCTGGCGCTGGCCGCCTTGTCGGAACTCGCGCGCGCAGGGATCTCGGTGCCCGGGGATGTGAGCCTCACCGGCTTCGACGATCTGCCCTTCGCCACCGCCATGCACCCGGCGCTGACCACCACCGCGCAGGACGTGAGCGCCATCGCCGAGCATGCGCTCGAGGTGCTGAGCCGTCTCATCGCCGGCGCCGCCCGCCCCGAGAGCCACGCCGTGCCCATGCGGCTGGTACCGCGCGGCTCCACCGCCGCCCCCCGACACCCAACCACGACCAACACGGAGAGACTGCCATGAAGACCACCCTATCGCTCCTCGCGCTTGCCAGCGCCTTCGGCACCGCGGCGCATGCCGGCGACAAGACCCTGACCATCTCGGTCTATTCCTTCGCCCAAGATGAATACAAAGAAGCGCTCTACGATCCCTTCGAGGCGATCTGCGGCTGCGACCTGGTCGTCGAGACCGGCAACAGCGTCGAGCGCATGGCGAAGATCGAGGCCAACGCCGCGGACCCGGTGATCGACATGGCTGTCATCTCGACGCAGGACGCCCTCGCCCTGGCCCGCAAGGATCTCATCCAGCCGCTCGACAGCGCCAAGCTGAGCAACTTCGACAAGCTCTACGACAGCGCCAAAGATCCGATCGGCGATCACATGGCGGTCGGCTACACCTTCTACGCGAGCTCCATCGTCTACCGTTCGGACCTCGTCGACATCCAGAGCTGGGGCGATTTGCTGGGCGAAGAGCTGGCCGGCCAGGTCGCGCTGCCCAACATCACCACCACCCAGGGTCCGCTCACGCTGATGATGCTGGGCAAGGCCATGGGCAAAGAGGGAGACCTCGCGCCGGTGATCTCCGAGATCGGCGCGCATTCCGACGACATCGTCACCTTCTTCTCGCGCTCGTCCGAGCTGGTGCAGCTGATGAACCAGCAGGAAGTCATCGCCGCCCCCGTGGGCCGCTTCGCCTGGGGCAGCTTCAAGGACGCGGGTCTGCCCTTTGCCTGGGCCGAACCCGAAGAGGGGCAAGCTGGCGGCATGAACGTGATGGTCATGACCAAGGGCAACGGCAACGAGGATCTCGCTTACCAGTTCATGGACTACTGGCTCTCGACCGAGGTGCAGACCAAGATCGGCGAGATGCTGATCGACAGCCCGGCCAACAAGGAGGTCGAACTGAGCGCGGAAGCTGCCGAGAACCTCACCTACGGCGCCGACGTCATCGAAGCGCTGAACATCATGCCCGCCGCCGAAGTGCTCGACAAGCGCGAGGGCTGGGTCGAGCAGTGGAACGCCGAGGTGATCCAGTAACCCCGCCGGGGCGGCCCCTGCCGTCCCAGCACCCCGCCGGGGGTGACGCGCTCCCCGTTGCCCCCGGCACCTGACACCGCTCCAGACAGACGGGATCCCTACCCATGTTTCGCAACACGCGCGAAGGGCTGGCGCTGGCTCTTCCGGCCGCCATCTTCTCGACGCTGCTCTTCCTCGTGCCGGTGGGCATCCTGCTCTCCGAGGCCTTCCGCTCCGGCGGAAGCTGGTCGCTGCAGGGCTACATCGACTTCTTCTCGACGCCGCTCAACCGCACGGTCTTCCTGCGTACGCTGAAGCTGGGCGTTCTGGTGGCCGGGACGGCGGCGGTGATCGGCTACGCCGCAGCTTTCTGCATCGTCAACCTCGGCCCCAAGTCGCGCGGCAAGGTCTTCGGCATGGTGGTCCTGCCGCTGATGATCTCGCCCGTCGCCCGCACCTATGCGTGGATCGTCATCCTCGGCCGCACCGGCATCGTCAACGAGACGATCACCGGGCTGGGCCTGTCGGACACGCCGCTGCGCCTGCTGTTCACCGAGACCGCCGTCTTCCTCGGCCTCTTGCAGCTCTTCCTGCCGCTGATGATCATCTCGCTGGTGTCGGCCATGGAGAACATCCCGCGCGACGTTATCCCCGCTGCCCGGGTGCTTGGCGCAAGCTGGATCGCCGTCTTCTTCAAGGTGATCCTGCCGCTAACCAAGGAAGGGCTCGTCATCGGCGGCACGCTGGTCTTCACCGGCGCGCTCACCGCCTACATTACCCCGGCGATCCTTGGCGGCTCGAAGGTGCTGATGCTGGAAACGCTGCTCTACCAGCGGGTCAACGTGTCGAATGATTTCGTCTCGGCCAGCGTCATCGCCATGATCCTCATCGTCATGTCCTTCTCGGCGAACCTGCTGCTGAAGCGCATCGCCACCGCCCGGAGCTGACCTCATGCGCCATCTTGCGACCTGGTCCATCCTGGGCCTCACGCTGACCTTCCTGATCGGACCGTTCCTGATCATCATCCTCGCCGGGGCCTCGGCCACCGACTACCTGGCCTTCCCGCCCGAGGGGCTGACCCTCAAATGGTATCTCAAGGTCTTCACCGTCGAGAGCTTCCGCGCCTCCTTTGCGCTGTCGATGGCGCTGGCGGTCTTCGGCACGTTCATGGCGCTGCTGTTGGGGGTGCCCGCGGCCTATGCGCTCAACCGCTACGACCTGCCGGGCGCCGAGACGCTGCGCACCATCGTCGCGGCCCCGATCATCGTGCCGGGGATCATCGTCGGCCTTGCGCTCCTGCGCTACATGGTGGTGCCGACGGGTGTCACCGTCACGTTGGCGCTCTTCATGGCACACACTGCGCTGGTGCTGCCCTATGCGGTGCGCGTGGTCTCCTCGTCGATGCACAACCTGCGCGCCGACATGGAAGAGGCCGCCGTCCTGCTCGGCTGCTCGCGGCTGCAGGCCTTCACCAAGGTGGTACTGCCCAACATCCGGGGCGGGGTGCTTGCCGCCTTCATCCTCGGCTTCGTCACCTCCTTCAACCAGGTGCCGGTCTCGCTGTTCCTGTCGGGTCCCGGCGTCCGCACCCTGCCCATCGACATGCTCGCCTACATGGAGATCACCTTCGATCCCTCCGTGGCCGCGCTTTCGGCGCTCCTTGCCTTCATGTCGCTCGCCATCGTCTTCACCGCCGAACGCCTGCTGGGATTCTCTCGCTATGTCTGACGCTTTCGTCCAACTCTCCGATCTCACCCTCAGCTACGGCAAGTCGGTCGCCGTGCCGAACCTCGATCTGTCGATCCGCGAGGGTGAGCTGATCGCGCTGCTCGGGCCCTCGGGCTGCGGCAAGACCACCACCATGCGCGCCATCGCCGGGCTGCTCTCGCCCACCGGCGGGACCATCACCATCGACGGCCGCGACGTGACCCGCGTGCCCGCCAACAAGCGCGGCATCGGGCTGGTGTTCCAGAGCTACGCGCTGTTCCCCCATCTCAGCGCCTTCGAGAACGTCGCCTTCGGGTTGCGCCTGCAAAAGTTGCCCGAGGCCGAAATCAAGCAGCGCACCGAGGAAGGGCTGGCGACCGTCGGCCTCACCGGCTTCGAGAAGCGCAAGCCCGCCGAGATGTCGGGCGGTCAGCAGCAGCGCGTGGCGCTGGCGCGCTCGCTGGTGATGCGCCCCAAGGTGCTGCTGCTCGACGAGCCGCTGTCGAACCTCGACGCCCGGCTGCGGCTCGAGATGCGCACCGAGCTGCAGCGGGTGCAGAAAGAGACCGGCATCACCATGGTCTTCGTCACGCACGATCAGGCCGAGGCCCTGGCGCTGGCCGATCGCATCGTGCTGATGAAGGACGGCAAGATCGAGCAGCTTGGCACGCCGTCGGATCTCTATGCGCGGCCCGCCACGGCCTTTGCCGCCGAGTTCATGGGGTTCGAGAACATCTTCAGGGTCGAGGGCACCGAGGTCGTGACCGACAGCGGTCGCCTGCCGCTGGAAGCCCGCCCGGAGAGCCCGATCCTTGCCTGGCGTCCGGACGCGGTGACCGTGGGCAGCGGCCCGCATGAGGGCCGCGTTGCCGCCTGCAGCTTCGCCGGGGCGCATCGCGAGTATGTCATCGACAGCGCGCTCGGCCCGATCAAGGCCGATGCCGCCATCGCGCTGCCCGAGGTGCCGCTGGGAGAGACCATCCGCTTCGACCTGCCGCTCTCGACCGCGCGGGGCCTCGCGGCATGAGGCTCTGGGTCGACACAGATTACGGCTTCGACGACCTGTGGGCGCTGCTGCTCTTGCGCCGCCATGGGGCGACGGTCGAGGGTATCTCGCTTGTCGCGGGCAACACGCCGCTGCCGCAGGTCATCGCCAACGCGCTCGGCGCGGCAGAGGCTTATGGTCTCAAAGCCCCGCTGCACGCCGGGGCCGAGAAGGCGCTGGTCCGCGAGGTCGAGACCGCGCAGGCGATCCTCGGCGCGAAGGGCATGGACAGCCGGGGCCGTTTCCTGCCCGATGTGGACGGCCCGCGGCCGCCTGCCGATGCAATCGAGGCGCTGGCGGGCTGGCTGATGCAGGACGGGCCGCGCCCGGTACTGGCGCTGGGGCCGCTGACCAATATCGCGCTGCTGGTGCAGCGCTTCCCCGAGGCCGCCGCCCGCATCACCCGGCTTGTCTGGATGGGCGGCAGCAACGGGCCAGGCAACCATTCGCCGCTGGCCGAGTTCAACGCGCTCTGCGATCCCGAGGCCGCCGCCATCGTCGCCGGGGCCGGCCTGCCGCTCGAGGTGATCGACCTAATGATTTGCCGTCAGGCCACCTTTGGCCCCGAGGACATGCCGCAGACCGATCCGCTCACCGCCGATCTGCTCGGCGGCTACCTCGACATCGGTCTCAAGCGCGGGCGCGCAGGGATGGCGATCTACGATCCCGTTGCGGCGCTGGCCATGGTGCGGCCCGAGGCCTTTGCCTTTGAACGTCAGAGCCTCACCGTCTCGACAATGCAGGACGAAACCTATGGCGCCACCCGCTTCACCGCTGATCCCGAGGGGCTGACCCGCCTGCCGACAGCGCCGCTCGAAGACGTCGCGCGGCTCTGTCTGGACGCCTTGACCGGAGGCGCGGCATGACCTTTCCGAGCGATCTCAATGACCCCGCGCTGCGCGCCCGCGCGGTGCAGGCCGCGCGCGGCGAGGCGCCGTTCGACCTGCTGATCGAAGGCGGCACCGTGCTCGACATGATCACCGGGCGCGCGCGCAAGGCCGATGTCGGCATCACCGGCCCGCTCATCGCCAGCGTACACGCACCCGACCCTGCGCGCAGGGCAAAAGCGCGCATCGGCGCACGCGGCATGACCCTCGTGCCGGGGTTCATCGACAGCCACATGCACGTCGAAAGCTCGATGATCACCGCCGCAGAATATGCCGCCGCCGTGGTGCCGCGCGGGGTGACCACGGCGCTCTGGGATCCGCACGAGCTGGCCAATGTGTCGGGTGAGGCGGGGATTGGCTACGCCTGCGAGGCGGCAAAGGACCTGCCGTTGCGCCTCTTGCCGCTGGTGCCGACCTGCGTGCCCTCGGCGCCGGGCTTCGAGGCCTCGGGCGGGGATTTCACCCCCGAGACCGTCGCGCGCTGGCTGGCGCGCGGCGACACCCATGGCGCCGCCGAGCTGATGACCATGCGCCCGCTGCTCGAGGGCGACGCGCGCGTTGCCGGGATCGTGCAGGCCGGGCTCGACGCGGGAAAACGGGTCTGCGGCCACGCGCGGGGGCTCACCGGCGGCGATCTTGCGGGCTTTGCCGCTGCCGGGGTCGAGACCGACCACGAGCTGACCGGCGCCGCAGATCTGATGGCGAAGCTCGAGGCAGGGTTCACCATCGAGCTGCGCGGCTCGCATGAACACCTGTTGCCCGAGTTCGCCGAGGCGCTGACCGGGTTGGGCGAACTGCCGCAGACGGTGACCCTTTGCACCGACGACATCTTCCCCGACGACCTGCTGCGCAAGGGTGGGCTCGACGGGGTGATCCGACTGCTGATCGATTGCGGCCTGCCGCCGCTCTGGGCCTATCGAGCTGCCACGCTCAACGCCGCAAGCCGGATCGGACGGCCGGACCTGGGCCTTGTCGCGCCGGGCCGCCGCGCCGACCTGGTGCTGCTGTCGGACATCGAGGCGGTGCGCGCCGAGGGAGTTGTCGCGAATGGTCAGCTCGTGGCAGAAGCCGGACGGCTGACCGCCCGACCCGAGCCCGCGCCGGTGCCGGCCGCGCTGCGCGAGACCATGCGGCTTGCGCCCGTGGCTGCCGGGGATTTCGAAGTCCCTGCGAGGGGTCCGCACGCCCGCATTGCGACGCTTTCGAAGCCGCGGTTCCCGGTCTGGGGCGAGCGCAGGGTCGCGGTCGAGGACGGCCGCCTGGTGCTGCCCGAGGACATGATCCGCATGGGCATCGTCAACCGTCATGGCGCCGGCACGCCGATGCGGGTCGCCTTCCTGGAAAACTGGGGCGACTGGCGCTGCGCCTTTGCCACCACGGTGTCGCACGACAGCCACAACCTGACGGTCTTCGGGCGCCGTCCCGAGGACATGGCCGCCGCGGCCAATGCACTGCGCCACTGCGGCGGCGGGGTGGCGGTGGCGTCGCGCGGCAAGGTGCTGCACTGCCTGCCGCTGCCGATTGCCGGACTGATCAGCGACGCGAAGCTGGCACAGGTCGCCGAGAGCTTCGCCGCACTGCGCGCGACGCTCGACGGGCTGGTGGGCTGGCAGCCGCCCTACCTGGTGTTCAAGGCGCTCTTCGGGGCGTCTCTGGTCTGCAACCCCGGGCCGCGGCTGAGCGACATGGGCTTGGTCGACCCCTTCGAGGGGCGGCTGCTGGAGAGCTGCGTGTTGGAAGACGGGTTGGCCTGAGCGCGCGTCTTCGGAGCGGGGCAGAGGAGGAGGGCTCTGCTCCCCGTCCTGCCGCCGTCTCAGGAAATGCACGCGCAGGCCATAAGGGCGCGCTGCGCCAAAAGCAGAAGGGCCCGCACCTCGGGGAGAGGTGCGGGCCGGTGTTTCAGAATGGCTGCCGGATCACTTCAGGTCGAAGCGATCGGCGTTCATCACCTTGGTCCAGGCATTCACGAAAGCCGCCAGGAAGGTCTCGGTGCCATCGTCCTGGGCGTAGATCTCGGCGTAGGCGCGCAGGATCGAGTTCGAGCCGAACACCAGGTCGACGCGGGTCGCGGTCCATTTGATTTCTCCGGTCTTGCGATCGCGGATCTCGTAGAGGTCCTTGCCCGCCGGAACCCAGCTATAGGCCATGTCCGTCAAGTTGACGAAGTAGTCCGTGGTCAGCGCGCCGGGGCGGGCCGTGAAGACGCCGTGCTTGCTGCCGCCGTGGTTGGTGTCCATGGCCCGCATGCCGCCCAGAAGAACGGTCATCTCGTTCGCCGTGAGCCCCAGCAGCTGTGCCCGGTCGAGCAGCATCTCTTCCGACGAGACCGCGTAGTCCGTCTTCTTCCAGTTGCGGAAGCCGTCGGCCAGTGGCTCGAGCGGATCGAAGCTGCCTGCGTCGGTCATCTCGTCGGTGGCGTCACCGCGCCCGGGTGCAAAGGGCACCGAGATGTCGTGGCCCGCGGCCTTGGCGGCGAGTTCCACACCGACGTTGCCAGCCAGCACGATGGTGTCCGCGAGGCTTGCCCCGGCGGCCGTCGCCAGCGGTTCGAGCGCCGACAGCACACGGGCCAGGCGGTCGGGCTCGTTGCCCTCCCAGTCCTTCTGTGGGGCAAGACGGATGCGCGCGCCATTGGCGCCGCCGCGCATGTCCGAGCCGCGGAAGGTCCGGGCGCTGTCCCAGGCGGTTGACACGAGGTCCGACACGCTCAGGCCCGAGGCCGCGATCTTCGCCTTGAGACCACCGATGTCGTAGCCGGTTGTCCCCGCGGGGACAGGGTCCTGCCAGATGAGATCCTCGGCGGGCACGTCGGGGCCGATGTAGCGGACCTTCGGACCCATGTCGCGGTGGGTCAGCTTGAACCAGGCGCGGGCGAAGGTGTCAGCGAAATACTCCGGATCGGCCATGAACTTCTGGCAGATCGCATTGTAGATCGGGTCGACCTTCATCGCCATGTCGGCATCGGTCATGATCGGCATGCACTTGATCGAGGGATCCTCGACGTCGGCAGGCATGTCTTCCTCGCGGATGTCGACGGGCATCCACTGCCAGGCTCCGGCGGGGGATTTCTTCAGTTCCCACTCGTAGCCGAAGAGCAGTTCGAACCAGCCCATGTCCCACTGGGTGGGATTGGAGGTCCAAGCGCCCTCGATGCCCGACACCATCGTGTCGCGGCCGATGCCACGGCCCTTGGTGTTCATCCAGCCCATGCCCTGCGCGGTCACATCGGCGGCTTCGGGATCCTCGGAGAGGTTCGCCGCATCGCCATTGCCATGCGCCTTGCCGATGGTGTGGCCACCGGCGGTCAGCGCCGCGGTTTCCTCATCGTTCATCGCCATGCGGGCAAAGGTCTCGCGGACCATCGCGGCGGTGCGCATCGGGTCGGGCTGGCCGTTCACCCCTTCGGGGTTCACGTAGATCAGACCCATTTGCACCGCGGCGAGCGGGTTCTCCATGGTCGCCGGATCTGCCAGGTCGCCGTAGCGGCCATCTGACGGCGCGAGCCATTCCTTCTCGGCGCCCCAGTAGACGTCCTTTTCCGGGTGCCAGATGTCCTCGCGGCCAAAGGCGAAGCCGAAGGTCTTCAGGCCGGCGACCTCATAGGCGATGGTCCCCGAGAGGATCATCAGGTCGGCCCAGGAAATCTTGTTGCCGTACTTCTTCTTGATCGGCCACAGCAGGCGGCGGCCCTTGTCAGTATTGACGTTGTCGGGCCAGCTGTTCAGCGGCGCGAAGCGCTGGTTGCCGGTGCCAGCCCCGCCACGGCCGTCGGCGAGGCGGTAAGACCCAGCGGCGTGCCAGGCGACGCGGGCGAACATGCCGACGTAGGAGCCCCAGTCGGCGGGCCACCACTCCTGGCTGTCCTTCATCAGGGCGCGCAGGTCGTCCTTCAGCGCCTCCACGTCGAGCGATTTCAGCTCTTCACGGTAGTCGAAGTCCGGGGCGAAGGGCTTCGTCTTGCCATCGTGCTGGTGCAGGATGTCGAGGTTCAGTGCGTTCGGCCACCAGCTGGTCACCGAGGTGGCGGTCGAGGTTTGACCGCCGTGCATCACCGGGCATCCGCCCGAGGGTTTCACATCATTTCCGTCCATCGTTGGCTCCGGCCTTCGCTGCGTTGGGTTCTTTGGTGCGGGGCCTCTGCGCCCTCGACCCTGGGGTCGTGGGGTTGTCAGACACCGCGCACCTTTGGTCTAAAGATCAAAAGCGATAGAGGGAAATCAGATTTATTTTGATTTTTGATAAGAATAGGCTATCACCACGCGGCGCATGAGAAGATCGGGCGCAGGACGGTTGCTTTTTCGGGAACTCCTGCGGCTCTGGACGGTTCCGATGGGATGAATAACCTCGGCAGCCCCTCCAGCCCCAGCTTCAGCAGCAGCGAAACCGTCCACCGGCCTGCCGAGGAGCGGTCGGTCGACAGCGCGTCGCGGCTCTCGGCCCGGCTGATTTACGAGGTCGTCCGCCGCGACGGCGAGGAGGAGTTGAACCGCCCCTCGGTGTCGCTGATCTGGTCGGGGCTGGCGGCGGGAATCCTGATCAGCCTCTCGGTGATCGCCCAGGCGGTTCTTCTGACCTACCTGCCCGAGGCCCGCTGGACAGTACTGGTCGAGAGCCTGGGCTATTCGCTCGGCTTCATCGTGGTGATCTACGGACGGATGCAGCTCTTCACCGAGAACACCATCACCACCGTCATGCCCGTGGTGGCGCAGCGCTCGGCGACTTGCCTGCGCAAGATGGTCCGGCTCTGGGCGATCGTGCTCTCGGCCAACGTGCTGGGGGCGGTGATCGCCTCGGGTTTCCTGCTGCTTCCGGGGGTGCTTCCGCCAGAGTTGAGCGAGAATCTTCTGGCAGTGGCCCGCCACGGGGTGGAGGGTTCGGCGGGTGGCAACTTCATGCGCGCGATGCCCGCCGGTGTGCTGATCGCCGCGCTGGTCTGGGTGATGCCCGGCGCACGCGGCGAGTCGCTGGTGATCGTGCTGGCGATGACCTGGCTGTTGGCAGTCGCCGGCTTTGCCCATGTGATCGCCGGATCGGTCGAGGCGGGCCTGTTAGTCTGGAAAGGCGCGCTCGGCATCGGCAGCGCGGTCTTCGACTTTTTCCTGCCGGTTCTGGCGGGCAACGTGGTGGGCGGCACCGCGATCTTCACCCTGGTCACCTGGGGACAAGTGAAGAACGAGGTGGCCCAGGCGGATGACGCGCCGGACGGTGAGCAGAGTTAAGCGGCTTTGGCCGCCCCGGCGGGCGTGTTGCCAGTCTGCTGGATCCGGAAGTTCCAGGCGATCACCGCATTCAGCACTGCGGCACCAACGAAGGAGTAGAGCACCAGCTCGAGCGGCAGCACGACGCACGAGACCAGGAAGATCACGGCGTCGAAGCTCATCTGGAACCAACCGGTTTTGAAGCCGGTCTTTTCCTCGACGATCAGCGCCAGAACGCCCAGCCCGCCGGCAGAGGCATTGTGGCGAAAGAGTGCGATCAGCCCGGCGCCCGCGCTCGCCCCGGCAAGGATCGCAGCGACGAGCGGCGGCAGTTGATCGAAGGAAACCCAAGCCTGCAACAGCGGCGTGGTGGCCGAGATGCCGACGACCGCGGCGATGGTGCGCAGGGTGAAGGCCTTGCCCCGGCGTTTCCACGAAAGCCAGAAAAACGGCAGGCTCACCAGCAGAAAGATCACCCCGAAATCGAGCGGCATCACATAGGAGAGCAGCACCGAGGCCCCGGCGGTCTGGCCGGTGATCAACCCGGCAGCCTTGAGGAATACCACGCTGAGGCTGGCCATGAGGATGCCGAAGGCGATGCCTTGCGCATCATAGAGCGAGATCGGGGATTTGAGCTTCATGGCGTTGGTCTCCAGCGGGGCGTCGTCTTATGGGAGGCGAGACGGGGCAGGGCGGTCAGAGCCCGCGGCCCGGCGCAAGGGCGCGGGAGAGATCGCTTTCCTCGCCCTCCAGCGCGGCGGCAAGCAGGTTCGCAGTGGTCGGGCCGAGGGTGAAGCCTTGGTGGCCATGGCCGAAATGGAACCACAACCCCTTGTGGCGCGGCGCGGCGCCAGCCAGCGGCAGCATGCCCGGAAGGCACGGACGGGTGCCGGTCCATTGCGGCTCGGCGATGCGGTCACCGATCTCGAGCATGTCCGACAGAGCGGCGCGGCCGCGGTCGAGCTGCCGCAGGTCGGCGGGCGCGGTGCGGGAAACCAGTGCGGCACCGGTGGCGATCCGCAGCCCGGCCTGCATCTGACCCGCAACCACCCCGTTGTCCATGTCGACGATGGGCCGCAGCGGCGGGCGCACGGTTGTGTAATGTCCGTGATAGCCGCGCTTGTAGATCATCGGGATGCGATAGCCGAAGCGGCGCAGCAGCGCGGGCGACCACGGGCCGAGCGCCACCACCGCGTGTTCGGCTTCGGCCCGTTCGGCGACCGTGGTCACGCGCCAGCCGCCGCCAGATTGAACAAGGCTGGAGGCGTCGCCCTCAAGCAACCGCCCGCCGCGGCTGGCAAAGAGCTTGGCATAGGCATGCACCAGGCAGCCGGGCGCGTTGCAGCTCCAGCTGTCGGGCCAGTGAATCACCCCGGCGGGATCGGCGCGCAGGGCAGGGTCCTCGCGGCGATAGTCGGCGCCCGCCAGCACCCGGTGCCGGACGCCGTAGTCGCGCTGGAGCCGCTCGGCATCGGCAGCATCCGCTTCGAAGGCGGCGCGGTTTCGGTAGAGCTGCACCATGCCCTCGCGCGAAACCATGTTGCCTGCGCCTGCGGCCTCGATCAGCGGCGCGTGGTCCTGGGTGGCGCGGGCCGTGAGTTGGGCATAGGTGCGGGAAATCCCGGCGTGGCGGCGCGGCGCGGAGTTGAGGAAGTATGACCAGAGCGCCGGGGCCATCTGCGTGACGCCGCGCAGAGACCATGTCACGTCGTTGCTGCGCCCGGTGGCAAAGGACCAAAGCGTGCTGAGGTCGCGCGGCAGCCCGTAGGGTTCTGCCGCCTCCGCCTGGATGATCCCGGCATTGCCGAAGGAGGTCTCGCGGCCGGGCGCACCGCGGTCGACAAGGCTCACCGCGTGGCCACGGGCCTGCAGCGCGAGCGCGGTGGAGACGCCGACCATGCCGGCTCCGAGGACGAGGATTTCAGCCATGCGAGGGCTCCGAAAGTGCGGGGTCTGCAGGTCGGGACGCGCGGCGGGCGAGCCCGTCAATCAACAATTCGAGCAGCGCGGAAAAGCTCTGGTCATAGCAGACCCGCGCGCCGTTCTGCCAACGCAGCACGAAGATGCGGTTGGCGAGTTGGGGCAGCGCAGAATGGGTCAGCGGATAGGCCTCGGCATCGATCGCGGCCAGGCGCTCGGCGACCCGCCGTTCCCAGGCATCGTCCTCCGATGCCGGGCCGGGCGCCAGCTCCATGGTCACGAAACCGCAGAGCCCGCCGATCAGCGCGTTGAAGGCGTCGCGCAGGTCCGTGCCATGAAATCCGCCGTCGGCCAGCGCCCGGAGCACGGTCTCGATCCACTCGAGGCTGGAATCGCCGTTGGACATCATCTGTGCCCCGAGCAGCGGCGAGATATTCGGGTGCCGGTGGACCGCGGCGCGATAGGCGTGAAAGACCTGCCTGAGCCGTTCGGTCCAGGGCGCGCCAGGGTCCTGCGCAGCGACGAGACCGCCGGTGATCGTCGCAGCGATCGCGGCGAAGAGGTCTTCCTTGGCGCCGCCGACATGCCAATAGATCACCGCCGGAGAGACGCCGAGCCCGCGCGCCAGTTCGCGCAGCGAGAAGGCCGAAAGTCCTCGCGCGTCGATCTGCGCGATCGCGGCCTCGACAATTTGCGCACGGGTCAGGCCGATCGCGGCGGCGCGCCCGCGGGGTGCCTTGGCGGGCGCGGGGGCTCCGCTGTCGGCAACGCCGTTCACAGCGCAGCCGTCGCCGACCCGCACCGCGGGCGGATGGTCGAGCGCAGGATATGCGGGGCCGTGTCGCACATGGATATGGATCCGAAGCTGGGGTGTTTCCGCCATAGCCCATCAATTGAACGTCGTTCAATTGAAAAATGTGACCTCGCCGGACCGGACGTCGCCTGTGGCGCGACGCGGTGTCACCGCGGGCCGTTTGGCCGGCTGAGCACGAAGGACGCGGCGCCGCCCATGCAGATCAGCTGGAGAAGCAGAACGCGCTGCGGGACCGCGAGCCAGAGGCTGAGCGCCAGCGCCGCCAGCATCATGCTCACCGCCAAGGCTTTGTAGCGCGGCGCAATGGCGCCATGCGCGCTCCAGTCCGCGATCATCGGGCCGAAGCGCGGATGCTCGGCGAGAAAGCGATGCAGCCGCGGCGAGCTCTTGGAAAAGGCAAAGGCGGCGAGGATCACGAAGGGCGTCGTCGGCAGAAGCGGAAGAACGATCCCGATGACGCCGGCGCAGAGCGCGAGTCCGCCAAGCGCCAGCCAGGCGAACCGGAGCCGGCTGCGCGGCGGAAGGTGCGGATCCTCTGGGGGGACTGGACTCATCTGGAACTCGGGCGTGGGGTCTGGACGATCAAATAGCGCCACTTGCAGAGAACGCCACGTGGCAATCTTGATCCGATCCTCGAAACTCAGCTGAAGGCAACACCGACGCATCCCACATCCTCCATGCAAACTTCTGTTTTGATACAGAATTTGCACTTCGTTTGTGAATCCACCCACTGTGGGCTCAAGGGTCGTTGCGACAGGCTCCGCTATCTCAGTTTCGCCATTTCCTCTCTGAAGGCTTCCGTCGGCGTGCGCCATCCGAGGCATTTGCGTGGTGTCGTATTCAGTCTCTCGCTGATCTCCTTCATCTTGGGCGTCGAAAGCGATGCGAGAGGCGTATCGCGCGGCAGGACGCGGCGGGCACGTCCGTTCAGGTTTTCCACCGAGCCTTTCTGCCAGGGCGCCTGAGGGTCGCAGAACCAGGCGGTTGTCCCGATGCCGGCTTCGAGCTTTCTCCAGTCGCGAAACTCGAACCCGCGGTCGAAGGTGATCGACTTGCGCGCCACCTGGGGCAGTGGCGTCAGCACGTTCATCAAGCTGTTCATGAAGTGCGTGGAGCTGCGATCGTTGTTGCGGAACAAGACCGCGAAGCGGGTTTTTCGTTCGACCAGCGTTGCGACGTTCATCGAACCTTGCGCACGCTCGAAGATCATCAGATCACCTTCCCATTCTCCGAATGTTTCCCGTGTTTTGACGTACTCGGGTCGCTGGTGGATCGAGCGTTCGGGCGGGAAGACCTGGTTGCGGGACCGCCGTGCATGCCGGGGCCTGCGTTTCTTGCGCCGGCTGGGCAGATGTCGCGCCAACTCTTCGGCTCGACCCTCGGGGCCATAGATATGAGCGTAGATGGTCTCGTGGCTGACGGTCACGGACAGACCTTCGAAACGTAGCCGTCCGGCGATCTGCTCAGGCGACCATCCCGCCTTGAGGCGGTCGACCACCGCCGCGCGCAGCTCGGACAGCCGGATCAACTTCCGCCGTCGGGCGCGGCGATCGGAAGCTTTGCGCTGCGCGACCATCCCATAGTAGCCATCGAGATAGGCGACCTCTTCAGTGTCTGCAGAAAAGGCATTGCGCTTGATCTCGCGGTAGACGGTCGAACGATGCCGACCGATCTCTGCGGCAACCCTGCTGACCGGCAGCTTTGCGTTCAGCAGGTCTTCGATCCTGCGCCGCTCACGCAGATCCAGCTCTTTGTGCGCCATCGTCCGTTCTCCTTGCTTTCCAGCAAGATAGGGGATTTGTCGCAACCCAGTTTAGAATGTGCCCACGCCACCTAAACAGATCGCATAATGAGCATTATGGTAATAATTGTTTAATAATGGTTCAAAGTGTTCTGGACCGAGGGACACGCTGGGAGTTGGCGCCTGCGCGTTCATTCGAAGAACCATGCGTCACGCGACCGCAAGTGCGGCCGGATCCGTTTTCCTGGCAGACGGCAAAGCACTTGCACCTCACTTCGGACGCGCGTGGTCAGGTTTGGCGGCGTTCCTGTCCGGGGGTTACTGGCATCGGCTCGGTTTCCGAGCGCGGGTGCCTTGCGCTGGATCGGTGCAGAGACAGCAGGAAAAGTGCGAGGATCATCGCGGCGGGTGCCATCAGATAGGCCGCGAGCACGATCAACGGGTGCGCTCCAGCGCCCCAGAGCACGAAACCGGCGAGCACGCCGATGCTTCCCGAAAGCGCTGCAATCACGAAACCGCCCCCCGAGGCGACGGCCCGTTCCGTGTCAGTCTCGTTCTTCTTCTGGTTCATGCTCCTCCCTCTCCAGGCACCTTCCAGAAACGGTGCCCAGCAGCATGAATGACACAAAGAAACCCAACAGCCATCTCCCTGCCCGAGCGGAAATGTCACGGAAACCAACGTGGGGGCAGAAAGTTACCCTTAGCATAACCTCGGGGAAGTTACCTAACCCTAAATGCGGACGGCGCTGTGCGCCCGGCGTAGGTCTCTCAGCGTGGAGTTGTGCGTGGGCTGGATTTCCGCCTCGGTCGGCCCTCAGCCGCCGAAGGTGCCGCGGGCTGCGCCGGTCCGGCCGAAACCGCCACGCGAGGCCACGGTGGCGCGGGACATCGGCGGCTTGCCGACCGTCGCCGGCGGTTTCGAGAACATGCTGGTGCCGAGCTTGGCGCGGCCGGAGTTGCTCGAGTAGGTGCTGGCGCCGGTGGCATTGGTGAAGCGTCCGTCGGGCGTGCGGTAAAGCGGTTGCGCCGCGGCCATCCCCGAGCGCCCGCCCAGCATGTTGCCGATCAGATAACCCGCCAGCAGCGGCATGAAGATGCCACCCGAGCCGCCCTGCACCTGCTGCGCCTCGCTGCCGCAGGCGCCTTCGCCGTGCTGTTCCTCGCAGACCTGTAGGCTGTCGTAGCGCGGTGCGGATTCCACATGCAGCGTCTCGGCCTCGGAAAATGCGGCGTCGCAGTCCTGCGCTGAAAACAAGCCGCCGGTGAGCGCGGCGCTGCGGCAGCTCTCGAGGTCGGGAAAGGCCTGCGCGTCGACCTGCTCTTCGCGGCAGCCCGCGAGGGTGAAGGACGCGGCGCCGACAATCGCCAGCGCGACGGTTCTGGAACGTTTACGCATCTTGGTCTCCCTCTGGCCGCGCGTCAGTCGCGGATGAAATGCGGCTTGAACCGCGACAGGTCCTGCGTGATCCGGGCGCGATCCTCGCGCATGCCGATCCCGGCGCAGCTCGCGCCGACCATCCAGGCGCCGACCACCGGCCGGAAGCCTTCGAAGATCGGCAGTGGCTGATAGGCCTGCACCACGCGCGGATGTTCCTCGTAGCCCGCATCGGGCGCGGATTCCAGCAGCTTTCCCTGCTCGAAGATACGCACCGAGGCGCCTTCGCGCGAGAAGATGGGCTTGCTGACATGGCCTTGCGCAAAGACATCCGATGCGCGTTGAAACGCTTCGGGGCCGGACTCGCGCCCGGCCAGCGCTTCGACCACCTCGTCCTCGAAAAACGCCGGCAGCAGGTTCGGGTGGCCCTCGAACATCCGCCAGAGCACCGGCAGCAGGCCCTTGTTCGACAGTACCGCCTTCCAGACAGGCTCAAGCATCAGGCAACCCGCGGTTCGCAGGTGGTCGGCGTAATCGTCGCGCAGCAGATCTTCCCAGGGGTAGAGCTTGAAGAGCGTGCCGATCACCCGGTCCTCGGAATCGATGAACTGCCCGTCGGTGCTGATGCCGAGCTTTTCCAGATCGCTGTAATGCGCGCCGAGATCAGCCTCGCGCGCGGCCCAGGCCATTGTCTCGACCGTGCCGTAATCCTCGGGGCTGTCGGCGGCGGCGGCAAAGTGGAGGTCCGTGCCGGGGGCGAACAACGCGCGGAAGCGCTCGACCAGCGCCTCGTGAATGCCGTTGAACTGGTCGTCGCCCTCGCGCAGCACGCCGGCCGCGATCTGGTCTTCGAGCCAGAGCCACTGGAACGAGGCGCTCTCGTAAAGTGACGTGGGCGTGTCGGCGTTGTATTCGAGCAGTTTCGCGGGCCCCTGCCCGTCATAGGCAAAATCGAAGCGTCCGTAGATCTCGGGGTCGCCGCGCTGCCAGCTTTCGGCCACGAGGTCCCAGTGCGCGTGCGGAACGCCGAGCCGGGTCATCAGGTCCTCGCTCTGGACGATCTCTGCCACCGCCGCGCGGCACATCTCGTGCAGTTCGGTCGCCGGGTCCTCGAGGTCATCCTCGATCTCGCGCAGGCTGAAGCGATAGGCCGAGGTTTCGTCCCAATAGGGCTCGCCATGCATGTCGGCAAAGGTGAAGCCGAGCTCCTCGGCCTTCTCGCGCCACGTCGGGCGCTCGGTCAGGGTGAGTTTTTCCATGCAGGTCTGTCTTCGGCCTCCTCGGGGCGGATCGGCGCCTCCCGGACAGATAGGTCGGGAGAAGTCAGCGCGGATCGGCCGGTCCCGCAGATATAGGAAGCCCCGGCGACGCTTTGAGGCCCCGCGGCGAAATTGACGCAACGGAGCCACGGTTTTTTGCCCGCGGACGGAGCTTTGGACGATGGAGGTAGCGAGCCGCGCGCCCTACTCTGGGCGTTCGGTCAGGCGCAGGACCGTGACGCCCGCCGCATTGGTGAGGCTCAGGTTCTTGCCGTTGCGCACGTAGCCGGTGGTCTGCTCGAGCGCCGCGACCATGTCCTGATCGAGCTTCATGCGCGGCTCGGGGCAGGCCCGGCGCGTTCCCGCGAGCGGTTGCAGGATGCTGAGCGTGCCGTCGCCGATCTCGGCCCGACCCGTGAAGCGGTTGCAGCCCCCGTACATAGAAAAGGCGCCATCGTCGTTGAAGGCCATGCTGGGCGGATCCTCGGTCACCAGCATGCGGCCGCCGATCTCGAAGGCGGCCCATGCGATGCCGGTGATGCGGGGCATGTCGGCGACCGGCGCCGCTGCCATCTGCTCAAGCACGATCTCGGGACGCGCCGGCGCGTCGCGGGTGATCGCCGGAAAGGCGGTGGTGGTGCGCAGCAGCACGGTGTCGCCCTCGCGGACCTTGCCCGCGACCACGTAGCTCATCCGGGTGTCTATCTGCGCCTCATCGTAGGGCAGCTTGACGATCGCCGGCAGCATCTCGATGCGATAGCGGTGCGCCGAAAGCACAGTGGCCGGTGCGTCGGCGCGAGAGACGTCGAGCAGTTCCACCTCGAGCAGCGCCTCGTGTGGCAGGCTTGCTCCCTCGGCAAGGCGCACCACGACGGGCAGATCGACGGTTTCGGCCATGGCGGGCATCCCTCCGAGGCTGGCAAGCAGGGCAATCATTCCCGCGGGTCTGAGGACCTGGCGGACAAGGGGTCGAAAAATGCGCATGTCGCGTCTCCTTCCGGGCTCTGCCGCATTGCCTGACACGGCCCCTGCGGCTGCCGCCCCGCGTTCGCAAAGGGGGGCAAGGGTCGTCGGCATGATGGCGCAAGCCCCCGGACCGGGCAAGCCGGGCGGGCGCGGCGTAGGCGCAGATTTGCCAAGACCTGCCAATGCGATGAGGGTGATCGGCGGGGGCGACGGACGGGATTCGCTGTGCTAGGCTCACAGCGGATTCATCGCCGCGCGCTCCGCGGTGCAGCGCAGACCGGCGCTCAAGGGCATTCGACCAAGATATTCGACCACGACTTTTGACAAGGTGAGGATTTTGCCATGGCACGGCGCCAACGATCACCCAGATACGTGACGACCCTGATGATGGCCCTGATCGGGGTGCTGCTGATCGCCGCCTTCATGGCAGAGGATGCGATCGCCAGGGGGGGTGTCACCTGGGCCGACCTGCCCAAGGGGCTGATGCTCCGCTACCTGCTGGCAATGGCGCTCGGCGGCGCGCTCTCGGGCTGGCTTCTAGCCGGGATGTTCGGACGCAGCGGCCTCGGCGGCTTCATCCTTGGGTTCATCGGCTCGGTGCTTGCGACGCTGGTGGCCGGTCTCTTCGGCAGCGCGGCGGGGTTGCTGCCGGACCTGCTGCGTGACGGCTGGTCGAGCTCGGACCTGATTCCGATCTTCTACGGGCTCGCAGTGCTGCCGCTGGCCTTTGCGGGGCAACCGCTGCTGCTGGTGGGCTGGCTGGTCATCATGCTCTTCACCCACCTTTGGGCACGGCGGGTGCGGACGGGCTGAGCGGCCCCGCCAGACGAAAGACGGCAGCGCCGAAGCGCTGCCGGTTCCCTTCTTGAAGGGGCCCTGCCCTCAGGGCTTCAGCGTCACGCGGCTGATGTGATCGCCGGTGGCATCCTCTTGACCCTTGCTCTTGTTGACCACGAAGACACCGCCGTCCGCCGCGGCGATCAGGTGGTTGGGGAAGCTGCCGATTTGCGCCTTCGCCACGACCTCGCCGTCGGGCGAAACGGCGACCAGCGAATCCGAGCCGCGCACCGCAACCCACGCCAGATCGTTCACCGTGTCGAAGGCGATGTTCAGCGGCCCCGCGCCCACCGGCACGTCGTGCAGCGTCTCGCCAGTGGCGGCATCGACGATCAACACGTTGTCGGTGTTCACTCCGGCGGTGAAGATGCGGTGGGTCTTGGCATCATATGCGACCCCGATGGTGCGCTTCGACAGCGGCAGCGGGTAGACCGAGGTCTCTTCGCCCGACGCAAGATCGACCACGGCGACCTCGTCGGTTTCGAGGCTGACCACGTAGAGCGTGCCACTCGCCGCGTCGATATGCATGCTCGCTGTGGCGAAATCGGCGCCGCGCTTGCCCGAGCTCAGTTCGATGGGCGCCAGTTCCTCCAGCGTTGCCGCGTCGAAGACGTGGATCGTCGGCTCGAAGGTCGCGGTGACATAGACCTTGCCGTCATGCGCCAGAGCATCGCGGGGATGCGGCACCGCACCGGCCTCGAACTGCTTGATCAGCGACAGGTCCTCTCCCGCGTAGACGGCGACGGTGTTCTGCCGCGTGTTGGTCACCCAGACCTGCCCCTGTGCATCGACGCCCACGCCGTAGACCGCGAAGACCCCGCCGTCGCGCCCGTCCGGGCCGTCGGGTGCGTCCTGCGGCGTGGCTTCGGCAAGGATTTCCAGTGTTTGCGGGTCGAGCTTCATCAGCTTGCTCTGAGTCACCGGCGGGCGGCCGACGGCCGAGGTGACGTAAAGCGCATCATTCCCCGCGGCGACCTGGTAGAGACCCGGTGCCAGCTTCTGCGAGGTGATCTCTAGCGCGCCGCTGTCGGGCAGCACCGGAGAGATCTTGAGATCGAAAGTCATCGCATAGGCCGGATCGGCGATCTCGGCGACCACCGGGTAGAGGCCCGGCTCAGCGCCCTCGGGGATGCTGACCTCGGTGCGGAACGCGCCCTCGCCGTCGGCGATCACCGGGGCCTCCGCGTTCAGCACCGTGCCGTTTTGACGCAAGGTGACGCTCTGGCCTGGCAGGAAGCCCTTTCCGCGCACCTCTGCGGTGCTGCCCGCGGTGATCGGGGCGCGGTTGAGACCGTCGGCGATCATCTGGCCGTCGAAGCCCTTGGCGAGCCCGGCGAAGGGATCACAGAGCGCGGCGCCGGCGATCAGGGTGGAAAGCGCGATCCCGCAGACGCCGGAACGAAGTGCCGTGACAAGGGACATGGAAGTCCTCCTTTGAAGACGCGGGCTTGCCGCGTGAAATGTCGATGGGCTGGCTCGGACCCGCGGGTTCCGTGGCTCTGCGGCAGGGCACGCAGTTCGCACCTGCCTAGGATGGTTGACTGTTACAGTCAAGTATTCTGGGCCGCCCCCTACGAGCCCGTGAACGGCGGGTGCGACCGGCATGTCTCCGCAAAGTCAGTGCGCGCATTGTCGGATTGTCTGGCAATCTGGCGATTGTCTTGCTACCGATGGAGTCGGAGGACGATTTAAAGGGAGGAACCTCATGTCCAAGACACTTGTCGCCGTTCTGGCTGGCGCGACGCTGCTCGCCGGTGCCGCGAACGCTCAGACCACGCTGCGCATCCAGACCCATCAATCGCCGGAATCGGTCTCGGGCCAGCTCGTGCGCGATTTCGTCGATCAGGTCGAGACCATGTCGGGCGGCTCGCTCGATATCGAGATGTTCTACAGTTCCGCCGTTGTCGCTTCGGCCGAAACCTTCGGCGCAGCCGCCACGGGCATCCTTGACTGCGACATGACCAACGCCAGCTACCAGACCGGCCTCAACCCGGCCTTTCAATTCGTCGCCGACACGATGGGGGGCTACGACACGCCCCTGCAGTACCTGAGCTGGATCTCGCAGGGAGGCGGTCGCGAGGCAATCAACGAGCTCTACAATGCCAACGGCATGGAATTCGTTGGCGCCTATCTGGGCGGGCAGGAGTCGATGAACTCGACCGCGCCCCTCGCCGGGATCGAGGATCTGAAGGGCTGGAAGTTCCGCTCGCCGCCCGGCATGGAATCGGAGATCTTCGCCGAGCTGGGCGCGACCCCCGTCGTGATGGACTTCACCGAGATCTTCACCGCGCTGGAAACCGGCATTATCGACGGCGCCGACGCCTCGACGCTGGCCAACAACGTCGGTCTCGGCATCTATGACATCGCCAAGCACACCACCTTCCCCGGCTTCCACTCGATGAGCTCGGATCACCTTGCCTGCAACAAGACCGTCTGGGACGGACTTGAGCCGGCGCAGCAGGAAATCCTGAAGGCGGCGATGGACACGCTCGCCATGAACCTGATGATGCGCACCATCGTGCAGAACGGCGAGGCGCTGACCGAGCTGCCCGAGAAGGGCGTGACGATCTACGACTGGTCCGCCGAGGACCGCGCCGCCTTCCGCGAGGCCGCGATCAGCCGTTGGGATGTCTGGGCCGAGAAAACCCCGGAAGCCAAGGCGATGGTGGAGAGCCACAAGACCTTCCTCAAGCGCATCGGCCTCGGCCAGGACAGCGCGAACTGAGCCCGCAACGGCACCCCTAGGCGGGCGGCCCCACGGCGCCGCCCGCTCCCACCCCAGAGATACGGAAAGACACACGGGATGAACGTTCTGATCATCGGCGGCGGCGGCTTCATCGGCCGCAAGGTCGCCCAAAGCCTCGCCACCCGCGGCAACCTGCGCGACGCGCCCATCGACAAGCTGACGCTGGCCGACATCGCCGCGCCCGAGCCCCTCGAGGCCCCCTTCCCCGTCGAGACCCGCGCCTGCGACATCACCGACCGCGCCTCGATCGACGCGCTCATCGACGACGACACCGACGTGATCTTCCACTTCGCCGCCGTCGTCTCGTCCCACGCCGAGGCAGATTTCGAGGCCGGCATGAAGGTCAACCTCGACGGCACGCTCAACGTTCTGGAACGCTGCCGCGCGCTCGGCACCTGCCCGGTGGTGGTCTTCACCTCCTCGCTGGCGGTCTTCGGCGGCGAGGTGCCCGACCCGATCACCGATCACACCATCCCCAACCCGCAGACCTCCTACGGTATGCAGAAGGCGATCGGTGAGCTGCTGCTCAACGACTACTCGCGCAAGGGCTACGTCGACGGCCGGGGCTTCCGCCTGCCGACCATCTCGGTGCGCCCGGGCAAGCCGAACCGCGCGGCCTCCTCCTTCATGTCATCGATTATCCGCGAGCCGCTGAACGGCGAGCCGGCGATCTGTCCGGTGGACGAGGGCCAGGAGCATTTCTACCTCTCGCCAAAGCGGTGCGTCGAAAACCTCATCAAGGGCGCCGAGCTCGACGCCGAGGATCTGGGGATGCAGCGCTGCATGACCATGCCCGGCCAGCGCCTGTCCATCCGCCAGATGATCGATGCGCTCACCGCCGTGGCCGGGCCGGAGCCGGCGAAGCTGATCAAATGGGAGGAGCAACCCGAGATCGCCGACATCGTGCGCGGCTGGCGCTACGATTACCGTTTCGACAAGGCCCTCGCGCTGGGGCTTGAAGCGGATGCGAGCTTCGAGGAGAACGTGCGCTACTACATGGAAGATGACCTTCCGAAAGCCAAAACCCCCGCCTGAGGCCACGACCGAGACCCGCCATGCTGACCCCGATCGTCCAGACCCCGCGATATCGGCTGGTGGCCGAGGAGATCGCCGCGCGCATCCGCGCCGGCGACTTCGCCTCCGGCACCAAGATGCCCGCGGACAAGGATCTGGTTGCCCAACTCGGGGTCAGCCGGACGACGGTGCGCGAGGCGATGATCGCGCTCGAACTGATGGGCTATGTCGTCACCCGCTACGGCGCCGGCGCCTTCGTGGCCGACCCGCTGCCCATGGCGCAGGATGAGACGCACCCCGAGACACCGGGCCTGCCCGGGTTCTTTGAACTGGTCGAGGCGCGCTTCGTCATCGAGCCCGAGATCGCCGCCATCGCCGCCAGCACCGTGACCCCCGGGCAAATCGCGCAGCTGACCCGCTGCATCGAGGGCATGTGCGACACCCGCCTGCCCTTCGACCGGATCGAGGCGCATGACCGCGAGTTCCACCTCGTCATCGCGCGCTCCACCGGCAATTCGCTTTTTGTCACGATGGTCGAGGATTTCTGGCACGCCCGCCAGCGCTACCCGGAATGGACGCGCCTCAACAACCGCCAGAACGCCGAGGACATCGCGCGCTTCTCCCGCGACGAGCATGTCGCCATCGTCGACGCCCTGGTCGCGCGCGATGCCGGGGCGGCGCGCGCCGCCATGGCGCACCATTGCCGCAACTCGGGCCAGCCGCTGCTGGAGCGCTGGCATCGCTTCGAGGGTGAAACCGTTGGCGAGGAGGTTCTGCACCGGCTCAAGGCACGGGCGGGTCAGGGCTGACACCTACCACGGCGATGCGCGGGCTCCGCCATCTTTAAAAAAAGGGGCTCTGACCCCGGCCTGCGGCTCTCTTCGGGATACGTCTGCCAGGACGCAAGGGCGGCGGCTTTCCGTTCTGAGCTGGATGGCAAAAAGGCCCGCACATCTGTCACGTGCGGGCCTTTCCTCAACTTCCGCGCGGCCTCACTTCAGGTCGAAGCGGTCTGCGTTCATCACCTTGGTCCAGGCCTTGGCGAAGTCGGCAACGAACTTGCCAGCGTTGTCGTCCTGGGCATAGACCTCGGCGTAGGCGCGCAGGATCGAGTTCGAGCCGAACACCAGGTCCATCCGCGTCGCGGTCCATTTGACCTCTCTGGTCTTGCGATCGCGGATCTCGTAAAGGCCGCCGCTCACGGGCACCCAAGTGTAGCCCATGTCCACGAGGTTGACGAAGACGTCATTGGTCAGCGCGCCCTCTCGGTCGGTGAAGACGCCGTGCTTGGTGCCGCCGTGGTTGGTGCCCATGGCCCGCATGCCGCCGAAGAGCACCACCATCTCGGGGGCGGTCAGCCCCATGAGCTGTGCGCGGTCGAGCATCAGCTCCTCGGCCGAGACCGCGTAGTCCTGCTTGAGCCAGTTGCGGAAGCCATCGGCCAGCGGCTCGAGCGGATCGAAGCTGCCTGCGTCGGTCATCTCGTCGGTGGCGTCACCGCGGCCCGGTGCAAAGGGCAATTCCAGCTCCACGCCCGCGGACTTGGCTGCCCGCTCGACCCCGAGGTTGCCTGCCAGCACGATCACGTCGGCGATCGAGGCGCCGGTCTCGGCGGCGATCGGCTCGAGCGCCGACAGCACACGGGCCAGGCGGTCGGGCTCGTTGCCCTCCCAGTCCTTCTGCGGGGCAAGACGGATGCGCGCGCCATTGGCGCCGCCGCGCATGTCCGAGCCGCGGAAGGTGCGGGCGCTGTCCCAGGCGGTGGAGATCATCTCGGCATCCGTGAGCCCGGCAGCCGCGATCTTCGCCCTTACCGCGGCCACGTCGTAACCTGTGGCACCTGCGGGGATCGGGTCCTGCCAGATGAGATCCTCGGCTGGCACGTCGGGGCCGATGTAGCGCGCTTTCGGCCCGAGATCGCGGTGGGTCAGCTTGAACCAGGCGCGGGCGAAGGTGTCCGCGAAATACTCCGGATCGGCCATGAACTTCTGGCAGATCGCGTTGTAGATCGGGTCGACCTTCATCGCCATGTCGGCATCGGTCATGATCGGCATGCATTTGATCGAGGGATCCTCGACGTCGGCGGGCATGTCCTCTGGCCTGATGTCCACCGGCATCCACTGCCAGGCCCCGGCGGGGGATTTCTTCAGCTCCCACTCGTGGCCGAAGAGCATGTCGAACCAGCCCATGTCCCACTGGGTGGGATTGGAGGTCCAGGCGCCTTCGATGCCCGACACCATCGTGTCGCGGCCGATGCCACGGCCCTTGGTGTTCATCCAGCCGATGCCCTGGTACTCGGGGCCGGCATCCTCGGGGTCGGGACTGAGGTTCTCCGCAAGGCCGTTGCCGTGGCACTTGCCGATGGTATGGCCGCCGGCGGTGAGCGCCGCGGTTTCCTCGTCGTCCATCGCCATGCGCTTGAACGTCTCACGGACCTGCTCGGCGGTCTTCTGCGGGTCGGGCTGGCCGTTCACGCCTTCGGGGTTCACGTAGATCAGGCCCATTTGCACCGCGGCGAGCGGGTTCTCCATGGTCGCCGGATCTGCCACGTCGCCGTAGCGGCCATCTGACGGCGCGAGCCATTCCTTCTCGGCCCCCCAGTAGACGTCCTTTTCCGGGTGCCAGATGTCCTCGCGGCCAAAGGCGAAGCCGAAGGTCTTCAGGCCCGCGACCTCATAGGCGATGGTCCCCGAGAGGATCATCAGGTCGGCCCAGGAAATCTTGTTGCCGTACTTCTTCTTGATCGGCCACAGCAGGCGGCGGCCCTTGTCGGTGTTGACGTTGTCGGGCCAGCTGTTAAGCGGCGCGAAGCGCTGGTTGCCGGTGCCAGCCCCGCCACGGCCGTCGGCGAGGCGGTAAGACCCAGCGGCGTGCCAGGCGACGCGGGCGAACATGCCGACGTAGGAGCCCCAGTCGGCGGGCCACCACTCCTGGCTGTCCTTCATCAGGGCGCGCAGGTCGTCCTTCAGCGCTTCCACGTCGAGCGATTTCAGCTCTTCACGGTAGTCGAAGTCCGGCCCCATCGGGTTGGTCTTGAAATCGTGCTGGCTCAGAATGTCGAGGTTCAGGCTCTTGGGCCACCAGCTGGTGACCGAGGTTCCGCTCTCGGTCAGACCGCCGTGCATCACCGGGCATTTCCCCCCGGTATCGACGTCGTTTCCGTCCATGTCAGTTCTCCCATAGGATGAGCATCCTTGCGCGGGACAAGGCAGGGCAGCGGGCGAAAACGCGGGCCGTTGGTCCGGCCGGTGCCGCCGCCCAAGTCCCTCCTGCATCGGCAGTCTAACCAGAGGGCGCGGCTGGGTCAGGTGATTCGTAGCCGCTGACTTTGCGCCTGCGGCGGTCCGTCGCGCTCCGAAAGAGGATTTTGAAATCTCACAAATTCATCCCGGTCTCCCAGGGCCGGGGCAGCACTCTCTGCTCCGAAAAACCGCAGCGCCAGTCTCGGCGGGCACGGACGTCGGGGCGGAGCCGCCGCCCCGTGAGGTCGAGGCTCAGACCTTCGCGAGTGCCTCGGCGATGGCCTCCATCCGCCCTGCCCGCTCGGGCAGCAGCGG
Source organism: Alloyangia pacifica (assembly GCF_003111685.1). NCBI lineage: Bacteria > Pseudomonadati > Pseudomonadota > Alphaproteobacteria > Rhodobacterales > Roseobacteraceae > Alloyangia > Alloyangia pacifica. The sequence goes on along the minus strand of NZ_CP022190.1, from coordinate 889,478 downwards.
CAGCAGCGCGGCGAGCAGCAGGCGGGCCTTGGCGGCGCTGAGATCACCGGACAGGATCGCCCCGGCCTCGACCATCGTCACGCCGCCGCTGTCGGCGCCGTAGATGGCCCGGGTCCGCCCCTCGGGACAGCGGGTGGCAAGGATCACCGGGATGCCCGCCGCGACGAGCTTGCGGCAGACCTCGGCAAAGCCCTTGGGGGCATTGCCGCGCCCGAAGGCCTCGATGACCACGCCCGAGACGCCGTTCGAGGCACACCACTCCAAGTAGCGCGGCGTGCTGCCGAGCCCGAGCGCGATAAGCTCGACGTTCGGGTCCAGCGACGGCGCGTCGATCACCTCGCGCGGGCGCGCAGGGCGCGTGTAGAGATGCACCTCGCCCTCGTCGATCTCGCCCAGCTTGCCATGGCCGTTCGAGCGGAAGGTGTCCACGCGCGAGCTGTGCACCTTGCTGACGTAGCGCGCGCCGTGGATTTCGCCCTCGAAGACGATGACCGCACCCACGCCGGCCAGATCCGGCGCCGCCGCGCAGAGCAGCGCGTCGTGCATGTTGCGCGGCCCGTCGGTGTCGGCCTGGCCCGCGTGGCGCTGTGCGCCGGTGAAGACCACTGGCTTGTCGGACCTGACCAGCAGCCGCGCGAGAAAGGCGCTCTCCTCCATGGTATCGGTACCATGGGTGACGACGACGCCATCCACCCCGGGCTCGGCCAGTCGGGCGTCGATGTGGCGACAGAGCTTGTGAATCGTCTCGAGCGTCAGCGCGTTGCTGCCCGCGGCCTCGATGTTGTCGACCTCGACGGTGATCCCGGGCAGTGGTGCGTGCAGGCTTTCGAGCAGCCTGTCGCCGCTCAGCCCGGCGGTGACCGCGCCGCCCTCGGTCTTGGCATAGGAGGCAATTGTGCCACCGGTGGCGACGAGAACGATATGGGACATGCGGACCTCCTGCAGGGCTGAACTGACGGTGCGTGATGTCTGCATATGCGCGCGGGCGGGCGAAAGCCAGATCGCTTGGCGGCGCGCGCCTATCAGGAAGCTTGCGGAGGAAGGGAGGATGCGGCGGCCCCAAGGGAGGAGGAGAAGGGCCGCCGCCGATTTCCGGGGCTGAGGGAGGAGGAGAAACACCCCGAAAAAATCCTTGAACGCGTTGCCGCGTCGACAGGGGCACATTTAGGGGCCCTCCCTGGCCCGGGCAACGCACATTCCTGCAGGGCCGAGTTGTCGAGAATGCATGGCCCGCGCAACCCCTTGCAAAGGCCGCTCCAAGGGTGTCCACCGTGGCCGACTTGCTGCACACAGAGGCTGAAAAATTTTTTGAAGTCGGGCTCGCACAACAGGATATTGACGCATGACCTGCATCCTGTTCTAGATATAGTTGCTTTTCGGTTCATCGAGTCGGGCGACGGCCCGGCGCGGCGCTAAGAGGGAAACCGGTGTAACACCGGTGCTGCCCCCGCAACTGTAAGCGGCGAGTGAAGGCCCAATGAGCCACTGGGACATCCCGGGAAGGCGCGGCCGGACCCACGACCCGCCAAGCCAGGAGACCTGCCGAAGGCCTGACAGAATGACCACGAACGGAGGGTTCGGGGCGTGCGAGGACCGCGTCAGGCACAAGGCCTGCGCGGTGACGCGTCCCCGCCTTCGCAGCTGAGGACGCAAGAGCATGATCACCGTCTATTCGAAACCCGCCTGCGTGCAGTGCACTGCCACCACCCGCGCGCTCGATGCCAAGGGGCTGGACTACAACGTGATCGACCTCACCGAGGACGACGCGGCCATGTCGCTGGTCACCGAGCTCGGCTACCGCCAGGCCCCCGTCGTGACCTTTGGCGAAGACCACTGGTCGGGCTTCCGTCCGGACCTGATCGCCCGCCTCGCGAGCTGATCGCGGCGGGATCGGCAACAAGGGATCGACCATGTCGGGGCTCGTCTTCTTCTCCTCTGCCAGCGGCAACACCGCGCGCTTCGTCGCCAGCCTCGGCCGGGCGGCGCTGCGCATCCCGGTGTCGCCCAAGGAACTGACGCCCGATCCGCGCGATCCCTTTGTGCTGATCTGCCCGACCTATGCCGACGGCGAAGGCCGCGGCGCGGTGCCGAAGCAGGTGATCCGCTTTCTCAACGACCCGTCCCGCCGCGCGCTGCTGCGCGGCGTGATCGCCAGCGGCAATCGCAACTTCGGCGAGACCTTCGCGCTCGCGGGCCGCGTCATCGCGCAAAAATGCAATGTCCCCCTGCTCTACTCGTTTGAGCTGGCGGGAACGACCAAGGATTTCGCCCGCGTCAACGACGGGCTCGACGCTTTCTGGGGGACCCCATGCTTGACCGCCTGAACGAGACGCTGGACTACCACGCGCTCAACGCCATGCTGAACCTCTACGATGCGGACGGCAACATCCGCTTCGAGGCCGACCGGATGGCGGCGCGGCAGTATTTCCTTCAGCACGTGAACCAGAACACCGTGTTCTTCCACTCGCTGACGGAAAAGCTCGGCTACCTCGTCGAGGAAGGCTATTACGAGGCGGAGGTGCTCGAGCAATACCCGCCCGCCTTCCTGCAGAAGATCTGGGACGCGGCCTTTGCCAAGAAGTTCCGCTTCCCGACCTTTCTCGGCGCGTTCAAGTATTACACCTCCTACACGCTGAAGACGCGTGACGGGAAACGCTTCCTCGAGCGCTACGAGGACCGCGTCGTCATGGTGGCGCTGGCGTTGGCACGCGGCGACGAGGCGCTGGCGATGTCGTTCATGGAAGAGATGCTCTCGGGCCGCTTCCAGCCCGCCACGCCGACCTTCCTCAACGCCGGTAAGAAGAGCCGGGGCGAGCTGATCTCCTGCTTCCTGCTGCGCATCGAAGACAACATGGAAAGCATCGGCCGGGCGATCAACTCGTCGCTGCAGCTGTCCAAGCGCGGCGGCGGCGTCGCCCTGATGCTGACCAACATCCGCGAGGCCGGCGCGCCGATCAAGGGCATCGAGAACCAGTCCTCGGGCGTCATCCCTGTGATGAAGCTGCTCGAAGACAGCTTCTCCTATGCCAACCAGCTGGGTGCGCGTCAGGGCGCGGGCGCGGTCTATCTGAACGCGCACCACCCCGACATCCTCAAGTTCCTCGACACCAAGCGCGAGAACGCCGATGAGAAGATCCGCATCAAGACGCTCAGCCTTGGCGTGGTGATCCCCGACGTGACCTTCGAGCTCGCCAAGCGCAACGAGCCGATGTATCTCTTCTCGCCGCATGACGTGCAGAAGGTCTACGGCGTGCCCTTCTCCGAAATCTCGGTCACCGAGAAATACGAGGAGATGGTCGAGGACAAGCGCATCCGCAAGACCAAGATCAACGCCCGCGCCTTCTTCCAGACGCTGGCCGAGATCCAGTTCGAGAGCGGCTATCCCTACATCATGTTCGAGGACACGGTGAACGAAGCCAACCCGGTCGACGGGCGCATCACCATGTCGAACCTCTGCTCGGAGATCCTGCAGGTGGCCGAGGCGTCGGAGTTCAACGACGACCTGAGCTACTCGAAGCTGGGCACCGACATTTCGTGCAACCTCGGCTCGATGAACATCGCCAAGACCATGGACGGCCCGGACTTCGGCGCCTCGATCGAGACCGCGATCCGCGCGCTCACCGCCGTGTCGGAAATGTCGGCGATCGACAGCGTGCCTTCGATCCGCCGCGGCAACGACGAGAGCCGCGCGATCGGTCTCGGCCAGATGAACCTGCATGGCTACCTTGCCCGCGAGCACGTGCATTACGGCTCCGACGAGGGCGTCGAGTTCACCTCGGTCTATTTCGCCGCCGTGGCCTATCACGCCCTACGCGCCTCCTGCGCCATGGCGCGTGAAAAAGGCATGACCTTCAAGGGCTTCGAGAAGTCGAAATATGCCGACGGCAGCTTCTTCGAGAAATACGTCACGCGCGACTGGCTGCCCGAGAGCGAAACCGTCAGCAAGCTCTTCGACGGCATCATCCTGCCCACGCGTTCGGATTGGGACGCGCTGAAGGCCGACGTGATGGAGCACGGGCTCTACAACCGGAACCTGCAGGCGGTGCCGCCGACCGGCTCGATCAGCTACATCAACAACTCGACCTCCTCGATCCACCCGATCGTGTCGAAGATCGAGATCCGCAAGGAAGGCAAGATCGGCCGCGTCTACTACCCGGCTGCCTTCATGAACAACGAGAACCTCGAGTACTACCGCGACGCCTACGAGATCGGCCCGGAAAAGCTCATCGACACCTATGCGGCGGCCACCGAGCACGTCGACCAGGGCCTGTCACTGACGCTGTTCTTCCCCGCCGAGGCCACCACGCGGGACATCAACCGTGCGCAGATCTACGCCTGGAAGAAGGGCATCAAGACGATCTACTACGTGCGCCTGCGCCAGACCGCGCTCGAGGGCACCGAAGTGCAGGGCTGCGTCTCCTGTACGCTCTGAGGGGATGACCCGGGGGCGGCGCCCCCGCACCCCCCGGAGTATTTGAAGAAAGATAAACGGGGCGCGGGCGCGCGCTCCGGATGGGATGAGGGCCGCTGCGCCCGAACAAGGGATGATCCGATGAAGGACACCGTCACCTCCCCCGCCGTGCCGCGGGCGATCAACTGGAACCGGCTGCAGGACGAGAAGGACCTCGAGGTCTGGAACCGTCTCACGGTGAACTTCTGGCTGCCCGAAAAGGTGCCGCTGTCGAACGACGTGCAGAGCTGGGCGACGCTGACCGATGCCGAGAAGCAGCTGACCATCCGCGTCTTCACCGGGCTGACGCTGCTCGACACCATCCAGAACTCGGTCGGCGCACCGGCGATGATGCCCGATGCGCAGACCCCGCACGAGGAGTCGGTGCTGACCAACATCGCCTTCATGGAAGCAGTGCACGCGCGCAGCTACAGCTCGATCTTCTCGACGCTCTGCTCCACGCGCGAGGTCGACGAGGCCTTCCGCTGGTCCGACGAGAATCCCCACCTGCAGGCCAAGGCCCGCGCCGTGCTGGAAACCTATGCCGCCGGTGCCGATCCGCTGAAGCGCAAGATCGCCTCGGTCTTCCTCGAGAGCTTCCTGTTCTACTCGGGCTTCTACCTGCCGATGTACTGGTCGAGCCGCGCCAAGCTGACCAACACCGCCGACCTCATCCGTCTGATCATTCGCGACGAGGCGGTGCACGGCTATTACATCGGCTACAAGTTCCAGCGCGCGCTGGAGCGCGAGACCGCCGAGCGCAAGGCCGAGCTGAAGGATTACGCCTTCTCGCTGCTGTTCGAACTCTACGAGATCGAGGCGCGTTACACCGAAGAGCTCTACGACGGGATCGGTTTGAGCGAGGAGGTGAAGGCCTTCCTCCACTATAACGCGAACAAGGCGCTGCAGAACCTTGGCTTCGAAGCGCTTTTCCCACCCGAAGCTGCCGAGGTGAACCCTGCCATCATGGCCGCGCTGAGCCCCGACAGCGAGAACCACGACTTCTTCTCGGGCTCGGGATCGAGCTACGTCATCGGCAAGGCTGTCGCCACCGAGGACGAAGACTGGGATTTCTGATCCCAGCCTGACCTATCTCAACCCGCGGGCGGGTCTGCTGCCCGCGGCTTTTCGTGCCGGCCGCCTCTGGCCTACCGCGACAACATAAAGAGCTGCCCGCAAGATGCGGGCAGCTCTTAGTTTTTTTGAGGAACTACTTCGGAGATTAGAAGGTCTTGGTCAGACCGAAGTAATAGGCTCGTCCAGGCTCGTTGTAGGTGTTCGCACCGTCTCCCGAGCGCAGGATCTCGGTATCAAAAAGGTTGGTCACCCCGGCCTTGAGATCGAAGCCGTTGTCGAACTGGTAGGTCATGCCCAGATTGACCAGCGTATAGGGATCGCGGTCCTCGTCGTCGCCCTGGGCGTAGCCGGTCGCTGCGCTGTACTCCGTCGCCTCGATCGGACCATAATGGGTGAGCGAGGGGATAAGGCTGAACTTGTCGTTTACGTTCCAGGTCACCGCGGCGTTGATCGTGTACTCGGGCACCAGCGACAGCGGCACGTCTACCTCGACGGCATCATAGGTTTCGCCATCCGAATTGGTGCCGCCCTTGATCTTCAGCTTCTGGCTCGACTCGATCATGTAGGTTCCGTTCACCGCCAGCGAGACCCGCTCGCCGAGAGGCATCGCGAAGCTGCCCTCAAGACCCTCGACCGTCGACTGGGGAACGTTTTCCCATTGGTAGAGCCGCGCCGCGTTGCCACTGACCTGGGTGGTGCCGGCCTGCTCGGTGCCCGCCTGAATCTTGTCTCGGTAGTCGTTGTGGAAATAGGTCAGCGTCGCGTTGACACCATTGAGGCCGGCATAGGCGATCCCGATTTCGGAGTTGATCGAGGTCTCGGGGTCCAGGTCGTCGTTGCCCAGAACGTAGCAGGGGCCGTCGCCGACGTAGGGATAAGGGCAGCCATTGCCGCGCGTCGTGTAGACGTAGGTGTCTGACAGCTGGTAGAGCGTCGGCGCCTTGAACGCCCGCGCCACGCCGCCCTTGACCGTCCATTCCGAGTTCACCGCGTAGGAGGCATTCAGCCCGCCCGACCAGTTGTAGCCAAAGCTGTCGGCCCAGTCGACACGCACCGAGGGGGTCAGCGTCAGCCGGTCGGTCCACTCGATGTTGTCCTCGAGATAGAGACCGAGGGTCAGTTGCTCGGTGAGCTCGTCGCCGCTAGAGGAATTGATGCCACCGTCATCGCTGGTGATCGACGCGAATGAGCTGTAGTCGCCGAGATCGAGCCGCTCGTAGCGCGCTTCGGCGCCGAGCGTCAGCGCCGAGGGGCGGCCGAGGAAGCTGCGGTCGATGTAGGTCTCGGACTTGGCCGCGATGGCGTCGAGCAGTGCCGTATCCCATTCGTCGGTTGCATTGATCATGCCCTCGGACCCGCCGGCCGGCCCCTCGGTCAGACGGGTGTTGTCGGTGTGCTCGTATTGCAGGTAGCTGCGCGTTTCGCCCCAGCCGTAGCTGCCGTTATGGGTGATGGCGGCGGTGTAGCGCTCCATGACGTTGGTTTCGTCGCCGTCCTCGGCGAGGTCATCGACAACCGTGCCGCCGCTGTCGGTCAAGCCGCCACCGAGCAGCTTGTCACCGGCGTAGATGTTGCCCTGCCGCGACCAGCCGAGATCGAAGTCGAAGCTGTTGCGGTCGCTCGGCGTCCAGCGCAGCAGCAACGAGGCATCCTTGTTGACCACGCCCTCGCTGCCCGCGTCGTAGCCGCATTCGGTCTCTGCGCCGCTCCGGTCGGTGCAGGTCTCGCCCTCGACGGTTTCGGCATTGAGCTCGGGATCATCGGCATCGGTCTTGTTGTAGCTGCCCGAGAAGCGCAGCGAGAAGTCGTTGTTCAGATTCTTGGCCCAAAGCAGGTTGTAGCGCTGGGTCGCGCCCTCGAGGCTGCTTTCGGGCGCGTCGAAGAAGGTGCCGAGCTGCAGCAAGTCTTCTTCCGGGGCCTTGGTGATGATGTTCACCACCCCGCCCGCGGCACCCGAGCCATAGCGGGCCGCCGCCGGCCCGCGAATGACCTCGATGCGATCGACCATCTCGGCGGGCACCCAGTTGGTGTCACCGCGGGTGTCGCGCTCGCCCGAGCGGCCCATCTTCACCGAGGTGCGCGACAGCACCGGCTTGCCGTCGATCAGGATCAGCACGTTCTCCGGACCCATGCCGCGGATGTCGACCTGGCGCTGGTTGCCGCGCTGACCCGAGGGCGAGGTGCCGCTGAGGTTGACGCCCGGCATCTTGCGGATGATCTCGGCCACGTCGTTGACCACGGGCTGCTTCTCGATGTCCGCGGCGGTGATCGTCGAGGTGCCGAGCGCCTGCTTGATCTGCTCCTCGGCGGTCAAAACGATGGTGCCGAGCTCGTAGCCGCTGTCGTCGCCAAGTGTAAGGTCCTGCGCCAGTGCCGGGGTCAGCGGGGCGGCGGACAGGAGAAAGACGGCTGTGCCAGAGGCAAGCCGTGTGCGTGCGGATGCCATGAGCGATCCTCTCTGCGCTGAAGTTTTACAATTTTCTGAGGGGGCGCTGGCGGAAGCTGGCGAGCGGAGGAAAACCATCATCGCCCCCTCGCGACAATATTTCAGACAAAATTACTCAGTTACTTGTCGCATTTCTGCAACAAGGCGGGCTGCGCCGCGAGAGGCACCCTGCTCATTTCTGCTCCGGCTGTTTCTCTGGGTGGTCGGCGCGCGGCCCACCCGTCGCCCGGCTGGGTCATGGCGCCTCCGCGGCGCGACCGGCAATTGCCCACCCGCGTGGCACTGACGCGATATCGCCCGTTCCAATGCCGCGAAACTTCTGCAAACGTGATTGCAAAATCTTCCCGTCGAGGCCCACATAGGCCGGATCGGGAGACAGATAACAAAACCCGAACAACCACAGAGAGGTACACTATGAAACTCACCGCAGCCGCAGCCGCAGTCCTGACGCTGACCACCGCGCTCGCCGGCGCCGCCTCGGCCGAGACCTGGGACATGCCGATGGCATACCCCGCCAACAACTATCACACCGAGAACGCGCAGACCTTCGCGGATGCGGTCAAGGAATGCACCGGCGGCGAGCTCGAGATCGTCATCCACGCTGGCGGCTCGCTGTTCAAGGGCGACGAGATCAAGCGCGCCGTGCAGCTCGGTGAAGCGCAGATCGGCGAGCGCCTCCTGTCCGCCCATGCCAATGAGAACGCCGTCTTCGCCTATGACTCGATCCCCTTCCTCGCGACCTCCTTCGAGGCGTCCGAGAAGCTGCGCGCCGCCGCCGAGCCTGTGCTGGCCAAGGTGCTCGAAGAGCAGAACATCGTGCCGCTCTACTCGGTGCCCTGGCCGCCGCAGGGTCTCTATTTCTCCAAGCCTGTCGAGACCCCCGAGGCGATGGAAGGCACCAAGTTCCGCGCCTACAACTCGATCACGGCGCGCGTCGCCGAGCTTGCCGGCATGGTGCCGACGCAGGTCGAGGCCGCGGATCTGAAGCAGGCACTGGCGACCGGCGTCGTCTCGGCGATGATTTCCTCGGGCGCGACCGGCGTGGATGAGAGCGTCTGGGAAGACATGACCAACTTCTATGACGTGAAGGCCTGGCTGCCGCGCAACACCGTCTTCGTCAACAAGGACGCGCTGGACGGGCTGTCTGACGCGGCGCGCACCTGTGTGCTCGACGAGGCGGCGGCCGCCCAGACCCGCGGCGCCGAGAAGGCCTCCGAACTGGCCGGCGGCTTCGTCAAGACGCTGGCCGACAACGGCATGGACGTGAACCCGCCGAGCGAGGCGATCACCGCCAAGCTGCAGGAGATCGGCAAGACCATGACTGCCGAATGGCTGGAGAACGCGGGCGAGGATGGCAAGGCCATCGTTGACGCCTACGAGGCCCAGTAAGCACAGGCCCTTTAAGCACGGGCTCGACAGACGCGGGGCGCCCCGGCAGGACCGGGGCGCCGACCCTGCCTCCAGCGAGGCAGGTGCGTCCGAACTGTGCTGACAGAGCCACGACATCACCTAAAGACACAGGAGGCCGCGACGCGATGACTGCTGGCTCTACCTTGCGCCGCCTGACCGACGGGCTCTACACACTCTCCGGCTTCGGGGCGGCGCTGGCGCTGGTCTCGATCCTTTGCCTTGTCGTCGCCCAGATGGTCACCCGCTGGACCGGGGTGCTGTTCCCCGGCGGCGCGAATTACGCCGGCTATGCCATGGCCACGGCGTCCTTTCTCGCGCTGGCCGACACGTTCCGCCGCAACGAACACATCCGGGTCGGCATGCTCGTCGAGCGCGGCGGCGCCTTGCGCCGGGGCATCGAGATCTGGTGCTACACCGCCGGCGCAGCGGTCGCGCTTTTCTTTGCCTGGTACGCCGTGCAGGCGCCGATCCTGAGCCACAAGATCAACGACATCAGCCAGGGCCAGGATGGCACACCGCTGTGGATCCCGCAGATCGCCATGGCCGTGGGCGCGGTGCTGCTGGCCATCGCGGTGATCGACAGCCTGCTTGGGCTGCTCTTCACCGAAAAGATGGGTGTCGATGCCCCGCGCGGTCCGATGCTGCGCGATGCACTTGGATCGACGAAGGCCCGGTTGGCCATGTTCGCGGCATGCGCGCTGGTGCTCTACACCGCGGTCCATCTGATGACTGGCTTCGACCGTGATGCGGTGGGGCTGAAGATCGGCGTCTTCCTCTTCGTGCTGTTCTTCCTTCTCGGCTCCGGTCTTTGGGTCGGGCTGGCGCTGATGGGCGTGGCTTACATGGGGATGATCGGCTTCACCCCGCGCAACCCCGGCAGCTCGATGAGCATCACCGTCTGGTCCTCGTCCTCGAGCTGGACTCTCACGTCGCTGCCGCTGTTCATCTGGATGGGCGAAATCCTCTATCGCACAAAGCTCTCCGAGGACATGTTCAAGGGACTCGCACCGTGGCTTTCGCGCTTCCCCGGTGGCCTGCTGCATTCCAATGTGGTCGGCTGCACGGTCTTCGCAGCAGTCTCGGGCTCCTCGGCGGCGACGCTGACAACCGTGGGCAAGATGTCGATCCCCGAGCTGCGCAAGCGCGGCTATCCCGAGTTCATGATCATCGGCACGCTCGCCGGGGCGGCCACGCTCGGGCTGATGATCCCGCCTTCGCTGACCCTCATCGTCTATGGTGTGACCGTGCAGCAAAGCATCACCGGGCTCTTCATGGCGGGCGTCATCCCCGGCATCGTGCTCGCAACCATGTTCATGGCCTATATCGCGATGTGGTCCGTGGTCCGCAAAGACCAGACCCCCACGCCCGAGCCGCAAACCACTTTTGCCGAGAAGCTGCGTGCCTCGACCCTGCTGATCCCGGTGATCGTGCTCATCCTCGTGGTCATCGGCTCGATGTATCTCGGCGTCGCCACGGCGACCGAGGCGGCGGCCTTCGGTGTCATCGGCGCGCTGGTGCTGGCGGCGCTGCAGGGCTCGCTGAGCTGGGAGGCCTTCCGCCAGAGCCTGATGGGTGCCACCCGCACCTCGGCGATGATCGCGCTGATCCTGATGGGGGCGAGTTTCCTGACGCTGGCCATGGGCTTCACCGGCGTGCCGCGCGCGCTCGCGGGGGTCATCGCCGCGTGGGAGCTGTCGCCGGTGGCGCTGATCGCGGCGCTCACGGTCTTCTACATCATCATCGGCATGTTCCTTGACGGGATCTCGGCGGTGGTGCTGACCATGGCGATCATCGAGCCGATGATCCGCGCCGCGGGGATCGACCTCATCTGGTTCGGCATCTTCATCGTGGTGGTGGTCGAGATGGCGCAGATCACCCCGCCGGTGGGCTTCAACCTCTTTGTGCTGCAAGGGATGACCCGCCACGACATGAGCTACATCGCCCGCACCGCATTGCCGATGTTCCTGATCATGGTGCTGATGGTGGGCGTGCTGGTGGCCTTCCCCGGCCTCGCCACCTGGCTGCCGGACATGGTACAGGCCAAGCAATGAGCCCCGCCGGGCGCGCCTTTCGCGCTCCCGGCCCTTCGCCAAGGCACCACATGTCCCCCTTCATCGGCATCCTCAGTCTCGACACGCGCTTTCCGCGCATCCTTGGCGACGCGGGCAATCCGGAAAGCTACCACCTGCCCGCCCGCTTCCGCGTCGTGCCCGGCGCGGGCAGCCCCGACATCGTCAAGGACGGCCGCCCCGCGCCCGCTTTGGTCGAGGGGTTCCGCAGGGCCGCCGAGGATCTGGTGTCCGAAGGCGCCTGTCTGATCACCTCGACCTGCGGCTTCCTGATCACCGTGCAGCGCGAGATCGGGGCATCCTTGCCCGTGCCGGTGCTGCTGTCGGGCCTTTGCCTCTTGCCAAGCGTGCGGCTGATGGTCGGCGGACGGCCTGTCGGAGTGCTCACCGCCTCGGCTTCGGCGCTTGGGTCGGAGGCGCTCCGCGCCGCCGGGGCCAGCCCGGAGGACGTGCGGATCGGCGGGCTGCAGGACAGCGCGCTTTTCGCGGAAACGTTTCTTGCCCCCAAGCACAGTCAGCACGCGGCCCTCGATGCCGCACGGATGCAGGCCGAGGTTTGCCACGCCGCCGAAGCGCTCGTCGCCCGCGCGCCCGAGATCGCCGCCATCGTGCTGGAATGCGGCAACCTGCCGCCCTATGCGAAGGCGATCCGGCAGGTCACCGGCCGGCCGGTCTTTTCCATCCTCGATGCCGCGCGGTTGGTACCCGGGCTCTAAGCCAGCGCGGGATCCGCCGGGCACAGCGCGTCGAGCTGGCTCACGTCCTTCAAAACCGAAGCGAGGATGCCGCGGATCGCGGTGCGTCGCAGCAGAGCCTGCCCCGCCTCGCCAAACAGCTCCGGGCCGAAGTTGGTCGAGAAGGTCGCGCGGTTGGCGACGTTGAAGAAGCTGACGGCGCTGATCTGCCAGTGCAGCGTGACCGGCGAGATGTCCGGGCGGAAGAGCCCCGCCTCGCAGCCTGCCCGGCAGATCCGCTCGACCACCCCGATGGCGCGTTCGTTCTTTGCCGCCAGCGCGTGCATCTTCTGCATATGCCGCGCCTCGTGGATGTTCTCGATCATCACCAGGCGGATGAACTCCGGGTTGCGGCGATGGTGGTCGAAGGTGAATTCCAGCAGCGCCCGCAGCGCCACATCGGGCCGCAACCCTTCCAGGTCGAGCTCCAACTCCCCCTCGCGCACCTCGGCATAGCAGTCCTCGAGCACCGCCTCGTAGAGCGACTGCTTGTCCTGGAAATAATAGAAGATCATCCGCTTCGAGGTCTTCGTGCCCGCCGCGATGTCCTCGATTCGGGTGCCCGAAAGCCCGTTCTTGGCGAATTCGGCCCGCGCGACGCGCAGGATATCCGCCTTGACCGCTTCCGGATTCTGTTTCCACTTCCGGGACTTCTCGCGACTTTCCATGGGCTTTCCCTGCTGCCTCACCGGGGACCATCCTACATTTTTAACCTGTGGGTTCAATTATCTTGACAATTTAACCCGTGAGTTCAATGTTAATGCCAATTAACCCGGGAGTTCAAAGCATCCGGGCCTGGTTGCCGCGAGGCCGCCAACACGACGCAAGGGGGAGAAGACCGCTTTGGACACCGCGCAAACACGGGAAGACTGCCTGCTGGCCGGGCTGATCGGTCAGGGTATCGCGCTGTCGCGCACGCCTCTCATGCAAATGCAGGAGGCACGCGCGCAGGGTCTCTTTGCCACCTACAAGAAGCTCGACATGGACGCGCCCGAGCGGCGCGACATGACGCTGGCGCAGATGGTGCAATCGGCCGAGGCCGCGGGCTTCGATGGCCTCAACATCACCTACCCCTACAAGATCGACGTGATCCCCCTGCTCGACGAGTTGAGCGAGAACGCGCGCGCCGTCGGCGCGGTGAATACCGTTGTCTTCCAGGATGGCAGGCGGATCGGTCACAATACCGACATGTGGGGCTTTGCCGAAAGCTTCCGTCGCGGTCTCGACGGCGCCGATACAGATCACGCGGTGTTGCTGGGGGCCGGTGGCGCAGGCGTCGCCGTCGCTCACGCCCTGGCCGATTGCGGCGTAAAGAACCTGTCGATCTTCGACACCGATCCTGCCCGTGCCGAGGGGCTGGCAAGGCTCGTCGCCTCGAACCGTCCGGACACCAAAACGCAGGCAGTCAGCGATCTTGCCGCGCTCTTTGCGCAGGACAAGCCGAACGGTGTGGTCAACGCGACCCCTATGGGCATGGCCAAGCTGCCGGGCATGGCGATCGACGAAGACCTGATAGCCGCCGACCTCTGGGTCGCCGACATCGTATATTTCCCGCTGGAAACTCGCCTCATCGCCACCGCGCGCGCCAAGGGGTGCCGGGTGCTGCCGGGCTCGGGCATGGCGGTCTTCCAGGCGGTGCGCGCCTTCGAACTCTTCACCGGGCGGCCCGCCGATCCGGTTCGCATGAAGGCGACCTTCGACGCCTTCGATCAGCCTGCGCAGGACGCGGGCACACAGAAACGCTAAGGGAGGAACTCATGCGTTCGATCACCAAGACCCTGCTCGCCGCCACCGCGCTCTGCGGTGGCCTCGTCGCCACTGCCGCCGGGGCGCAGACCCTGCGGGTCGCCCACGTCGACCCCGACGACTGGACCGGCTCGAAGAAAGGCGCCGCGGCGCAGATCTTCAAGAACATCGTCGAGAGTGAATCCGACATGACTGTCGAGATCTTCCCGGCCGGCGCGCTTGGCAACGAGGACGAGCTGGTGGCGCAGGTGCAGGACAACCTGACCCAGGTCGCGCTGATCTCGGGCGCGATGTCTAAGGTCTGCCCGGCAGCCTCCGTGCTCGACATCCCCTACACCTTCTCGTCGGCGACCGTCGCCTGGGACGTGCTCGACGGACCCTTCGGCGACGAGCTGGCGCAGCACTGCCTCGAAGAGACCGGCCTGCGCACCCTCGCCTACGGCGAGACCGGCTTCCGTAACTTCACCAACAACACCCGCGAGATCAAATCGCCTGCGGACATGGAAGGCCTGAAGTTCCGCGTCCAGCCGATCCCGCTCTACGTGGAAATGGTCAAGGGCCTTGGCGGCGAGCCGACCCCCATCGCCTGGACCGAGCTGCCGAACGCGCTCTCGACCGGCGTGGTCGATGGCCAGGAGAACCCGGTCGGGGTGATCTACAACAACGGTCTGCACAAGCTGCAGAAGTACATGACGCTCGACGGCCACGTCTACGCGGCGGACTTCATCGTGATCTCGGACGAGTTTTATGACATGCTCGAGCCGGCGCAGCAGGAAGTTGTTCGCAAGGCAGCACGCGTTGCCGGCACCATGGGCCGCGCGATCCAGCAGTGGAACACCGCCGAAGGCGTCGGCAAGGCACAGGCCGAGGGCATGCAGGTCTATGCACCGACCTCGGACGAGATCGCAGCCTTCGCCGAAAAGGCACAGCCCGCGGTGATCGAATACCTGCGCGGCGAGCTTGGTGACGACGCCGAGTGGATCGATCGCCTGCAGTCGGCTGTCGCAGACGCGACCCAGTAACACCGCATGACATCCGGCCGGGCCCGCCCTGCGCGGCCCGGTCTTTCCCATGGAGGAGCCAAGATGGATCGTCTCATCCGCGGCGCGAGGTGGGTCTTCGCCTTCGGCGCAGGTCTCAGCATGGCGCTGGTCTTCATCATCATCTTCGTCAACTCGTTGCGGCGCTACGCCGTGGGGCGTTCCGTCCCCTGGGGCGAGGAGCTGCCGATCTACCTGACGATCTACGGGGTGATGTTCGGCCTGGCGCTGGCCTATCTTGGCGACAACCACATCCGCTTCACCGTGGTCTCGGACATGCTGCCCAAACGCGTACGTCACTGGTTCTTCGTGGCCGCTGACGCCGTCGGCGTCGCCACCGGCATCGCGCTCGCCTACGCCGGGCACGTCTTTGCCCTGCGCCGCGGCGATGTCGCCTCCTCCGGTCTCAAGAGCACCGCCGACGCGCTGGCGCAGGGCACCGGCATCGAGGCGCTCACCTGGCTCGGCAAGGTTGGTCCCTATCAATACGCCATCGCCTTCGGCGGCGCGCTCCTCGCCATCGCGGCGGCGCTGAAGCTCATGCAACGGCTCTCCGGCCGCGACGCAGAGGTCTGATCCATGGTCTACGTCATCCTCATCGGCGGCCTGCTGGCCGGAGCCCCCATCGCGGTGGCCATCCTCGCGGCGCTGCTTTTCTTCATGGGCATGGGCGAAGCGCCTTACACGCTGCGCATCGTGCCGACCGAGATCTTCAAAGGTCTCAACTCCTTCCCGCTGCTGGCAATCCCGCTCTTCGTGCTGGCGGGGGAGCTGATGAACGAAAGCGGCATCACCGGCCGGATCATCGCCTTTGCCAACGTGCTGGTGGGCCGCATGCGCGCCGGCCTCGCGCTGGTCAATATCTGGGCCTCGGTGATCTTCGCGGGCCTGTCGGGTTCGGCCGTGGCCGACACTTCGGCGATCGGCCGCGTGTTCATCCCGGAGATGGAAAAGCACGGCTATGACCGCGCCTTCGCCGCGGCACTGACTGCCGCCTCTTCGGTCATTGGCCCGATCATCCCGCCGTCGATCCCGGTCATCATCTACGCGCTGATCGTTTCGGGCGTATCGGTACCGGCGCTCTTCCTCGCAGGCGTGATCCCCGGCATCCTGCTGGCGGTGTTCCTCTCGGCCTACGTCATGATGACCGTCAAGGTCGACGCCGGCCACGAGGCCGGCGATCTCGGCGGCCCCTCGAACGCTCAGGCGCTGCTGCAGGGCATTTTGCCGCTGCTGATGCCGGTGCTGGTGGTGGGCTCGATCCTGCTGGGCATCGTCACCCCGACCGAGGCTGCGAGCTTCGCGGTGGGCTACGCGCTCATCCTCGGGCTCTTCGTCTACCGCAACATCCGCCTCTCGGCGCTGCCGCGGATCTTCTCGGGTGCGATGCGCGACAGCGCGGTGATCCTGATCATCATCGCGGCGGTTTCGGCGGCGAACTGGCTGCTGACCTACAACCGCGTTCCAAACATGCTGACCGACTGGGTCCTGGGGAACGTCGACAGCAAGACCACCTTCCTGCTGGCGGTGATCGTGCTCTTCCTCTTCGTGGGCCTGTTCCTCGAGGGCATCGCGGCGATGCTGGTGCTGGTGCCGATCCTGCACCCGATCGCCGTGTCGATGGGCGTCGATCCCACACATTTCGGCATTCTGGTCATCTTCAACCTGATGATCGGCCTGATCACCCCGCCGCTGGGCCTGTGTCTCTTCGTCGCCGAAGGGGTGGCGAACGTCGGCATGGCCAAGCTCATCCGGGCGATCATGCCGTTCTTCCTTGTTGAAGTGCTCGTGCTCATCATCCTGACCTTCGTGCCCCAGACCGTGATATGGCTGCCGCGCGTGCTCGGCTACTGAGGAGGCCCCCGCCATGAAAACCGCGATCGCCACCGTCTCGATCTCGGGCACCCTGCCCGAGAAGCTCGAGGCCATCGCCGCCGCCGGCTTCGATGGCGTCGAGATCTTCGAGCAGGATTTCATTGCCCATGATGGTGGCGCGCGGGACGTGGGGCGGATGATCCGCGACCACGGGCTCGAGATCCCGCTGTTCCAGCCCTTCCGAGATTTCGAATGCCTGCCTGAGCCGCTGCGCTCCAAGGCCTTTGACCGCGCCAAGCGCAAGTTCGACGTGATGCAGGAGCTTGGCACTGACCTGATCCTGATCTGCTCGTCGGTGCACCCGCGCTCGCTGGGCGGCATCAAGCGGGCCGCGGGCGACCTCGCCGAACTGGGCGAGATCGCCCGCGAGCGCGGCATCCGTCTTGGCTACGAGGCGCTGGCCTGGGGCCGTCACTTCAACGATCACCGCGACGCCTGGGAGATCGTGCGCCAGGCCGATCACCCCAATGTCGGGATCATCCTCGACAGCTTCCACACGCTGGGCCGCAAGCTGGATCCGGAGTCGATCCGCGCGATCCCTGGCGAGAAGATCTTCTTCGTGCAACTCGCTGACGCTCCCGCGATCGACATGGACCTGCTCTACTGGTCGCGCCACTTCCGCAATATGCCCGGCGAGGGTGATCTCGAGGTGCAGCGCTTCATGCAGGCTGTCATGGCGGCGGGCTACACCGGGCCGATCAGCCTCGAGATCTTCAACGACCAGTTCCGCGGCAGCAATGCCCGCGCCACGGCGCAGGACGGCTACCGCTCGCTGATCGCGCTGATGGACGACGTGCGCCGCGCCGAGCCCGAGACGCGCATCGACCTGCCCGCTATCCCGCCGCGCGTCCGCGCCGAGGATGTCAGCTTTGTCGAATTCGCCGCCCGCGACGGCGAGGTCGAGACGCTGACCGCCATGCTGCGCACCCTCGGCTTCCGCAACGCCGCCAAGCACCGCAACAAGGCGATCACGCTCTGGCAGCAGGGCGACGTGCGCATCGTGGTGAACTCCGAGACCGAGGGGCACGCCGCGCACGTCTGGAACACCCGCGGCCTGTCGGTGTGCGACATCGGCCTGCAGGTCTCCTCCGCAGAGGACACAGTGACCCGCGCCAATGCGCTTGGCTCGCCGACCTTCTCGCAGCCCACTGGGCCGGGCGAACTGGCAATCCCGGCGATCCGCGGGCTCGGCGGCTCGGTTCTGCATTTCATCGACCGCACCAGCGGGCTCGACGAAGTCTGGGACGTAGAGTTCGACGCATTGCCGACCGAGCCGCACGCCGGTGCCGGGATTACCCATGTCGACCACCTCGCGCAGACGATGTCCTATGAGGACATGCTGAGCTGGACGCTGTTCTACAGCACGCTCTTCGACATGAGGAAATCGCCCATGGTCGACGTGATCGATCCCGACGGGCTGGTGCGCAGCCAGGTTGTTGAAAGCGCTGCGGGCCGCTTGAAGATCACCCTCAACGGCGCCGAGACGCATCGCACGCTGGCGGGCCGCTTTCTCGCCTCGACCTTCGGCGCCTCGGTCCAACACATCGCGCTGTCGACCGAGGATATCTTCGACACCGTGGCGCGGATGGGGGAGCTCGGCTTCGAGCCACTGCCGATCCCGGGCAACTACTACGATGACCTGGCCGCGCGTTTCGACATGCCCGAGGGGCTGCTCGAGAGGCTGCGGGCCGGAAACATCCTCTACGACCGCGAGGGCGAGGCGGAGTTCTTCCAGGTCTACAGCCGTGCCTTCGCCGGCGGCATGTTCTTTGAGATCATCCAGCGCGGCCCGGGCTACAAGGGCTTCGGAGGGCCGAACGCGCCCTTCCGAATTGCCGCGCAGAAGCGGCTCGGGCCGCCCAAGGGCATTCCGCAGTCCTGAGCCGGGCAGTGGCGCTCAAATGAAAACCGCCGGACCAGCGATGGTCCGGCGGTTCTGCATTGCGGAAGGCTCAGCCCCCAAAACTCGCTATGAAGCGCCGCTTGATGTCGGCGCCGTCGCAATTCAGCGCAACGCCAATCTCGGGACGCCCGCTCGCACGGCGGGTGCGGCCGATCTCCGGCCCTTCCAGCACCACGTCCACCGCCGTGTGCTCCAATCCCACCAGCCCGGGCATGACGCAGGCCATCACGGCGAGCGGATCGTGTAGACCGCAGCCCTCTGCGCCGACAGTGCGGTAGAACTCGAGATAGAAATGGCTCATCTCACGCAGGAAGGCGCCATGCTCGGGGTCGCGCCGCTCGAGTTCCTCGAAGTCCTCTGCGGTGAGCAGCACCTCCATCGTCACGTCGAGCCCGATCATGCGAATCTCTGCCCCGCTTTGTAGCACGATGTCGAGCGCATGCGGGTCATGGTAGGTGTTGGCCTCTGCGTAGGGCGTGATGTTGCCGCGCGCGTCGAGCGCCCCGCCCATGAACACAATTTCGCGCAAGTTCCGAGCGAACTCGGGATCGAGCGCGATGGCGTCGGCGACATTGGTGATCGGGCCGATCGGACAGAGCACCAGCTCGCCCTTGTGCGCGCGCGCCATGCGCACGAGGAACTCGGCGGCGCTCTCGTCGATCTTGGTGCCCTTGGGGGCCATCTCGGGCAGGTGGCCGAACCCCTCGGGGCCGTGCACATGATGGCTTGGAGTGAAGGGCGGCAGCTGCATCGGCTTGGACGCGCCCTCGGCCACGGGGATGTCGAGCCCTGCGCGCTCAACCAGGTAGAGCGCGTTGCGGGTCGCCTGTTGCACGGTGACATTGCCGAACACGGTGGTCAGCCCCAGCAGCTCGATCTGTGGGTGCGCGGCGGCGTAGAGGATGGCCAGCGCGTCGTCGACTCCGGGGTCGGTATCGATGATGAGTTTCATGTCTGCCTCGGTCTCGAACGGCCGAGACGGTGCCTCGGCGGGATATCGGAAAGGCTTACCCTTCCGCGCCGGACAAGGAAACCGCCGAGATGCGGAGAATCGCAGAGGTCCCAGTGCGCGGTGCCAAGGAGCGGATCAAAGCTTGAGGGAGCGGGAAGTGCGGCGATCCCAGGGAGGAGGAGGGGGATCGCCGCCAATTTCCGGAACTCAGGGAGGAGGAGAGAGTTCCAGGAAACCCGTTGACGCATCGCTGCGTCGTGAAATGAAACTAGCCATTCTCACGGCCGCGAACAATGTACAGGATTGCAGACCCGCTCTGAACTGAGCGCATGGCACGCATCTCGGGCGGCGCGCGGAGGTGCGATCCCTGGCAAAGCGCTTGGTGGCCGCTGGCGCGCCGTGCCCCCGACTCTGCTCGCCGCGACGGTCTCCTCGCCGCTCTGGGACCGGGCGCAATTGCCCATGAAATGAGCAATTGTTTTCTCGGCCTTGCGAGCGGGGTGCTGGATCCGCGATTTTGCGAGGAAGCGGCTTGCGTCCCCTGGCTGCATATCCTGTAAGAAAAGTATCCGGCCGCCCCAACACCTCCCAAGGGGCGACCGGATCGCTGAAGATGGCCACTCCTCCCAAAGCGCCATCTTCCTGGTCGGCCTGCCGGACATCGTATCCGGTTGGCCGACCCAAATTCCGTTGCCCACAACACATGAAGATTCTGTAACTGTCCAGCGGATTTTTGCGCAGGCATCTTGAACCTTGCGTCTCGCTTTCCCATGCGCGCCTTCGGGGGACTGCCCACAGCTGGAAAAGCAAACGGTTTCGGGGGGTTTGAAAGCGCCGGGCCGAGGCCTATACCAAGGGCGACAGACGCCACTAGGAGTGCAGGACCATGGCCAATCCCACCGCCGCAATGCTGGTCATCGGAGACGAAATCCTCTCGGGCCGGACCCGCGATTCCAACATGCACTACCTTGCGCAGGCTCTCACCAAGCAGGGCATCGATCTTTGCGAGGCGCGCATGGTCTCGGACGACAAGCAGGCCATCGTCGGCGCGGTGCAGGCGCTCAGCGCCAGCTTCGACCACGTTTTCACCTCGGGTGGCATCGGCCCGACTCACGACGACATCACCGCCGATGCGGTCGCCGCGGCCTTTGGCGCCGCGATCGGAGTGCGGCAGGACGCCTACGAACTGCTCGCGGCGCACTATCGGCGCCAGGGCTCCGAGTTCAACGAGGCCCGCCAACGCATGGCCCGCATCCCCGAAGGCGCGACGCTGATCGACAACCCGGTCTCCATCGCGCCCGGTTTCACGCTTGGCAATGTGCATGTGATGGCCGGGGTGCCCGCGGTCTTCGAGGCGATGGTGGCGAGCGTGCTGCCGACGCTGACCGGCGGCGCGCCGCTGCTGTCACAATCGCTGCGCATCCAGCGTGGCGAGGGCGAGATCGCCGGCCCGCTCTCGGCGCTGGCCGCCGAGTTCTCTGACCTCTCGATCGGCTCCTACCCGTTCCAGAAGGACGGCGTCTACGGTGCCAACATCGTCATCCGCGGCGCCGAGGGCGCCCGGGTTGATGCGGCAATGACACGTCTCGCCGCGCTCTTTCCCCAGAGCTGATCCCCGGTTGCGCCGCGGCGATTGCCCTGGGGCACCGCTGCCGCCATAGATAGGGACAAAGACCGTAACCCGTTCCAGCCCGCGCGCGCCCTGCCCGCGCCGCGGCCCGGCAGAGTGCAAGAATGACGCCAGACCTTCCCCGCCTTTACGCCACGCTCGACACCACCTGGCCCGCCGCTTCGACGGTGGCCGCCGGCCCCTGGCTGCTGCGCGAGGGCGGCGGCGGCGGCAAGCGAGTCTCTTGCATCACTGCCGAGGACGGCTGGAGCCCGGACGACCTGCAGGCCGCCGAACAGGCGCAGCGGATGATGCGGCAGGAGCCTCTCTTCATGATCCGCGCCGGCGAGACGGCGCTCGACGTGGCGCTCGAGTCGCGCGGCTACGATATCATCGACCCGGTCAACCTCTGGGTCTGCAAGATCGGCCTGCTGACCGAGAAACCGCCGCACCGGATGAGTGCCTTTGCGCTCTGGGAGCCGCTCGCGGTGATGCGCGAGATCTGGGCCGCGGGCGGCATCGGCCCGGCCCGCGTCGGCGTGATGGAGCGCGCCAGGGGCCCGAAGACCGCGCTCTTCGGTCGGGTCTCGGACAAGCCGGCGGGCGCGGGCTACTGCGCGATCCACGACGGCATCGCCATGGTCCACGCGCTCGAGGTGCTCGAGGCCCACCGCGGCAAGGGCGTCGGCACGGCCATGATGAGGCGCGCGGCGCTCTGGGCCGAGAGCAAGGGCGCGCGCTACATGTCGCTGGCCTGCCTCACGGATAACGCCGCGGCCAACGGGCTCTATGCTTCCCTCGGGATGGAGCTTGTGGGACAGTACCACTACCGCATCAAGCCTGGAACCTGAACGCATGACCAAGGACCTGCCCACCGCCCTCGACCTGCCGATGGTCGACCCGCTCCCGGAGCGGACGCAGAAATACTTCGATGTCTGCGAGGAGAAGCTGGGCATGGTGCCGAACGTGCTCAGGGCGCATGCCTTCGACATCGCCAAGCTCGATGCCTTTACCGGGATCTACAACGAGCTGATGCTGGCGGACTCGGGGCTGAGCAAGCTCGAGCGCGAGATGATTGCCGTGGTGGTCTCCTCGATCAACCGCTGCTTCTATTGCTTGACCGCCCATGGCGCAGCGGTGCGCACGCTCTCGGGCGATCCGAAGCTCGGCGAACTGCTGGTGATGAACTGGCGCGCCGCCGACCTGAACCACCGTCACCGGGCGATGCTGCACTTCGCCGAGAAGATGACCAAGAGCAGCGCCGAGATCGCCGAATACGACCGCGAAGCGCTGCGTGACGCGGGCTTTTCCGAGCGCGATATCTGGGACATCGTCAACGTGGCGGCGTTCTTCAACATGACCAACCGGGTGGCCAGCGCCACAGACATGCGGCCGAATGACGACTATCACGCGCAGGCGCGCTGAGCGCCTTCTTCCTGGGCTGGTGCTGGCCGTCCTTGCCGCCCTTCCAGCGCAAGCCTTCGAACTCTCCCTGCCCGGCTCGGCCAAGCTCGCCGAGGAACGTATCACCGATCCCGGCAGCTACGCCGTCCCCTTGGCCCCTTGGACCGAGATGGAGGGGCTGCTCACCGAAACCGTCGAGGGCCGCATCCAGCGGCAGGCCTGGCGGATCGAGACCACCGGGCTCACCGTGCTGCAGATCATGGCACCGCTCCGCGCGCAGCTCGAGGACGCCGGATGGGAGATCCTGCTCGATTGCGCCGCGCGCGCCTGCGGCGGCTTCGATTTCCGCTTCGCCACCGAGGTGATGCGCGGTCCGGCGATGTACGTCGATCTCAGCAGCTACCGCGCCCTCTCGGCACGCAGCCCCGAGGGCGATTTTCTGAGCCTTCTGGTCAGCCGGAGCCCCGCCGTGGGCTTCGTGCAGGTGATCCGGGCCAGCGCCGCCGCGCCCGGGGCCGTCCCCGCGCCGGAGGAGACCGCAGAGGCAGAGCCGGTGATCGCCAGCAGCACGCCGGACCTCATCCAGACGCTCGAGGCGCGGGGCCATGCGGTGCTGGGGGATCTCACCTTCGCCAGCGGCGCAGACGAGCTGGAGCCGGGCGATATCGCCTCGCTCGACGCGCTGGCGGACTATCTTGCCGCCGATCCCGCGCGGCGGGTGCTCTTCGTGGGACACACCGATGCCACCGGCTCGGTCGCGGCCAACGTCGAGATCTCGCGTCGCCGCGCGCGGGCCGCGCGCAGCTACCTGCAGGCCAAGGGTGTGCCCGAGAGCCAGATGGAGGCGGATGGCGCGGGCTATCTCGCGCCCGTTGCGAGCAACCTCAGCGACGCGGGCCGCGAGCAGAACCGCCGCGTCGAGGTCGTGCTGCTGCCCGCCGTGGAGTGAGCGCCGCACGCGTTGCGGCGCAACCCTCGATCAGGGGGCCAAATCGCCGGCGCGTCCGGCCAGCGGCGCGCCCTGCTCGCGCAGCGCGCTGTCGAGATAGGACTCGAACTGCATCGCCAGTTCGCGCGCCGGACCACCGCTCTCGGTGCGCGACAAAATCACCCGGCGCGCGGAATCGTAGTCGGGCAGAACCCGTGTCAGACGCCCAACGCTGAGGTCCCGCGCCACAACGAAATCGGGCAGGCAGGCGATCCCGAGTCCCGCAAGGCAGGCCTCGAGCACGGAGCGCGTGTCGGCCATCTCGATCCGCCGCTCGGCGGTGACCGGGGTGACCGCACCGCGGCGATCGGTCAGCGTCCAGATCACGCCCTCCTGCTCGGACGGCAGGTGCAGCAGCCGGTGGTTTGCCAGATCGCTGGCGCTCTCCGGGCGGCCATGGCTGGCAAGGTAGAGCGAGGAGGCGACGACCACATGGGTGCTGACCGCGAGCGGCCGGCCGTCCATCGCCTCGCCGGTCTCGGCGCTCAGCGTCAGATCGCAGCCCTCGGAGCCCCCCGTCTCGAAGACCATCGAGCTGTCGGGGTGCGACGAGAGGAACCGGCCAAGCCGCGGCAGGATCATGTGCTCGACCAGCTCGGCGGGCGCCGCGACGCGCAGCGCGGCGACCTGCGGTTCGGCCAGCGCGCGGGCACAGGTGTCGGCCCAGTCAGCCTCGGCCAGCAGTTGGCGGGTCCAGCGGTAGTAGTGGTTGCCCTCGGTAGTCGGACGCACCTGACGCGTGGTGCGTTCGAAGAGCTTGAGCCCGAGCCGACGCTCCAGCGCCGCGACGTTCTTGGAAACCGCCGCCTTGGACATGCCAAGCGCTTCCGCCGCTGCTGTGAAGCCGCCGTGGTCCATCACATGTGTGAAGGCGCGCAGCTCAGCAAACTTGTCCATTCAAGTCTCTCCAGATACCTAGGGTACTCGTCACCCGCCCGCGGCTTATGTCTCGCGGGCGACAGATTTTCAACATTGTTAGTAACAATGTCATAGACTTTCCTGTTTCGTGCCGTAATCTCAAGCAGATGGACAGCCCAGCGAGCCGCCGACGAAGCCGTGATGAGAAGAGCGCCGCAACCCGTGCGCGCCTGACCGCAGCTGCCCGCACTCTCTTCGATGAGCACGGCTACCACAACGTTTCGGTCACGCAAATCGCCCGGATGGCCGGCGTCACCCATGCGATGATCAACGTCTACTTCCATTCAAAGGCCGGCCTGCTCTACGCCCTCATCCGGGAAAACAATGCTTCTCAGATAGATAGGCTGTGCGGCTCGGTGCCCTTGCACGCCAGCTTCGAGGAAAAGCTGCGCCACATCGTGACCGTTTACGTGGAGGGAGACCTCGAGGATCCGCGGCTTCTCGCTGTGATGCAGGCCTACTTTTGGCAATGGCCTGCCGACACCGAGATCGAAAACCGCCTGCAATTGAGGCAGGCGCTCGCTCCGATCCTCCAGGCGCTGCGGGACTCGCCACAATTCACCCATAAAAGCGGGGAGGAACTCGAGGAGGCGCTCGACGCCTTCTATGCGATCTACACCCATGGGTTGCGTCCGGCGATCTACGACGGTGCCAGCCCTGCCCAATGCGTCGAGACGATTCTGCGCCGCGGCAAAATCCTGTTTGACGGGCTCGCCCTGCCGGCGGCCACGGAGAGGTGAGGCCCCTGTGCCCCGCGGACAAAAAAACGCCCCGGCGACGAACCGGGGCGCAGGTGGGCCGTGAACGATCGCAGCCCGAGGAAAACAAGGTCACCAGTCGTGCGGGCCCTTCTCTGCGAAGGCATGCACGAGGAAATCGATGAAGGCGCGAACCTTCGGCTGGGTAAAGCGGCCCGGCGGGTAGACGGCATAGATGCCCTGCGTCTCGACCGGAAGATCGGGGATCGCGTCCTCGACCAGCCCCTGCTTCATGGCATCCGCGTAGAGGTAGGACGGCAGGTAGGCGATGCCGAGCCCGGCGATGCAGGCATTGAGCAGCGATTGCCCGTCGTTCACAGACAGCCAGCCCGCAGTGCGCACCTGCCGCTTCTCACCCGAAGGCGCGGTCACCTTCCAGACGTTGCCCGAGGACTGGTTGGAATAGTGCAGCAGCTTGTGCTCGTTCAGATCGTCGATCCGCTGCGGGCGTCCGAACCGCTGGAAGTAGTTCGGCGAGGCGATCATCCGCTTGGTGGTGTCGGTCAGCTTGCGGGCGCGCAGCGTGCTGTCCTCCAACTCGCCGATCCGCACCGCCATGTCGAAGCCTTCAGAGATCAGTTCGACGTAGCGATTGTTGAGCACCATATTGACGGTGATGTCGGGAAACTCGGCAAGGAATTCTCCCAGCACCGGGCTCAGGTGGTTCACTCCGAAATCCGTGGCGACGGAGATGCGCAGCAGCCCCGAGGGTGCCGATTGCATCGAGGTGACCAGCGCGTCGGCCTCGCCGGCATCATTCAGCACGCGGCGGGCACGGTCGTAATACGCAAGGCCAATCTCGGTGGGGGAGACGCGCCGCGTGGTGCGGTTTAGCAACCGTGCGCCGAGCCGCGCTTCCAGCGAGGAGACATGTTTCGATACGGCCGATTTCGAGATTCCCATCTTCTTCGCCGCGTCGGTGAAACCACCCTGGTCCACCACCGTGGCGAAGGCTTCCATTTCGGTCAGCCGATCCATACCCGTCACCTCGTAAACGTTCTTCACAAACTGGTATTGCCCCGGATTGGGGCAGGACTTGGACAGAGCGGGGACAATATCGGGGTTTTACTGCGCACTGTACGTGCCCTCGAAACCGGGAGGTAAAATCTGCGTCTGGGAGGGGCTCGGTTTGATACATCAAAAAGCCGCGCCGGGTGCCCGGCGCGGCCAGTCTTCGCAAGGCCACCACGGAAGGTTATGCGGCCGTACGGTTGTGCTGACCTTCCTCGATTTCCTCGACGATTTTCGCCACGAAATCCTTGAGGTCGTCCGGCTTGCGGCTGGTGACGATGCCCTTGTCACAGGCCACGGGCTCGTCCACCCAGGTGCCGCCTGCGTTGATGACGTCGGTCTTTATCGAGTGGTACGAGGTCACCTCGCGGCCCTTGACGATACCCGCCTCGACCAGCACCCAGGGTCCGTGGCATACGGCGGCGATCACCTTGCCTTCATTATAGAAATCCTTCACCAGGTTAATCACTGCAGGCTCGACCCGCAACAGATCGGGGTTGATCTGTCCGCCCGGGATCACCAGCGCATCGTAGTCATGCGAGTTGATCTCCGAGACCTTGGCATCCGCCTCGGCCTCGCGGCCCCAGTCAGAACCCTCCCAGCCCTTGATTGCCTTGCCATCCAGCGTGGCGACATGGACCTCGGCTCCCTTCACGCGCAGCTGGTCGCGGGGAAACTCCAGTTCGGACTGTTCGAAACCGTTGGTGGCAATGATCAGGATCTTGGCTTTGTCGATGGCAGTCATGGCGTGCCTCCTTGCATCTGTCTTCATTCCAGCGCCGCAATCGGCGCGTCTGGATATGCAACGGCAAGGTCCCGACGCGTGTTCCATCGGATACAGACACAGCTTCTTGACTCGCAGGCGGGAACCCGCGCGCCACTTTTTTTGCCGCTCGCCGTCAGCGGCCGCTGCGGGTCCAGGGCTCCGCGCCCTTTACATCGACAAAGACGCGGTACACCGAACTGGTCGCGGTGATATACATGCGCTGCCCGTCCGGCCCTCCGAAGCAGAGGTTGGCCACCACCTCGGGCACGAAGATCTTGCCCAGCAGCGTGCCGTCCGGGGCAAAGCAGTGCACCCCGTCCCCGGCAGACGACCAGAGGTTGCCGAGCGCATCGCAGCGCATCCCGTCCGGCAAGCCGCAATCGAGCGTGGCGAAATCTCCCAGCGGTGTAAGCGCGTCGCCGTCGACGGCGTACTTGCGGATGACCGGGGGCACGGTGTCGTCATGGCTCGATCCGCTCTCAGCGACGTAGAGGATCGACTCGTCCGGCGAGAAGCAGAGCCCGTTCGGCTGGGCGAAATCCGAGATCACCGGCACCGGTGCGCCACCCTCGGGCGGGATGCGGAAGACGTGGCGGGCGGGTTGCTCCGGCTCGGCGCGGTTGCCCTCGAAATTGGAGATGATGCCGTATGTGGGATCGGTGAACCACACGGCGCCGTCAGAGCTTGCCACCACGTCGTTGGGGGAGTTGAGCCGCTTTCCGTCGTACTCGGCGGCCAGCACGGTCAGCGACCCATCGTATTCGGTCCGAACCACGTCGCGCGCGCCGTGGCGACATCCCACCAGCCGTCCCCAGGGATCTCGCGTATTGCCGTTGTTGAACTGGCTTTGCGCGCGGTAGACGCTGAGCCCCTGCCCTTCGGTCCACTGGTACAGCGTCTGCGAGGGGATCTCCGAGAAGATCAGCGCGTTCCGATCGCCGAACCAGACCGGCCCTTCGGTCCAGGTGAAACCGGTGCAGAGCTGCTCGAGCTTGCCCATCGGGTGCACGAGGTTGCGGAACCTTTCGTCATGGATTTCCAGATGCTCGGGTGTGCGGATCATCTCTGGACCCTCCTCGTGCTGGCGGCGATGACGATGCCAATGATGATGAGACCGGTCAGCACCATGCGCACCCCGGCGCCCGCGCCATAGGAGTTGAGCATGGAGACGACGAGAAACATGAAAAGCGAGGCGCCCCAGACGCCGGGAACGTTGGACATGCCCCCGGCGATCGAGGTGCCGCCGATGACCACCACGGCGATCGACATCAGAAGATACTCGGCCCCCATGTTGAGCGCCGCGCCGCCCGAGAAGCTCGCCAGCAGGTAGCCGGCGATGGCGGCAAAGACGGTCACCGCAACATAGGTGGCCGCCCGCACCGCCTCGACCGGCACACCCGCCAGCCGCGCGGCGCGCAGGTTTTGCCCCGAGGCAAGCAGCCAGCGGCCCCAGACCGAGCGCTCGAGCAGCAGCCAGATCAGGATCGACAGGCCAAGCCCCACCAGCGCCACGTTGGGGATCCCGAAGCTGCGACCGGTGGCGAAGTCGGCCAGCCCGGCGGGCGGCTTGATGCGCAGGCCCCTGTTCGACCAGATCGCCAGCGACTGGTAGACGAGCGAGGCGGCGAGCGTGGCGATGATGGGCGGCAGTCGCAGCAGGTAGATCAGCGCGAAATTGGCCAGCCCTGTGCCAAGGCCGACGAGGATCGCCACGCCAAGCCCCATCAACGCCGTGCCGGGGTCAGACCCCATGGCCTTCAGTGCCAAGGTGCCCGAGAGCGTCATGGTGGCCGGGATCGACAGATCCACGTTGCCCGGACCGAGCGTGATCACCAGCATCTGGCCAAGCCCGACGATGGCGGCGAAGGCGCCAAAGCTGAGCGCGGCATAGGCGAGCTCTCCGGCGCCGCGCCCCTCGGTCAGTGCCACGGTGAGCGCGAAGGCTGCGGCGGCGGCGACCCAGGACCAGAGCCAGGGTTTCTGTATCAGTTTCATGCGCGCCTCCTCATGCCTGCGCGTCGCGGCGGGTGAAGAGCAGCCGCGCCGTCAGGACTAGGATCAGGATCGCCCCCTGCGCGCCGATCTGCCAATCGGGCGAGAGCCGCAGGAAGCTCAGGAAGGAGGCCGCGAGCGTCAGCGTCAGCGCACCGATCACTGCCCCCACCGGGCTCACCTTGCCACCGGTGAACTCGCCGCCGCCGAGGATCACCCCCGCGATGCTGAGCAGAGTGTAGCGCAGCGCGATATTGGCATCGGCCGAGGTGGTGAGCCCCACCAGCGCCATGCCCGCAAACACCCCGAAGAGCCCCGCAAGGCCATAGGCCAGCGCCTTGAGCCGAACCACCGGCCAGCCCGCGCGCTCGACCGAACGGGCATTGCCGCCGACGCCGCGCAGCACCGTGCCGATGCCGGAGCGGATCACCACGAGATGCGTCACCAGGGCGATGAGCACCGAGGCGCAGACGGCCATGGGAATGTAGGGCGGCTTGACGGTCATCAGGGTGCGCAGCCAGCCAGGGCTCTCGCCGCCGGGGCTGGGCAGGATGAAGAGCGCCAGCCCGCCCCAGACGAAGGACATGCCCAGCGTCACCACAATGGCCGGCAGATCGAGCGCATGGATCACCGCACCAAGAGCGGCGTAGCACAGCACCAGCGCCAGCAGGATCAGCACGCCGAGCATGGGACTGTCGTTGAGGATGGTCGCCGTCACGCAGGCCACCAGCGAGACGAAGGCCCCGAGCGACAGGTCGATGTCGTTGACCATGATGATCATCATCTGCGCGATGGTCGCCAGCGCGATCGGCACCGCGAGGTTGAACAGCAGGTTGATGCCGAAGTAGCTCATCGCCCGCGGCTGCATGTAGAAGGTCGCCGCCAGCAGCACCGCCAGCGAGACCACGGGCAGCAGGATCCGGTATTTCGCGAAGAGCTTCACGTCACGCCCCTTCCATCTCGAAGGAGGCCTCGAGGATACGCTCCTCGGTGATCTGATCGCCGGTCAGCTCGGCAGAGATCTCGCCGTCGCGGAACACGAAGACCCGGTCGCATTGGCAGACCTCTTCTGTCTCGGTGGAATACCACAGGAAGGTGCGGCCGCGGGCGGCCTCGGCGCGGATCATGGCATAGACGTCCTGTTTGGTGCCCACGTCGACGCCGCGCATCGGATCGTCCATCACCACCACCGGGGCGGAGGAGGCGAGCGCGCGGGCGAAGAGCACTTTTTGCTGGTTGCCGCCCGAGAGCGACAGGATGGGATTGGTCACGTCATCGGTGCGGATGCCGATGCGTTTCTTCCACTCGGCGACGATCTCGGCCTCGCGGCTCCGGTCGACCATGCCCCGCCGCGAGATCTGCGGCAGGATCGAGATCGAGGCATTGCGGAGGATCGACCAGAGCGGCAGCACGCCGTCCCGCCCCCGGTCCCCGGCGACAAACACCATCCCCGCCGCGCGCGGGCTGCGCCACGACGAGGTGGCCCCGAGGTAGAGCCGGGCCAGCGCCTCGGCCTGCCCGTGTCCGGCCAGACCCGACAGACCGACGATCTCGCCCTTGCGGGCGCGCAGGCCCTCGGGGGTGTGCAGCACTTCCTCGCCCTGCACGCGGGCGGCCTGCGCCGCTGCGGCCTCGCTCGCCACATGGCCCATGGCGTCGACAAGCCCCTGCCGGGTGAAGTCCCCCGTCGGGCGTTCGGCCACCACCTTGCCGTCCTTCATCACGATGATGCGGGTGGCGACCTCGAAGATCTCGCCCAGCATGTGCGAGATGAAGATCACCGCGCCTCCTCCCGCGCAGAACCGCTTGATGTGGCTCAGCAGCTGTTCGGCGATCCCGGCATCGAGCGACGAGGTCGGCTCGTCGAGGATCACCAGCCGCGCCTCGGTGCCACGCGGCGCGAAGCCGATGGCGATCTCGACCATCTGCCGCTCGGCGATGCTGAGCGTGTCGACCGCGGCGTCGGCGTCGATGCCATGGCCCGGAAAGACCTCATCCAGCGCGGCGCGGATCTCGGCCCGCGCGGCGGCGCGCCAGTTCATGCCCTTGAGCCCGGAATGCGAGATACGCAGGTTCTCGGCCACCGTCAGGTTCGGGCAGAGCGAAAGCTCCTGGAACACCGAGCGCACCCCGGCGGCAAGCGCGGTCGCCGCGCCCGAGGCCGGGAAGTCGACGGAACCGGCGGAGGGCGCGAGCCCGCCATTGACCACGTTCACAAGCGTGGATTTCCCGGCGCCGTTGTGGCCGACGAGGCCGAGGCAGTCGCCGGGAGAGATGGACAGGCTCACGCCGTCGAGCGCCCTGACCGGACCGAAGTGCTTGGCGGCCTCTGTCAGGGCGACGATCGGCGCAGCCGCGTGGGCTGCGGTACTCATGCTGGATTACATCGCCTCGGAGATCACGCCCTTGGCGTCGTCGAGCGAATAGACGGTATTGGCGACAGACCCCTCGGGCGTGCTCTCCAGCGCCTCGTCCAGCGTGTCCTGCGTCACCTTCAGGAAGGGCACGGTCAGATCCTTGGGCACCTCGGCCCCGTCGAGGATCTGCTGCGCCACCCAGAAGGCCAGCGAGGCCACGCCCGGCGCGATCGAAAGCGAGAGCGTCTCATAGCCGTTGGCGTCGCGCTGGTCGGCCCACCATTGCATCTCGTCCTGGCGGTTGCCGAGCACGATCAGCGGGGTGTCGCGGCCCGCGGCCTTGAAGGCCTGCGCCGCGCCGTAGCCGTCGCCGCCCTGGGTCACCACGCCAACCACGTCGGGCAGTGAAGGCAGCACGCCCGCCACGGCCTTTTGCGCCACGTCCTGCGCCCAGTCCCCGTGCACCGAGCCGACGATCTCGAACTGGTCGTTCTCGCTCACGCCTTCCTCGATGCCCGCGTGGATCTCGTCATCCACGAAGACGCCGGCAAGGCCCCGGATCTCCAGCAGGTTGCCGCCCTCGGGCAGACGGGAAGCAAGATAGTCCACCTGTTCCTTGCCCATCGCCTTGAAGTCCACCGCGATGCGCCAGGCGCAGGGCGCGGTGACGATGCCGTCGAAGCTGACCACGGTCACGCCCGCGTTGCAGGCTTCCTCGACGGCGCCGTTCAGAGCCGTCGGCGAGGCCGCGTTCAGGATGATCGCGTCATAGCCCTGCAGGATCATGTTCTGGATCTGCGCGGCCTGCTCCGTGGCCTGGTTCTCGGAGGTCGTATAGGCATCCGCCGCAGCGACGACGCCCTCCTCGACCGCCTTGGCGCCGACCTCCTCGAAGGTCTGCAGCATGGCCTGCCGCCACGAGTTGCCCGCGTAGTTGTTGGACAGCGCGATGCGCTTGCCCGAGGTGTCGGCGAATGCGCCGCCTGCCGCCATGGCAAGCCCCGCCGCGCCGAGCAGCATCATTGTCTTGGTCATATTCCCTCCCACCGCCCTATTCCGGACGCTCACTGGACGCCCGTCCTCCACGGGCACTCGCATGCTGCCGTGACCGAGGCCGCACGTAAAGTGTGCCCCCCGCAGATCACTTGCGGGTTTCCGCACCTCGACTGCGGGAAAGGGTGTTTTCTTCTCCACCCAGACGCGCCATCTTGCGGAGACGCGCAAGAGGAGGCGCGTGGGGAGGGATCATGAGTTTACCGCAGACGGCCGCGGCCGTACCCGCGCGCCGCGCGCCTTCGGGCGTGCAGCCCGGCGCCGCCGGGGTCTTTGCCGAGGCCTTCAAGCGGATGTCCGCGCGGCTCTCGACCGAGGTCGAGATCGGCTCGGCGCTCACCGCCGTCGCGCCCGAGATCGCGACCGTGTTGCCCTTCAGCCATGTCGACATCTGCCTGCACGACACGCCCGGCTGGGTGGTGAGCTTCGAGGCGGGGATCGAAACCCGCTGGTCGCAGCGCCGCACCCGCGTGCAATATTCGCCGGTGCGCGACGTGCTGCAGGGACGCAGCGCCGCGATGCTCTCGGCCAATGCCATGGAGGATCCGCAGCAGACCTTCCCCGGCGCCTGCTGCGAGCCGATCCTGAACCACCGGCTGCGCGCGCGGATCAACGTGCCGCTGCGGGTCATGGGCCGGGTCACCGGCACGCTCAATTTCTCCCATGGCACCGAGGGGTTCTACGGACCCGAGCAGGTGCCTGTGGCGCAGGCGCTGGCGGATCTGCTTGCGCCCTGGTTCCACGCTCTGCACGGTGCGGCCAAGGCCAGCCAAGCGGCGCAGATGCGCGCCCGCGCGCAGGAACAGGCCGAGGGGCTGCGGCAGGGCGCGCTGGAGCTGACCCAGACGCTCGAGCAAGAGCGCCAGCGCATCGGCATGGACCTGCACGACCAGACGCTCGCCGACCTCACCCGCATCCTGCGCGAGCTGACCGGCGAGGTGCCGCTCGACCGCGACCTGCTGGCCGAGCGCGTGACCGACACGATCGACGACCTGCGCGCGCTGATCGACACCGCCGTCCCCACCCTGCTCGATCTTTTCGGCTTCGCCCACGCGGTCCGGGTGCATCTTGAACGCGCCGTTGGCGCCGAGGCCGTCGAGGTGGATGTCGAGGACGAGACCGATGGCGCCCCCGACCGTCTCGGCCCCACCGAGCGCACGGCGCTCTTCCGTATCGCGCAGGAGGCGATCAACAACGCCGCCCGCCACGCTGGCGCTCGGCGCATTCTCGTCACCGTCAGCTCCGAGCCGCAGAACCGTCTGCGCATCTGCATCAGCGACGATGGCGTCGGCATCGACCCAGAGGTCGGCCGCCGCTC
This sequence comes from Alloyangia pacifica, assembly GCF_003111685.1. NCBI lineage: Bacteria > Pseudomonadati > Pseudomonadota > Alphaproteobacteria > Rhodobacterales > Roseobacteraceae > Alloyangia > Alloyangia pacifica. The sequence continues at coordinate 855,602 of NZ_CP022190.1, read as the reverse complement.
GGGCCTGTCGCACCTGCGCACCCGCGCCCACCTGATCGGCGCGGATCTCGAAATCGTGGCGGATGCGGGCACCCGCGTCACCGTCACCCTTCCCGAAACCTCCGCATGAAAGACCAGTCCGCATGAAAGTCCTGCCCCGATGAAAGTCCTGCTTGTCGAGGATGACCAGTTCCACGCCTCCTACCTCCAGGACGCCCTCGCCGAGGCGCTGCCCGAGGTGACCGAAATGCTCCACGCCACCGACGGGGCGGCGGGCGAGGCCGAGGCCCGCGCCGCCCGCATCGAGGCGGTGGTGATGGACCTGCAGATGGATGGCCGCAATGGCATCGAGGCGGCCCGCGCGATCTGGGCCGAGCGGCCGGGCACGCGCATCCTCTTCTGGTCGAATTACTCCGACGAGGCCTACCTGCGCGGCATCTCCCGCATCGTGCCCGAGGACAGCGCCTATGGCTACGTGCTCAAGACCGCCACCCGCGAGCGGCTGAAACTTGCGCTGCGCGCGGTGCTGCTGGAGGGCCAGATCATGGTGGACCGCGAAATCCACCGCCTGCAGCGGCGTAGCGCCTCGCCGCGCAACGCGCTCGACGACAGCGAATACGCGGTTCTGCTGGATCTGGCGCTGGGGCTGCAAGACAAGCTCATCGCCGAGCGCCGCGGCATGTCCTTGCGCACCGTGCAGAACCGGCTGCTGTCGCTCTACGACAAGCTCGGCGTGGACGGCGAGGACATTGGCCCCGCGCTCAACAAGCGGGTGAAGGCGCTGTCGCGCGCCTTCACAACCCGCACGCTGAACGTCGAGACGCTGGAGAGCGCGCAGCGCGACTACGAACGCTGGCTGGCGGGGCGGGCAAGGTCGGTGCACTAGACGCATCGCGTCACCCGACCGGAATCAAGCCGGAGGCGCCGGGCGAGCGCCTGCCCGTCCCGGCGGGCTGGCGCTTTGGGCACCGAGCACAGCGCTCATATGTCGTCAGAACTTGACAGGTATAAAGCGCAGACCCCAATCTTGGCGGCGCCATCCCACGGGCTGGCGCCCGCCCGGCTCACGTTGCACCCGGCCCTTTCGCGCAAGGATCAGCCGCCTCCAACGCGGCCTCTTGGCGCAGCCGCGCGGCGGGGCTAAACCGGCCTTCCCGAAGACCCAGAGGAGACCGCCCCCGTGGACACCCAGACCCGTATCGCCAGCACCATCGCCCGGGAAATCCAGGCCAGTCCAAAGCAGGTGACGGCGGCGGTCGAGCTGCTCGACGGCGGCGCCACGGTGCCTTTCGTGGCGCGTTACCGCAAGGAAGTCACCGGCGGGCTCGACGACACCCAGCTGCGCAATCTCGCCGAGCGCCTCACCTACCTGCGCGAGCTCGAAAGCCGCCGAAAAGCCATCCGCGAGTCGATCAAGGAGCAGGGCAAGCTCACCGACGCGCTCGAGAAATCCATCGCCGGGGCCGAGACCAAGGCCACGCTCGAGGACATCTACCTGCCCTACAAGCCCAAGCGCCGCACCCGCGCGATGATCGCCCGCGAGAACGGGCTCGAGCCGCTGCTTCGGGCTATCGAGAGCGACCGTACCGCCGATCCTGCCACGCTGGCCGAGGCGTATCTCGGGGAAAACGTCGCCGACGCGAAGGCCGCGCTGGAAGGCGCCCGGGACATCCTCGGCGAGGAGCTGACCGAGAACGCCGCTCTCCTCGGCAGCCTGCGCGAGTTCATGCGTGCCGAAGCCTACATCACGGCCAAGGTTGCGCCCGGCAAGGAGCAGGAGGGCGCCAAGTTCTCCGACTACTTCGACCACCGAGAGAAATGGGCCGATATCCCCTCGCACCGCGCGCTGGCGATCCTGCGCGCCTCGAAGGAAGAGGTGGTGACCGTCGACATCGCGCCCGATCCCGAGGTCTCGACCCGCCGCGGCGAGGACATTGTGGCAAGCGCCATTGGCATTCGCGGCAACACGCCGGGCGATCAATGGCTGCGCGGGGTTGCCGACTGGACATGGCGGGTGAAGCTGAGCCTTTCCATGTATGTCGACCTGATGACCGAGCTGCGCCGCCGCGCCCATGAAGAGGCGATCAATGTCTTCGCCCGCAATCTCAAGGACCTGCTGCTCGCCGCCCCCGCCGGGTCGAAGGCGACGCTGGGCCTCGATCCCGGCATCCGCACCGGGGTGAAATGCGCCGTGGTGGACGCCACCGGCAAGCTGCTCGACACCGCGACGATCTACCCCTTCCAGCCCAAGAACGACACGCGCGGTGCCACCGCCACGCTCATGGAACTGATCTCGCGTCACAAGATCGAGCTCATCGCCATCGGCAACGGCACCGCCAGCCGCGAGACCGAACGGCTGGTGGGCGACGTGCTGAAACTGCTGCCCGCGAGCGTGAAAAAGCCGACCAAGGTGGTGGTCTCCGAGGCCGGCGCCTCGGTCTATTCGGCCTCGGAGACCGCAGCGAAGGAGTTCCCCGACCTCGATGTCTCGCTGCGGGGTGCCGTCTCGATTGCCCGCCGCCTGCAGGATCCGCTGGCCGAGCTGGTGAAGATCGAACCCCAGAGCATCGGCGTCGGCCAGTACCAGCACGACGTCGACCAACGCAAACTGGCGCAGTCGCTTGAGGCAGTGGTCGAGGATGCGGTGAACGCCGTGGGGGTCGATCTCAACACGGCCTCGGCGCCGCTGCTGGCGCATGTGGCGGGCCTCGGCCCGTCGCTGGCGCAATCCATCGTCAGCCACCGCGACAGCACCGGCGCCTTCCCCTCGCGCAAGGCGCTCTTGAAGGTTGCCGGGCTGGGGCCGAAGGCCTTCGAACAATGCGCCGGTTTCCTGCGCATCCGCGATGGGATCGAGCCGCTCGACGCCTCCTCGGTGCACCCCGAAGCCTACGGCGTGGCGCGCAAGATCGTCGCCGCCTGCGGCCGCGACATCCGCCAGATCATGGGCCAGCCGCAGGCGCTCAAGGGCCTGCGCGCCGAGGAGTTCGTCGATGGTGCCTTCGGCCTGCCCACGGTGCGAGACATCCTGTCGGAACTGGAAAAGCCCGGCCGCGACCCGCGACCCGATTTCGTCACCGCCAGTTTCACCGATGGCGTGGAAGAGATCACCGACCTGCGCCCCGGCATGATGCTCGAAGGCACGGTGACCAATGTTGCCGCCTTCGGTGCCTTCGTGGACATCGGGGTGCATCAGGACGGGCTGGTGCACGTCAGCCAACTCGCCGACCGGTTCGTCAAGGACCCGCATGAGGTGGTGAAGGCCGGCGACGTGGTGAAGGTGCGGGTGACCGAGGTCGATGTGCCGCGCAAGCGCATCGGCCTTTCGATGCGCAAGGACGGCGCAGGCCGCGAGGCCGCGCAGGAGCGGCGCGGCGCCCCCGACAAGGGCCCGCGCGGCAAAAGCGGCGCCGGCGGAGGCCGCGGCGGCAACGCCCCCCGCGGACCGATGAGCGCCGGGCCGAAAGGTGGCAAGGGCGGCGGTCAGGGCGCGCTCGGCGCGGCGCTGCTGGACGCGATGAAGAAAAAGCCCTGAGCCGCACCGGCGCGGAGCGGGGCCAGTCGCCCCCCTTTCTCCGCGCCGGTCGCCGCGCTATGCTTGCCTCCATTCCGCTCACCTCTCTTTGCGCACGCACATCCCCCATGGATCACCCGCTCATCGACCTGATCAATGCCCGCATCGCCAAGGCCGAGGCCGAAGGCGCCTTTGAGAACCTGCCCGGGGCGGGAAAGCCGCTGCCCGAGTGCGACGATCCGGAAAACGCGGTGCTGACCCGGATTCTCAAGGACAATGGCGCCGTACCGCAGGCGGTGGCGCTCACCCGCGAGCTCGCAACCCTGCGCGAGGCGCTGCGCGAAACCTCCGACCGGGACCAGCGCCGCCGTCTCATAAGGGACATGGCGCTGCTCGAAACAAAGCTCGAGATCGCCCGCAAGTCACGCTGAGGCTTGGCCTATCTGCCCTACCGTGCCAGAACATCCGCACGGAAAGGGAGAGCGCATGGTCACGGTCAAGGAACAGTACGAGAGCTACCCCTATCCCGAGCGTGACCCGAAGGACGAGACCACCCGGCTCATAACAGGCTCGCCCTCGCACCCGCTCGAGATGGACCATTGGCTGTGGCGCGGCAGCCGCGACTGGTCGCAGCCGCTGCGGGTGCTGGTCGCGGGCGGCGGCACTGGCGACGGGCTGATCCAGCTCGCCACTCTGCTGACCGCGGCGAAGAAACCCTACGAGATCACCTACCTCGACCTCTCGACCGCCTCGCGCGGGGTGGCCGAGGCGCGGGCCAAGGTCCGCGGCCTCAGCGGTATCACCTTTCACACCGCCAGCCTGCTCGACGCTGCGGACTACGGCAGTTTCGACTACATCGACTGCTGCGGCGTGCTGCACCACCTGCCTGACCCCGAGGCGGGCTTTGCCGCCCTGCGCGCCGCCCTCGCCCCCGGGGGTGGTCTCGGCTTCATGGTTTACGCGCCCTATGGTCGCTCCGGCGTCTACCCGCTGCAGGAGGCATTCGGCGCGCTCTTCGAGGGGCTGGCGCCGCAAGAGCGTCTTGCCCGCGCGCAGCGGCTCGTGGCCGATCTGCCCGAGGGACATCCGTTTGCCGCCAACCGCAATCTCGGCGATCACCACGCCTCGGATGCCGGGTTCTACGATTTACTGCTGCACGGGCAGGACCGCAGCTACGCCGTCCCCGAGCTTCTGCAGACACTCGCGCAGACCGGCTGGCGGCTGGCCGGCTTCACCACCCCCGCGCTCTACGATCTGGCTCAGATCACCGAGGTCCCCGAAGGGATGGACGCGGCAACCCAGATGGCCACCGCGGAAAAGCTGCGCGGCACCATCCGGATGCACACCGCCTATGCCGTGCCCGCGGCGGCAGAGGACACCAGGGCCGCCCCCTCTGACCGCAAGCTGGTGCCGCACCTGCGTGGCGTGCAGCGCGCGGCGCTGGCGAAGGCCGTGGCGCAGGGCCGTCCGCTGCCGGTGAAGATAGGTGGGGTCCAGGCCACGCTGACGCTGCCCAAGGGCACCGCGCCGCTGCTTGCCGGCGTCGACGGTCGCCGCAGCCTGAGCGACATCGCGCAAGCCGCAAGGTTCGACCCGATCACCTTCGGCACCGGCTGGGCGCAGGTCCACAAGGCGCTGGAGCCTTGGGGCCTGCTCCTTTACTCGTCCCTGCTGCGCTGAGCGACCGACTGCCTCGAGGCGCGCGGCCCCGTCACTCGTAGCTGCGCGCGTCCTCGATCACCACGCCGTCGCGAGGCAGCCCGCCGGGCGCCACTAGCTCGACTTTGCCCTTGAGTTTCAGCAGCTCCGTCACGCTGGCCTCGAAGGCTCCGGCATCGGGCGCGCCGCCCTGCCCCGAGGTCTCGATCCGCACGGTCATCACGTCCATCTCGCCCTCGCGGCTGGCGACGACCCGCGCCCGGCCAATCTCGGCATGGCGGGCGACCAGCGCCGCCACCTGCTCCGGACGCACGAACATGCCCTTGATCTTCGTGGTCTGATCGGCGCGTCCCATCCAGCCCTTGATGCGCATGTTGGAGCGTCCGCAGGGGCTCGCCCCCGGCAGCACCGCCGACATGTCGCCGGTGGCAAAGCGGATCAGCGGGTAGTCGGGGTTGAGCGTGGTCACCACCACCTCGCCGACCTCGCCCTCGGCCACGGGATCGCCGGTGCCGGGGGTGACGATCTCGACGATCACCCGCTCGTCGACGATCATCCCCTCCATGCTCGGCGTCTCGTAGGCGATGAGGCCCAGATCGGCGGTGGCATAGCACTGCAGGCAGGCGATACCGCGCGCGGCGTAGAAGTCCCGCAGCGAGGGGAAGAGCGCCCCGCCCGAGACCGCCGCCTTGGTGATCCCGAGCTCCACGCCCATGGCCTCGGCCTTGTCGAGGATGATTTTCAGATAGTCCGGCGTGCCCGCGTAGGCGGTGACCCCCACGTCCGCCGCCGCCTGCACCTGCAGCTCGGTCTGGCCGGTACCGGCGGGCAGCACCGCCGCGCCGACCGCCCGAGCCCCGCTTTCGAAGATCATCCCGGCGGGGGTCAGGTGGTAGCCGAAGCAGTTCTGCACGATGTCGCCCGTGCCGATGCCCGCCGCATGCAGGAAGCGCCCGAGCCGCCACCAGTCGTGCGCGATGCCGCCCGGCTCGTAGATCGGCCCCGGCGACTGGAAGACATGTGCAAAGCCCGACACGGGCCGCGTGGTGAACCCGCCGAAGGGCGCAGCGCCTTTCTGCGCGCGGCCGAGGTCGGACTTGCGCAGCACCGGCAAGGCCGCGAGCGACTCGCGGGTGGTGACGCTTGCCGCATCCACCCCCGCCAACAGCTCCGCATAGCCCGGCAGCGCCTGCGCCCGGGCGATCTGCTCGGGCAGCGCCTCGGCCAGCGCCGCGGCGCGCTCCGCCGCGCTGCGCGTCTCCAGATCGTCGTAGTAACCGCTCATCCGAGCCTCCCTTCCAGCCCAGTCCTATCCTGCCCCGTCGCCGGCAGCACCGGGCGGGAGTGGCAGCGCATAGGCCGCCAATGTCTCGTAGATCGCCCCCTCGGGGGTCAGCCTCGAGGCGACGAGCCGCAGCTCCTCTGCCGCCTCTGCCCCGGTGGCGAGCGCAACCTGCCCCGCCACCGCCCGTTCAAGCCGCGCAAGCGCTTCGCCGCGCAGCCCCGCACCGAAGCGCGTCAGTGTCACATGCGGCCGGAACCGCCGCCGCTCGAGTTGGATGCCCGCCGCCCGGCAGGCCCGCACGACGCGCCCTTGCAGGCCGACCAGCCCCGGCTCGCACGCGATCTCCGCTGCCAAGAGCCGGGTCGCACGCCCGCCGAAACTCTCGAGCCCGGTCACCCGCAACCAGCACCCCGGCAGCGCCTGCCCCTCCAGCTCGAGGTGCAGCTCCTGCAACTCCGCCTCCGCCACCTCGCCGAGGAAGGCCAGCGTCACATGCAGGTTCTCCTCGGGCACCGCGCGCCCCACCGGCAGAGCCTCCTGCACCGCCAGCAGTGGCGGGACCAGCGGCTCCGGCAAAGGCAGCGCGAGGAAGGCACGCATTCACGCCAGCCACCGTTTGCGGCGGCGGTAGGAGCGCACGTCGCGGAACGACTTGCGCCCCTCGTCGGACACGCCAAGGTAGAATTCCTTCACGTCCGGGTTCTCGCGCAGCGCCTGCGCCGGCCCGTCCATCACCACCCGGCCGTTCTCGAGGATGTAGCCGTAATGCGCGTAGCGCAGCGCCACGTTGGTGTTCTGCTCGGCCAGCAGGAAGGAGACGCCCTCGCCCTCGTTGACCGCTTTCACGATCTCGAAGATCTGCTCGACCAGCTGCGGCGCCAGCCCCATCGAGGGCTCGTCCAGCAGCACCATCTCTGGGCGTGACATCAGGGCGCGGCCGATGGCGCACATCTGCTGCTCGCCTCCCGAGGTGTAGCCGGCCTGCGACTTCCGCCGCTCCTTGAGCCGTGGGAAATAGTCGTAGACCATCTCGAGATCGCGCAACACGGCGGCTTTCCCGTCGCGCCGTGTAAAGGCGCCGGTCATCAGGTTTTCCTCGACCGTCAGGTGCTCGAAGCAATGCCGCCCCTCCATCACCTGGATCACCCCGCGCTTGACCAGCGCCGCCGGATCGAGGTCCTGCACTCGCTCGCCGCGATAGGAGATCGTGCCCTTGGTCACCTCGCCGCGTTCGGACTGCAGCAGGTTCGAGATCGCCTTGAGCGTGGTGGTCTTCCCCGCGCCGTTGCCGCCTAAAAGCGCGGTGATCCCGCCCTGCGGCACCGAGAGCGACACGCCCTTAAGAACGAGGATCACGTGGTTGTAGATCACCTCGATATTGTTGACCTCGAGCAGCCTGTCGCGCGCCGCGCCGTCGCGGGCCGAGGTCTGATCGCTTCGCACTCCGTCCAGCATCTTCTTCACTTCCCAAATACGCGAAATCCGGCGGCGACACCCGCGCCGCCGCCGGAGGTGTCAGCTCAGCCGCCGCACTCTTCGTTCACCGGCCAGGGCTGGTTGGCGTCGGCGTATTCCATTGCCGCCTTTTGCTCGAGCGGGGCGATCATGTCGCTGTCGGGCATGATCAGGTCAGACGCCTTGACGAATTTCTCGCCGTCCCATTCGAGGATCCAGCCACCCGAGTGGCCTGTGTGGTTGTCGCAGGAGGTGCTGAACGGCGGCACCATGCCGGCCATACCCAGCTCCTCGAGCCGCTCCTCGGTGATGTCGAGGTTCTCGAGCCCCCAGCGCAGGTCCGCCGGCGTGATCTCGGGTTTGCCCGCGTGCTCCTGCGCCACCCGGATGCCCTCGCCGAGGATCATCGAGATGACCAGCCCCCGCGAATAGAAGACACCCGACATCTCTTCGGCGTTGCTCTGGGTGTTGCCCGGCTCGACCACGTATTTCTGCAGGTCGGCCATGATCGGCGCCTCGGGATTGGGGAACGACCAGCTGACGGACTTGTAGCCCTTGCCGTCCTCGCCGACGATCTTCAGGTCGGCGTCATGCCCGGCCCACCACACGCCCAGCATGTTCTCCATGGGGAATTTGGTCTTCACGGCCTCGGTGATGGCCCCGGCGTTCATCGCGCCCCAGCCCCACATGATCACGTAGTCCGGGCGCTCGCGGCGGATTTGCAGCCATTGCGCCGACTGGTTCTGCATTTCCTTGAGGCCCACGGGGATCGGCACCAGCTCGAAGCCCTGCGCCTCTGCGGCCGCCTCGAGATAGGGCAGCGGCTCCTTGCCGAAGGGGTGATCGAGGTGCAGGAAGGCGATCTTCTTGCCGTTCAGGTCGCCCTGCTCGCCCAGGTAGCGGATCAGGATCGAGGCGCCGTCCCAGTAGCTCAGCGGCGTGTTGAAGGCCCATTGGAACACCTTGCCGTCGGCCATCGGCGAGAAGCCGTAGCCCGGGGCGAGGATCGGGATCTCGTCCACGTTGGTCTTGGGCAACACCTGAAGAGTGATGCCGGTGGACCAGGGCTGGGTCACGATCGCCTTGCCCTTGGTCTTCTCGTAGCACTCGACGCCCTTCTCGGTGGAATAACCGGTCTCGCATTCGTCGAAGTCGATGGCGATGCCGCCGATGCCGCCGTCGCGGGCGTTCATCAGCTCCATGTAGTCCTTCTGCCCGTTCATCAGCGGGATGCCGGTCGCCGCGAAAGGCCCGGTCCGATAGGCGAGGTTCGGCGCGTAAAGCCCCTCGGCCATGGCACTCCCGGCCATCAGGGCACCAAGCGCCGCGGCCCCCGCAAGTCTGGTCAACGTTTTCATCCTGTCTCCTCCCTGAGATCTGCGATGATATGGAAAGCCCGGCCCGCGTCTCCTCAGTGCGGGAAGGGCCAGATGATCAGCTTCTCCCGGATCAGCGCCCAGAGACGCGCGAGCCCGTGCGGCTCGATGATCAGGAAAAAGACGATGAGCGCGCCGACGATCATGATGTTGAGATGCTCGACCGTGGCCGAGCTGATCGGCAGCCCCAGCGCCTGTGGCACCGTGCCCAGCACGACCGGCAGGCCGACGATGAGGATCGCGCCCAGGTAATTGCCGAGGATCGATCCCAGCCCGCCGATGATGGCGATGAAGAGGATACGGAAGCTCAGCGGAATGTCGAAGAGGTTGGGCTCGGCCGCGCCGCGCCACATGAAGACGAAGAGCGCGCCCGCCACGCCCACCACGTAGGACGAGACCGCAAAGGCTGTCAGCTTCGAGCGCATCAGGTTGATGCCGATGAGCTCGGCAGCAATGTCCATGTCCCGCGTCGCCTTCCAGCTGCGCCCCAGCGTGCCGCGGGTGAGGTTGATGCAGAGCACCGTCATCAGCGTGACGACGGCCAGCACCACATAGTACTGGGTGATCGAGCTGGCTTGCGGGCCGGCGACGTAAAGCCCGAACATGTCGAGGTTCGGCACCTGGATCGCACCCGAGGCGTTGTAGTTGTAGAGCCAGCCCCATTTCTCGAACAGCCAGACCAGGAAGAACTGCGCCGCCAGCGTGGCAATTGCGAGGTAGAACCCCTTGATCCGCAAAGAAGGAATGCCGAAGGCGACGCCCACGCCAGCGCTGAAGAAGCCCGACAGCAGGATGGCGATGATCGGGTTCATCCACGGAAACAGCGTCACCAGCTTGTAGCAGGCATAGGCGCCCACCCCCATGAAGGCGGCGGTCCCCAGCGACAGCTGCCCGGCGTAGCCGGTCAAAATGTTCAGCCCCTGCGCCGCCAGTGCGTAGATCAGGATCGGGATCAGCAATGTCTGGAAGGCAAACTCGCTGGCCGTGAGCGGAAAGACCACCCAGGCAAAGCCGAGGATCACCATCAGCAGCACCGCGTCCTGGCGGACCGGGAACAGCGCCATGTCCGACTTGTAGCTCGTCTTGAATTGCCCCGCTGTGCGATAGAGCATCGGTTTCTCCCTCTCCCGGCGCCGCTGCGCCGCTCCTTCAGGTCCGGCCGCGGGTCCGGGGCTCCTCTTCCCCGATCACGCGGTCCTCGTGTCTCTGCCGGGCCGCCCTCAGGCGGGCCCGTGCGTCTCTTTCGGGTAGGCGCGCTTCGGCGGCACGGCGTAGCCGGTCGCCTCCGAGTGCCGCACCAGCCAGAACCAGGCTTTGAGCCCCACCCCGGCGCCCGCCGCCGCCAGCAGCAACGCCGGCAGCACATGCCCCTCGGTGCCGGTCAGCGCGAGGTAGCCGAAGGCCCAGAAGCCCGCCCAGGCCACCACGTTCAGGATCGCCACGAGTTTTGCCATTGCGTTCTCCCCTTTGGTTTCGTCGACGCGCACCTGCATCCCACGGGAGCGCATCCGCTTTCGGCTTCTCCCGGCGCCGCGGAGCGCCGCCGGGAGACTGTCTAGACCCTTTCGATGATGCGCTCTCCGAACAGCCCCTGCGGGCGGAAGAGCAGCACGATCAGCGCCAGCACAAAGGCGAACCAGGTCTCGGTATTGCCGCCCATCAGCGGCTGGCCCCAGTAGATCTCGAAGAGCTTTTCGAGCATCCCGATCATCAGCCCGCCGATGATTGCCCCTGTGATGCTCTCGAGCCCGCCCAGCATCAGCACCGGAAGTGCTTTGTAGGCAATGACTTCCAAGGCAAAGCTCACCCCGGCTCGGGCGCCCCAGGCGATGCCGGTGACCAGCGCGATGATGCCCGCGATGAACCAGACCAGAACCCAGATCGTCTGCAGCGAGATGCCCACCGAAAGCGCCGCCTGATGGTCGTCGCCAAGCGCCCGGATGGCGCGGCCCATGCGGGTCTTGCCGAGGAACAGCAGCAGCGCCACCACCAGAAGCCCCGCCACGACGACCGCCGTGATGTCTTTCTGTTCGAGGATCAGCAGCCCGCCCCAGGGTTCCAGCACCACCGAGTCGGTCGGGATTCCCAGCTCCTCGGTGATCATCACCTTGTTCTCGCCGCCGAAGATGATCTCACCGAAGCCGATCAGGAAGAGCGTGATGCCGATTGTGGCCATGAAGAGGATGATGTCGGGCTGGCCGACCAGCGGCCGCAGCACGACCCGCTCGATCGTGACCGCGAGGACGAACATCACCGCCAGCGTCAGCCCCACGCTGATCCAGGCGGGCACCCCCATCGCGTGCAGCCCGACGAGCGTCAGCGCGGCAAAGACCACCATGATCCCCTGCGCGAAGTTGAAGATCCGGCTCGAGCGGAAGATCAGCACGAAGCCAAGCGCGATCAGCGCGTAGAGGATGCCCGAGACGAGCCCCTCCCACAGCACCTGCAGCAGGAAGTCCGGCGCGGAGAACATATCCACGAAGGGCTGGATGAAGATGTCGTTCAGCATGTCGCCTGCTCCTTCAATGCGCCACGCCGAGATAGGCGTCGATCACGTCCTGGTTTTGCCGCACCTCCTCTGGAGGCCCGTCACCGATCTTCTTGCCGTAGTCCATGACCACCACCCGGTCCGACAGATCCATGACCACGCCCATGTCGTGCTCGATCAGGCAGATGGTGGTGCCGAACTCGTCGTTCACGTCGAGGATGAAGCGGCTCATGTCCTCCTTCTCCTCGACGTTCATCCCCGCCATCGGCTCGTCGAGCAACAGCAACGACGGCTCTGCGGCAAGCGCCCGCGCCAGTTCGACACGCTTCTTCAGGCCGTAGGGCAGCCGCCCCACTGGCGTCTTGCGGATGTTCTGGATTTCAAGGAAGTCGATGACCTTCTCGACGATTTCGCGGTTGGCGATCTCCTCGTCGCGCGCCTTGCCCCACCAGATCGCCTGGCTGGCAATGCCCGCCTTCATGTGGGTCAGCCGTCCGGTCATGACGTTGTCGAGCACCGTCATCCCCTCGAAGAGCGCGATGTTCTGGAACGTCCGCGCCACGCCGAGCCGCGCCACCTCGTAGGGCTTCATCGGCGGGCGTTTCGAACCCTTGTACCACAGCTCGCCCTCCGACGGCGTGTAGAAGCCCGAGATGATGTTGAGCATCGAGGACTTGCCCGCCCCGTTCGGCCCGATGATCGCCCGGATCTCGCCCTCGCGGATGTCGAAGGAGATGTCCTTGATCGCGACGACCCCACCGAACTTGAGCGTGATATTCCGCAGCTCCATCAGCACGCCGCCGATCTGCCGCCCGTCCTCGGTGACATAGCCCCCGTCCTTGCTGGCATCCTTCACGGCATCCTGCCTTTCATTGTTCCCCCAAACACGCTGGTTCGACCCGTCCATCATTCCGCCGCCACCTTGATCGGTGCCACCGGCACCACCTGCGCATCGCGGATCGCCAGCGTCGCCTTGATCCGCCCCTTGCGCCCGTCCTCGTAGGTGACCTCGGTCTCGGTGTAGATGCTCTCCGAACCGTCGTAGAGGGCGGTCAGCAGATCGGCGAATTTCTCGGCGATGATATTGCGGCGCACCTTTCGGGTGCGTGTGAGCTCGCCATCGTCGGCATCGAGCTCCTTGTGCAGCACAAGGACGCGGTGGATCTGACAGCCCGAGAGCATCTCGTCCTGCGCAATCGAGGCGTTCACCTCCTCCACATGGCTCTGGATCATGTCCAGGACCTTCGGGTGCCCCGCCAGCTCCTGGTAGGAGGCATAGGCGATATTGTTGCGCTCGGCCCAGTTCCCCACCGCCGTGAGGTCGATGTTGATGAAGGCAGAGCAGCGATCGCGGCCATTGCCGAAGACCACGGCCTCGAGGATGTTGGGGTAGAACTTCAGCTTGTTCTCGACGTACTTGGGCGCGAAAAGCGCGCCATCCGCCATCTTGCCGACGTCCTTGGCCCGGTCGATGATCCGCAGGTGGCCCGTCGCCTCCTCGATGAAACCCGCGTCGCCGGTGGCGACCCAGCCTTCGGCGTCCTTGGTGCCCGCGGTACTGTCGGGATTCTGGTAGTATTCGACGAAGACACCGGGCGAGCGGTAGAAGACCTCGCCGCTCTCGGCGATGCGGATCTCAACGCCGGGCGATGGCACGCCGACGGTGTCTGGGCGCACCTCGTTGTCCGGCTGCTGGGTGATGAAGACCGAGGCCTCGGTCTGGCCGTAGAGCTGCTTGAGGTTGATCCCCAGCGCCCGGTAGAAATCGAAGATCTCGGGCCCGATCGCCTCGCCCGCGGTATAGCCGACGCGGACCCGGCTGAAGCCAAGCGTGTTTTTCAGCGGCCCGTAGACCATGAACTCGCCAAGCGCATACTTCAGACGCTCCATCGGACCCACCGGCTTGCCGTCGAGGATCTTCGGCCCGACCACCTTGGCGTGGCTCAGGAAGTGGTGGAAGAGCTTGCGCTTGATCGCACCCGCATCCTCCATCCGGATCATGATCTGCGTGAGCTGCGTTTCGAAAACCCTTGGCGGCGCGAAATAATAGCTGGGCGCGATCTCGCGCAGATCGGTCATCATCGTCTCGGCGGACTCGGGGCAGTTCACGCAGAACCCGTTCCAATAGGCCTGTCCGATCGAGAAGATGAAATCGCCAACCCAGGCCATCGGCAGGTAGGCCAGAACTTCCTCGCCGGGGGTCAGGTGGTCGAATTCGGACGAAGACTTGGCGGTCTCGATGATATTGCGGTTCGACAGCACCACGCCCTTGGGCTTGCCGGTGGTGCCCGAGGTGTACAGCATCACGCAGGTGTCGTCGTAACCCAAGCCATCGCGGCGTCGCTCGAGTTCGCCGATCAGCTCATCGCGGGCGGCGCGGCCCTGCGCCTGCACGTGGGCGTAGTCGTGCAGGGCGCGGTGGTCGTATTTCCGCATGCCGCGCGGATCGACGTAGATCATGTGCTCGAACTGGTTCAGGTCGTCCTGGATCTCGATGACCTTGTCGACCTGTTCCTGGTCGGCGGCGATGACGAACCGCGCGCCGCAGTGCTGCAGCACGTATTCCATCTCTTCGGCGACCGCGTCCTGATAGAGCGGCACCGGCACGGCCCCGGCCATCTGCGCCGCGACCATCGACCAGTAGAGCGTCGGACGGTTGCGCCCGATGACCGCCACGTGGTCGCCCGGCGCCACGCCGAGGTTCAGCAGACCCAGCGCAAAGGCCTCGATCTCCTCCTGCGTCTCGGCCCAGCTCCAGCTCTGCCAGATGCCGAATTCCTTTTCCCGATAGGCGGGCCTGCCGGCGAAGCGCGATGCATTGCGCTGCAACAAGGCCGGAACGGAGCGCAGACCAGCCGCGCCCTCGGACATGTAAGCCAAAGTGTCTCCTCCCTAGGCTCCCGGGATCTTGTCGTCTCCCGGACGTCACAAGCCACCTCCTCCGCGGCCTGTGACGCGCTGTTTCGCGAGTCAGCCCCATTAAGGGGTTCGGCCAGCCTGACGGTCAATGTTTTCGTGATCTTTGCCCGAATCTAACGAATTGTAACGCGCCTCTGAGCGGGGAGGTGGCCTGCTCACTTCTGCCTTCTTCCGACACCCATCGATATTCTTGCCTGGGAGAAACGGCGGCGCAGCCTGCGACGTCGCGGCGCGCTTCTCTCGGCGGCGGCAGGGTGCTAGCCCTTGGGTTGGAGGAGATTTCATGGACAAGGACGCGCTCACACAGGCAGGGCTGAACCTGATCCAGCAGGCGCTCTCGATCTATGATCGCGAGCTGAAGCTGGCTGTCTGCAACCGCCCCTTCGCGCAGATGTTCGACCTGCCCGGGCGGCTCACACGGCCCGGCGCCTGCTTCGAGGACACCATCCGCCACCTCGTCAGCGCGGGCGAATATGGCACGGTGGACGATCCCGAGGATTTCATCCGGGCGCGGGTCGAGCAGGCCCGCGCCTTTGCCCCGCACTACATGGAGCGCACGCGCGCGAACGGCCGGACCATCTCGGTCGAAGGGGCACCGCTGCCGCAGGGCGGCTGGGTCACGGTTTACACCGACATCACCGCCGTGAAGGCGCAGGAGGCGCTGCTGCGCACCCGCTCGGAACTCCTGTCGGAAGAGGTGATCCGCCGCTCCGAGGCGCTGGCGGCCAGCAACCGCCAGCTCGCGGCCACCAACGCCGCACTGGAAGAGGCGCGACGCGAACTGACCGAAATGGAAGCGCGCACCCGCCTTACCACCGAGATGATGCCCGCCCATATCGCCCGGGTGGATGCCTCGGGGCGGTACACCTATTCCAACCGCCGCTTGTCGCAGGTGATGCCGGGGCGACCCTCGGAGATCACCGGGCTGCATATCTCCGAGGCCCTGGGGCCGGCCTACGCCAAGGTGCGCCCGCATCTTGAGCGCGCGCTCGAGGGCGCGCAGAGCATCTTCGAATTCACCGACGACGGCTCATCGCGACGCATACGCGCTGTCTTCACGCCCGATCCGGCGGAGCGCGGGGTCTATATTCTCTCGCTCGACGTGACCGAAGAGACGCAGGCCCGCGCCGCCCTGCAGCACGCCCGGCGGCGCGAGCTGGCGTCGCAGCTTACCTCGGGGCTGGCGCATGACTTTTCCAACCTTCTGACCATCATCCTCGGCATGCAATCGAAATTGGCGCGCATGGAGCTGCCGCCCGAGGCGGCGGACCTGGCGGCGGGCACGCTGCAGGCGGCGCGGCGCGGCGGCGATCTGCTGGACCGGATCGCCGGGATCACCTCGCACCGCGCCTGGACTCCCGAGCCCGTATCGCCCGCGGACTTCCTGCGCGATCTGCAGGTGCTGACCGGCCCGACCTTGCCAGAGAACGTCACGCTAGAGATCTCGCCCGCACCAGAGGGCGCCTTTCTGCTCGACCTCGGGCTGCTGCAGGATGCCGCGCTGAACCTCGTGCTCAACGCGCGGGACGCCTGCGGCGCGGCGGGCGGACGGATCCGGATCGAGATGCGCACCGTCAAGGACACCTGGCTGGAACTGGCGGTCAGTGACAGTGGCCCGGGGTTCTCGCCCGAGGCGCTGAAACACGGGCTCGATCCCTTCTTCACCACCAAGGGCGGCTCCGGAACGGGGCTGGGGCTGGCGATGGTCTACGACATGGTCAAGCTGGCAGGCGGGACGATCAAGATCGGCAACACCGGCCCAGGCGCCCGGGTCACCCTGCGCCTGCCGCTGCGCCGCGCGCCGCCGGCGCAGGACCGTCCGCGCGGGCTGGCACTGCTGGTCGAGGATGACACCGAGCTGCGCACCCAGCTCCGCGACATGCTCACCGGCCTCGGTCACGCGGTGGTCGAGGCGAGTTCGGTCGCCGAGGCCTGCGCCCTGGCCGAGGGACTGCCGCTCGAGCTGGTGCTGTCGGACCTGATGCTCGAGGGCGACGCGCCCGGCTCGGCCCTGCCCACCGCCCTGCCCGGGCTCGACGTGCGGTTGATGACCTCGCTGCCGCCAGGCGATCCGCGCCGCGTCGCCGCCGAGGCCGCGGCCCCGGTGATCGCCAAGCCCTTCACCCAAGGGCAGCTCGCCACCTTCCTGAGCGGGGCGGAGACATGAGCGCGCCGCTGATCTCCATCCTCGACGACGAGCCTGCAATCCGCGCGATCCTGTCGGAGGCGCTGACCGAGGCCGGTTTCCGCACCATGGCCTTTGCGCGCGCCACCGAGTTCGAGGCGGCGCTGAAACGCGCCACGCCCGACGTCTGCCTGGTCGATCTGAGCCTGCCGGATCGCGACGGCCTGAGCCTTGTGCACCGGCTGGCGCTGGAACAGGGGGCGGTGGTGATCATCGTCTCGGGGCGCGCGCAGGTGCAGGACCGGGTGACCGGGCTGGAGCTGGGCGCGGATGACTACATCATCAAACCTTTTGATCCGGCCGAGGTGGTGGCGCGGGTCCGCGCACGGCTGCGCGGCCCACGCGCCGCGCCCTCGCGCGGCGAGACCGCCCGTTTCGCCGGATGGACCGCGCATTTCGACCGCTACGCGCTGGAAGATGCCGAGGCGCAGGAAACCCCTTTCTCCCATGCAGAGGGAGAAGTGCTCCGGCTATTTCTGGAAAGCCCGAAACGGCTCATCACCCGCGCGCACATGCAAGAAAGCCTCGGCGGCGCGGCGGGCGAGAGTTTCGACCGGGCCATGGATGTGCGCATCTCGCGGCTGCGCACGAAGCTCCGCGAAGATCCGAAGAACCCGCGCCTGATCAAGACCATCTACGGCGCGGGCTATATCTTCCTCGGAGATGTGGAGTGGGTTTGAGCGCAAGCCGAAGCCAGACTCATTCCTCCTTCGGCGTTTCCGGAAGCGAGCGCTCTTCACTTTGGACCGCCTGCAGCAGATCCTGCAGTTCGGCCTGCATCTGCACCAGCTCGTCGCGGTAGCGCGAGGGCTCCATGGCCTTGATCACCTCTGTGAAGCCGGCGAGCACCTTTGCCTCGGACTCGCGAATCCGGTCCATCATGTCGCCATCGATGTCGCCAAAGACCGCGCGCACCGAGAGGCCTGCACGCTTCAGCGCGGCGCTCATGTTGTCAGAGGGGTCGGCATCGCCGCCGACAGCGGTGATCAGCGAGGTCAGGCGCTGGACCTGCTCGACGTGCAGACCGTGGAAGCGGACGGCAACGAAACGAAACGCGGGGTCGGACTTCTCGACCATTTCCTCGAACCATCCGCGAGCGCCGATGCTGCGGGCCTGCAGGTGGTTCAGCAAATCGAGTTGCTGCGGGCTGGCGGTGATGGCCTTGGGCTCGATAGGGGCATCCTTCATGGCGGGGTCCTCCGGTGTCTGTCACCGAACAAACGCCGCCGCCCCGCCCCGGTTCCCGCCTTCAGCCGAGCGTGCTTACCGCGCCTGCCAATGCGCGCAGCCCGGTGACGAGGTCGGCCTCCGCCGTGTCCTCGGCGAAATCATGGCTGATCCCGCCGATCGAGGGCACGAAAAGCATCGCCACGGGCATCAGGTTCGACAGGTTCGTGGCATCGTGCAGCGCGCCCGAGGGCATCCTCTGCCAGCCACCCGGCGCCGCCGCTTCGGCACCCTGTTCCAGAGCCTTGCGCAGGCGGGCGTCCATGGAGACCGGCGCGAGCTTCAGCATCGGCGCCACCTCCAGCCCGAGGCCACGCTCGGCGCAGATCTCCCCCACCGTCTCGCGGGCAATGGCCTCCATCCGGTCGAGCCGCTCCGCCGAGCCATCGCGCCATTGCAGGGTGAAGCGCACTTCTCCGGGCACGATGGCGTGAGCATTCGGACGCAGCTCGACGTGGCCGATCGTCCAGACCGTCGCCGGGGACACAACGTTGCGAAAACGCTCGTTGAGCGCGGTGGTAAAGGCTGCGAGCCCTTGGAAGGCATCCTTGCGCAGCCGCATCGGCGTGGTGCCCGCGTGGTTTTGTGCACCCTTCAGAGTCATCGTCAGGTTGCGCAGTCCGACGATCGCCTCGACCACGCCAAGGCGGCCGCCCTCGGTGTCGAGCACCGGTCCCTGCTCGATGTGCATTTCGAGAAAGCCCGTAAAACGGTCGGGATCGAGGAAGGCCCCGGCGCGCGCGCCCAGCCTCTTGCGCGCCTCGGCAAGGGTTGTCCCGTCCGGAGCCTTCAGCGCATCCGCCTCGGCCAGAGAGATGTTGCCGCCCCAGATCGCGCTGCCGGTGGTAACGCCAAAGCGCCCTTCCTCGTCCTGGAACGACACGCAGGACACCGGCGGGCCGCCCGCCTCCTGTGCGGCGCGGGCCACCTCGAGCCCCGCGATCACCCCCAGCGCGCCGTCGAGCCATCCACCCTCGACCTGGCTGTCCGAATGCGAGCCGATCAGCAGCGAGGGCCCGTCGACCAGCCCGAAGAGCGAGCCGACCGGGTCGAAATGCGCGCGCAGGCCGGCCTCTTCCATGCGCCCGGCCAGCCAATCGCGCGCCGCAAGATCGGCCTCGGAAAAGGCCGGACGGCAGACGCCCTTGCCGGTGCCGCTGGCGCCGAAGGAGCGCAGCATGTGCAGATCCGCGAGGAAGCGTTCAGGATCGACGGGAAGCGTCGTCATCGGTGTCTCCTTCTTTGTGCCGGGACTGACGCCGGCGCCATTCCGGCCCGAGACCCCGGTTCAGTCGCCGCGCATGATCGCCTCGATCACCGGACGGAAGCGGTCGGGGATCGGTTCGGGTCGGGTGTTTCCGTCCACCGACACATGCACGATGAACCCCTCTGCGCAGGCTAGGTCGTCGTCGTTGCGAAAGAACCCCACCTCGAACCGCGCCGAGCTGCGCCCCAGATGCCCGCAGCGTACCCCGGCGTGGAGCACGTCGGGGAAGCGCGCCTCGGCATGGTAGGTGCAGCCGTTCTGTGCCGCAAGAAAGCGGAGCCCGCCGGGCCGGTAGATCTCCATGCCTGCCCCGAGCTGCCAGAGCGTCACCGCCGTGTCCAGATACGACAGGTAAGCCGCGTTGTTGAGATGCCCGTAGGCATCCATGTCCTTCCACCGCGTGGCGATGGGAAAGAAGGCGCAATAGGCGGCGCGGGTTCCGGGCGGCTGGCGGCTCATCCGGAACGGATCGCCCGGAACAGCGCCGAGGCACCCCAGCCCGCGAGCGCCGCGATGGCCAGCGACAACAGACCGTAGACCAGCGGCATCTGCCGCGACAGGGTGAAGAGCCAGCGCTCGAGACCCACCTTGCCGACCTGGATCTCGCTCTCGTGCACCGAGACGACCTTGCCCGCGCGGGTCAGGAAGACCCGGGTCAGGTAGCGCCCCTCGGAGATGTTCGCCGGCATCGAGATCGAGGTGTCGAAAAGCGTCGACTCGCGCAGCTCGACGCTCTCCTCCTCGACCCTGTAGAGCCCCTGCCTTTCGCGCACGCGGATCAGCGCCTCGGTGAACGCCTCGCTGTCCATGATGTCCATCGGCGCACCGACCGAGCGGATGGCGCGCGGGATCGACACCTTGTGGCGCAAATCCTCCACCGCCGAGATGCTCTCGGCCCAGGGTGCCGAGGTGGCGACCGCGTAAAAGCCCGGCGCACTGTCGACGTCGACCGCCTCGGCGTTGACCCAGATGCCGAGCTTGCGCGCCTTGCGCCAGACGGTGACCGGCTCGAGCGGGCCCTCGACGGTGACGATCACCTGCAGCGGAGGGTCGGCCTGGATCGCCACTTCACGCTTCACCGCGCCGAAAATGAGGATGTCCGAACCGTCGAAGTCGGTTGTGATCGACACGTTCGACTGGCTGAGCCCCATCACAACCTCCTCGGCCCGCGCGGGCAGCGCGGCGAGCAGCAGCAGAAGGGCCACGAGCGCTCTCATCGCGACACCAGCTCGTAGAGCTCGGAGGGGGTGATGAACAGATCGAGCGCCAGCTTGCCGCAGACCAGCAACACCAGCGAGGCCAGCGCGATGCGCAGTTGCTCGGCCTTCAGCCGGGTGCCAAAGGCGGTCCCGATCTGCGCGCCGATGACCCCGCCGAGGATCAGCACCAGCGCCAGCATGATGTCGACCGTGTAGTTGGTGGTGGCATGCAGCAGCGTGGTGAAGGCGCTGACGAAGATGATCTGGAACAGCGAGGTGCCCACCACCACCTTGGTCGGCATGCCAAGCAGGTAGATCATCGCCGGCACCATGATGAAGCCGCCGCCCACGCCCATGATCGCCGCGAGCACGCCCACCGAGAGCCCCACAAGCACAGGCGGGATCGCCGAAATATAGAGCCCCGAGGTGCGAAAGCGCATCTTGAAGGGCAGCCCGTGTACCCAGCCGTGGTGACGGCGCTTTGGGGCCGCGCCCTTGCGCGACTTGAAGATGGCATTGACGCTCTCGATGAACATCAGCCCGCCGATGATGCCGAGGAAGACCACGTAGCAAAGCCGGACCAGAAGATCGACCTGCCCCAGTTCCTTGAGCAGGTTGAAGATCCAGACCCCCAACGCCGCACCAACGAGGCCGCCCGCAAGCAGCACCAGCCCCATCCGGAGATCCACCGACTTGCGCTTGAAATGCGCCAGAACGCCCGAGATCGAACTCGCCACGATCTGGTTCGCACCGGTGGCCACGGCGACCGCTGGCGGAATGCCCATGAAGAACAGCAGCGGGGTGATCAGGAAGCCTCCGCCGACCCCGAACATGCCCGACAGGATGCCAACGATCCCGCCCAGCCCGAAGAGCAGGAAGACATTGACCGAAACCTCGGCGATGGGGAGGTAGATCTGCATGGCCCGACCTTGCTTGCGCGGGGGTGATTTGGCAACGGGCAGCGATGTGACAGCCGCCGCATTGTGCCGCGTCGCGGCGGTTTTCCCACAACCCCGTTGCAGCGCCGCCGTCGCGGGCGGGATCTGCGTAGGTGCCAACGAGAAGAAAGGCGCCGGCACGGTGATCCGGCCCGGCGGCGTTCCGGCTTTCCAGCTTCTTCACTTGCAAAAACCGCATGGCTGGGCGCCGCCGCATCGCGCGGCGCCCAGCCTGAGCGCCTCAGCGCTCCTTGACGTAGGGCTCGCCGCCGGCGCGCGGCGGGATCGCCTTGCCGACGAAACCGGCCAGGATCACCACGGTCAGGATATAGGGCAGAGCGTCCATGACCTGCACCGGGATGATGAAGCCACCGAGATCAATGTTCTGGTAGCGCAGCGCCACCGCCTGCAGCAGGCCGAAGAGCAGGCAGGCATAAAGCGCGTACCACGGCCGCCACTTGGCGAAGATCAGCGCCGCCAGCGCGATGTAGCCGCGGCCCGCGGTCATCTCGCGCACGAAGCCCGCCTGCAGGCCGGTGGCGAGATAGGCGCCCGCAAGGCCGGTCAGCAGCCCGCAGATGGCGATCGCGGCAAAGCGCAGCCCGACCACCGAGACGCCCGCGGTATCCACCGCCTCGGGGGCCTCCCCGACCGCACGCAGGCGCAGGCCGAAACGGGTGCGGAAGAGGATCCACCAGGTCAGCGGCACCATCAGGAAGGCGACGTAGACGAGGATCGAATGGCCCGAGATCAGCTCGTAGTAGAGCGGACCGATGACCGGCACGCCGCGCAGCGCCTCGGCGAAGGGCAGCGTGATGCTCTCGAAGCGCCCGCCGCCCATCAAAGACGGCGTGCGGCCCCCCTGGCTGAACCAGTCCTGCGCGATCAGGACAGTGATGCCGGAGGCGAGGAAGTTGATCGCCACCCCCGAGATCAGCTGGTTGCCACGGAAGGTGATCGAGGCCAGCCCGTGGATGCCCGACATGACCATCGAGGCGGCGATGCCGGCCAGCAGGCCGAGCCAGACCGAGCCGGTGACCGCGGCGATGGCCGCCGAGAAGAAGGCGGCGGCGAGCATCTTGCCCTCGAGCCCGATGTCGACGATGCCCGCGCGTTCCGAGAAAAGACCCGCGAGGCAGGCCAGCAGCAGCGGCGTGGCAAGGCGCACGGTCGAGTCGAGCACCTGCAGAAGCGTCGCGTAATCCATCACGAGGACCTCCGGCGCGTGGCGAGGAAGAGTTTTTCCAGCGGCAGGCGCACCATGTTGTCGAGCGCCCCGGTGA
The DNA here is from genome assembly GCF_003111685.1 of Alloyangia pacifica. Taxonomy (NCBI): domain Bacteria; kingdom Pseudomonadati; phylum Pseudomonadota; class Alphaproteobacteria; order Rhodobacterales; family Roseobacteraceae; genus Alloyangia; species Alloyangia pacifica. Next base: position 832,828 of record NZ_CP022190.1, on the reverse strand, counting down.
ACAGGATCACCAGCGCCTGGATCACGGTGATCAGCTCGCGCGGGATATTGGTCCAGAGCGCCAGCTCCGCGCCGCCCTGATAGAGGAAGCCGAAGAGCAGCGCCGCGAGGAAGACCCCCACCGGGTGCGAGCGGCCCATCAGCGCCACGGCGATGCCGATGAAGCCCGCGCCCTCGGTGGCGTTGAGCACCAGCCGTTCGGCCTCGCCCATGGTGGTGTTGAGCGCCATCATCCCCGCGAGCCCGCCGGAGATCAGCATGGCGATGACGGTGATGCGGACCGGGGAAATACCGGCGTAGCGCGCAGCGCTCTCGGAATGACCAAAGGCGCGAATTTCATAACCCAGCTTGGTACGCCAGATCAGGTACCAGAAGGCGACGCAGGCGAGAACGGCGAGGAAGAAGGTCACGTTGGCTGGCGAGCCCCGGAAGAGCGGATTGCCCTCGGAGGCGAACATGTCCTGGAAGGTTGGCAGGTGGGTCGCGGCGGGGAAGTTGGCCGTCGCCGGCTCCATCGCGCCGACGGGGCGCAGCAGGTTGACCAGCACATAGTTCAGCAGCGCCGCGGCGATGAAGTTGAACATGATCGTGGTGATCACGATGTGGCTGCCGCGCTTGGCCTGCAGCCAGGCCGGGATGAAGGCCCAGGCCGCGCCGAAGGCCGCCGCCGCCAGCGTTGCCACGATCAGCGCCACCGACCAGTGCGGGAACGGGATGAAGAGGCAAGCCAGCGCCACGCCAAGCCCGCCGACCATCGCCTGCCCCTCGCCGCCGATGTTGAACATCTTGGCGTGGAAGGCGACGGCGACGCAGAGGCCGGTGAAGATGAAGTTGGTGGTGTAATAAAGCGTGTAGCCCCAGCCGGTGCTGCGCATCAGCGCGCCGTCGACCATCAGCTTGAAAGCCTCGATCGGGTTCTCGCCGATGGCGAGGATCACCAGCGCCGATAGGATCGCTGCCAGCAGGATCGAGATCAGGGGCACGAGCACCGCGTCGGCCCAGGCGGGCATCTTATCCATTCGGAACCTCGTTCATGCTCGCCAGAGGCGCGCCCTTCGGGTGCGTCAGTCTCCGGCGATAGTATTTTCGGAAAGATGTGAGGGGGCGGTCAGTCATGCTGCTGGGCCTCGCGGGCTTCCTTTTCGTGCAGCGAGGCATCGACCGCGTCGATCACCCGGCCCTCGGGCTTTTCGGTGACACCGGCCATCAGCAGGCCAAGCTCGGTCTGGTCGGTCTGGTCCGGCTGACGCTCGCCCATGATCTGCCCGTCGAACATCACGGCGATGCGGTCCGAGAGCGAGAAGATCTCGTCAAGCTCCACCGAGACCAGCAGGATCGCCTTGCCCTTGTCGCGCAGGCGGATGATTTCCTGGTGAATGAACTCGATGGCGCCGATGTCGACGCCGCGCGTGGGCTGGCCGATCAGCAGCACGTCGGGATCGCGCTCGATCTCGCGCGCCAGCACGATCTTCTGCTGGTTGCCGCCCGAGAAGTTGCGCGCCGCGAGGTTGGGATTGGGCGGACGGACGTCGTAGCGCTGCATCTTGTCCGCCGCCTCTTCCTTGATGCGCGCGTTGTTCATCAGCATTCCCGACTGGTAGTGCGGGTCGCGATGGTAGCCGAAGACGGTGTTCTCCCACGCGGTGTAGGGCATGATCAGCCCCTCTTCCTGGCGGTCCTCCGGCACGTGGCCGATGCCAGCCTTGCGGCGGGCGCTGCCATCGGCGCCAGTCCCCGAGAGCGGCAGCGAGACGCCCTTCATGGTGACCGAACCGGTGGCATCGGCGTAGCCACCCAGCACCTCGAGCAGCTCCGACTGGCCGTTGCCGGCAACCCCGGCGATGCCCAAGACTTCGCCGGCGCGCAGTTGCAGCGACACGCCCTTGAGCCGCTCGACCCCGGCGTCGTCGACATGGCGCAGGTTCTGCACGTCAAGCAGCACCTCGCCCGGCTGCGCAGCGGTCTTGTCGACACGCAGCAGCACCTTGCGCCCGACCATCAGCTCGGCGAGCTGCTCGGGCGAGGTCTCGGCGGTCTTCACCGTCGCGGTCATCTCGCCGCGCCGCATGACCGAAACCGTGTCGGTGATCTCCATGATCTCGCGCAGCTTGTGGGTGATCAGGATGACGGTCTTGCCCTCGGCCCGCAGGTGGTCAAGGATCCGGAACAGGTGGTCGGCCTCGGCCGGGGTCAGCACCCCGGTGGGCTCGTCCAGAATGAGGATGTCGGCCTGCCGGTAGAGCGCCTTCAGGATCTCGACCCGCTGCTGGTGGCCGACCGAGAGGTTCTCGACCAGCTCGTCGGGATCGACCGAAAGCTCGTATTCCTCGGCCAATTGCTTGAGAACGCCGCGCGCGCGGGCCAGCGAGGGGCGCAGCATCGGGCCATCCTCGGCGCCGAGGATGATGTTCTCCAACACGGTGAAGTTCTGCACCAGCTTGAAGTGCTGGAACACCATGCCGATGCCCGCCGAGATCGCGGCCTGGCTGTCGGTGATGTCCTTTCTCGACCCGTTGACCCAGATCTCGCCGGCGTCGGCCTTGTAGAAGCCGTAGAGGATCGACATGAGCGTCGATTTCCCTGCGCCGTTCTCGCCGATGATGCCGTGGATGGTGCCGGGCATCACGCGGATCGAGATGTCCTTGTTGGCCTGGACGGGGCCGAAGGCCTTGGAAATGCCCTTCAGCTCGATGGCGGGGGTGTCGTTCATGCGAAGCCTCGCGGCATTGGAAAGTACGGCCCGGCCTCCTGTAACCGAAGAACCGGGCCACACGAAAGAGAAAACGGGGACACGGCAGCAGCCGCCCCCCCGCTCGTCAAGTCCGGATCAGAAGTTCAGAGCCGGGCAGCTGTCATCCGCCGAGTAGTCGTGAACCTCGATCTCGCCGGCGACGATCTTCTCGCGCGCCTCGTCGACGGCGGCCTTCATCTCTTCGGTCACCAGCTCGGCGTTGTTCTCGTCGAGCGCGTAACCCACGCCGTTCTCGGCAAGGCCCAGCACCTGCACGCCGGTCTCGAGATCGGGGCCCGCGGTCATCGCCTCGGCCACGGCCACGTCGACGCGCTTGAGCATCGAGGTCAGCACCTTGCCCGGGTGCAGGTAGTTCTGATTGCTGTCGACGCCGACCGAGAGGATGCCCTCGTCCGCGGCGGTCTGCAGCACACCGATGCCGGTGCCGCCGGCGGCGGCGAAGATCACGTCGGCGCCCTGGCTGATCTGCGCCTTGGTCAGCTCCGAGCCCTTCACCGGGTCATTCCAGGCGGCGGGGGTGGTGCCGGTCATGTTCGAGATCACGGTGACGTCTTCGCTAACGGCCTTGGCCCCCTGGGCGTAACCGCAGGCGAACTTGCGGATCAGCGGAATGTCCATGCCGCCGACGAAGCCGACGGTGCCGGACTCGGAGGCCATCGCCGCCAGCATGCCGACAAGGTACGAGCCCTCGTGCTCGGAGAAGAGGATCGACAGCACGTTCGGGTGCTCGGCCGGATCCACATAGCCGTCGATGGTGACGAACTTGGTGTCCGGGTAGTCCGCGGCGACCGAGGCGATCGGCGAGGACATCGAGAAGCCGGTGGTCACCACCGGGTTGAACCCGGCCTCGGCGAAGCGCCGGAGCGCCTGCTCGCGCTGAGCCTCGGACTGCAGCTCGATGTCCTTGTAGGAGCCGCCGGTTTCCTTGGCGTAGATCTCGGCGCCATTGTAAGCCGCCTCGTTGAAGGACTTGTCGAACTTCCCGCCGAGATCGTAGATCAGCGCCGGATCCGCCAGCGCGGCGCCGGCGGTCAGGGCCAGCGTCGCGGCGGTGCCGAGGATGGATTTCATGAACGTCATGTCTTGCTCCCGGGTCTGGAATTGCGGGCGTCTTTAAGCTGTCCCGCGAATTGAACTGCACTGTGGCAGATCATGCCCGATTAATCCCGCGCCCTACCGGAGGGTCAACAGGTTTTTGCAAGTCTGCGCACAGGGTTGGCGCATCGTGTCTTGTAACCTCAGGTCAGCGCCCGGCGCATGAGCAGTGCGTCGTCACGGCTGCCATCCGCATGACGATAATAGCCTTTCCGCCTCCCGGTCAGCGTGTAGCCGCATGCAGAATAGAACCGCTGCGCGGGAGAATTGGCCGCTGCGACCTCAAGGAACACCGTTTTCGCCCCTCTCGTGCTGGCCTCGGCCTCGAAAGCCTCCAGCAGCCGCCGTCCGACACCCTGCCGCTGCAGCGATGGGTCGGTGGCCAAAGCGAGAATCTCTGCCTCGTCCAGCACCACGAGGCCCAGAACAAAGCCACCCGGCTCGCTCACCAGCAGCGACGCGGGCTGCTCCAGCGTGCCCGCGAAGGCAGGCGCGTTCCACGGCTTCATATGGATGTAGGCGCGCGCCGAAAGCGCGGCGAGCTCTTCGGCCGAAAGGCGCATCGGCTTAGTCCAGAAGCCGCGGCGCCGCATCGCGCGACGGCGCGGCGTCGGCGGGGCGGATGTAGAGCGGCGCAGGGCGCTGGCCCGGCTCCTTTACCGCGGCGGCGCGGGCGATGCGGATCGCCAGCTCGCGCGGCTTGGGCGGCAGCACCGCCTCAGTGCCCTCGGCGGGCGCCAGTTCGGGCGTCCCCCAATGGCGCTGCACGTAGATCTGCCCGCGCGGCGCGGGCACGCCGGCCAGCGCGTCAGGGGCATCGAGGTGGATCGCCTCAAAGGTGCTGATCCCCATCGCGGGCTTGCCCAGCCCCAGCGCCAGACCGCGCGCGGTCGAGACGGAAATGCGGATGCCGGTGAAATTGCCCGGCCCGATGCCCACGGCGATGCGGTCGAGATCGCCCCAGGTGGCACCGCCCTCGGCCAGCAACTCCTCGAGCAATGGCATCAGGCGTTCAGCCTGCCCCCGACCCATCTCCTCGGCGCGGGCGGCAAGCACCGCATCGCCACGCAGCAAAGCGGCCGCGCAATGCGCGGCCGATGTGTCGAAGGCAAGGATCAAAAGATCACTCATCAAGAGAGCCGGTCGCTCAGACGGCGACCGGGCGCACCTCGGTGACCTCGGGAATGTAGTGGCGCAGCAGGTTCTCGATGCCCATCTTCAGGGTGAGCGTCGAGGACGGGCAGCCCGCGCAGGCGCCCTGCATGTGCAGGTAGACCACGCCGCGGTCGAAACCGTGGAAGGTGATGTCGCCGCCATCCTGCGCCACGGCCGGGCGCACGCGGCTGTCGAGCAGTTCCTTGATCTGGCCGACGATCTCGGCATCCTCGCCTGTGAACTCCTTGTGGCCCGAGGACCGCGCCTCGCCTGCCATCACCGGCTCGCCGGACTGGAAGTGCTCCATGATCGCGCCAAGAACGGCGGGCTTTACGTGATCCCAGTCAGCCGCCTCGTCCTTCGTCACTGTGACGAAGTCGTTGCCGAAGAACACGCCGGTGACGCCGCTCACGCCGAAAAGGCGCTTGGCGAGCGGCGAGGTTTCGGCACCCTCGGGGCTGGGGAAATCCGCGGTGCCGGCGTCGAGCACGGTCTGGCCCGGCAGGAACTTCAGCGTCGCGGGGTTCGGGGTGGATTCTGTCTGGATGAACATCTGCGAGATACCTTTCTCCGGGCTGACACCTATATGCGCCCCCACCGCCCGAACGTCAAGTTTTGGAATGGTTCTAAATTGGCCCCAGGCGCCGCCGAGCCCCTGCCCTCAGGTGATCGCCTCGAGGCGCTCCTTGGACATGTCTCCGGGCACGATAGTCAGCGGGATCGGCAGGCTGCCAGAACTGCGGGTCATCGAGCTGACCAGCGGCCCCGGCCCCTTCTTGTCGGCGGCCGCGCCCAGCACCAGGACGCCGATGGAGGGGTCGTCATTGACCTGCCCGAGGATCTCGGTCACCGGGTCGCCCTCGCGGATCACCAGCTCGGGATCGACTCCCTGCCGGTCGCGCATCCACTTGGCAAAGACCTCGTAGTGCGCCTCGATCCGCTCGCGGGCCTCTTCGCGCATGATGTCGCCGACCCCGATCCAATGGTTGAATTCATCTGGCGCGATCACCGACAGGATCGCCACCCCTCCTCCGGTCTTGGCCGCCCGCATGGCGGCGAACCGCATGGCGTTGAGGCATTCGCGGCTGTCATCCAGCACGACGAGAAACTTGCGCATCCCTTGGTCTCCTTCGTGGCGATCATGGCGCAGGGGCAGGATGCAGGCAACGCCCTTTTGGAACCGTCGGAATTCAGCGCTCGAGATGCGCTGCCACGCCGCGCGCCGCCGGCCGCAGCATCCGCGCGCCAAGCCAGCCGCCAAGCGCCGTCAGCGCCTGCGCAAAGGCCAGCCAGAGCAGCGCCGCCGCGGCAAAGGCATGGTCCGAGAGCCGCACCAGCGTGCGGAAGGTCCGCGACTTGCCCAGCACCTCCATCACCCCGCGCGTTTCCGAACCCGCGACGTCCGACACCCGCGCCAGCCGCGCCGCATCCTCGGCGCTGTCGACGTGGCGCAGGAGCAGCACACCGTCGGTCATCGAGCTGTTGCGCACCACCCGGCTCACGTCGCCCGCCACCGTCTCGGCCCGCGCCAGCCGCGCGGTGTCGGCGGCCTCCCCGGCGCCCGAGACCAGCCGCCGCAGCATCGCGGGATCGGCCAGCCGCGCCAACTCGTCGAGGAAGGAGGGCGTCAGCGTGCGCAGCCTCCGGCCCATGCGCAGCGCCGTGGCCCCGGCCTTCACCGTGGCCGAGGTGCCCCCCGTCAGCGCCAGCGTGCCGGTTGCGGCGAGGCCGACCGCGGCAAGCGTCACCTCGACCTCGTCCACATCGGCGCCGCTGAAATAGTCGCCCCCGGCGCGGCGCAGCGCGTTGAGATCCCCGATCGGGGTCAGCTCCAGCGGGATGCCGCAATAGGCCAGCATCTGCAGCGACGGGCAATTGGCGATGTCGGCAGCGCAGATGCCGCAGGCCTCGACCTTGCCCCAGACGCTGTCCTTTTCCTCGCGCAGCGCGGCGATCAGTTCGGCCTGCTCCACATCGGGCGAGACGCCGACCCGCGCCGCCACCGGCAGCAGCATGTCGATGCGGTCGAGATCCTCTGCCTCCAGCGCGGCGCCGATCTCCTGCGCGAGCCGATCCGGCGTCAGCGTCTGCGCCAGCGCCATGTCGAGCGCGCGGCGCACCTCGGCCTCGCTGGCCGAAAGGAAAGGGTGCGCAAAGGGGTTGGTGGTCAGCGCCCAGATCCCGAGCGCGAGGCTCAGCAGCAGCGGCAGGGCGCGGATGGCCCGCGCCAGCCGCCGCCGGGGCCTGCGCGGCGCGGCGATGTGGTCCGCGGCCCGCCCCTTGCCAGTCTCGACGCGCGGCGCGCGCTTGCCAACCGCCGGGTCAAAATGCCGCTCGGCCCGCAGCACGGGCCGCTGCGGCGCGTCGGTGCGTGTCGCGCGAAGCGGTGGCTCGCGGCGCAAGGCTCAGCCTTCGGTCAGCGCCCAGTCCCAGTAGAGTTCGCGCACGCGACGCGTCACGGGACCGATTTGGTAGCTGGTGTCCTCGAAGCCCGAGACCGGCGTCACCTTCTGAAGGTTGCCCGACAAGAAGACCTCGTCGGCGCCCTCGAAATCCTCGAAGGACAGCACGGCCTCACGCACTTCCATGCCATCGGCGCGCATGTTCTTGATGTGGCGCGCGCGGGTGATGCCCGACAGGAACGTGCCGTTGGCGACGGGCGTGAAGACCACGCCGTCCTTGACCATGAAGACATTTGCCGTGGCGCTCTCGGCCACATTGCCGAGCGCGTCGGCCACCAGCGCGTTGCCGAAGCCGCGCGCGCGCACGTCACGCAGCATGCGGGCGTTGTTGGGATAGAGGCAGCCCGCCTTTGCGTTACAGACCGAGCTCTCGAGCACCGGGCGGCGGAACTTGGTGCGTCCGAGGTGGGTCGCCGCGCCCTCGGGCGCCATGGGGATTTCCTCGAGCGAGATGGCAAAGGCGGTTCCCTCCTCACCCGGCACGATGGCTGTGGCGTCGCCCTGCGTCGCCCAGTACATCGGGCGGATGTAGATGGCCGCCTCCTTGGGATAGGCGGCGAGCCCTTCCCAGACGATCTGAACCATCTCCTCGGTGGATATGAAGGGCGTCAGCATCAGCGATGTGGCCGAACGGTTCACCCGGGCGCAATGGGCGTAAAGGTCGGGCGCGATGCCGTTCACGTAGCGCGCGCCGTCGAAGACCGAGCTGCCGAGCCAGGCCGCGTGGTCGGCACCGCGCATGATCATCACGTCGCCGTCGTGCCAGGTGCCCTGGAAATAGGTGCGGATGTTCTTGCCCGTTGCCATCGTCGTGTCTCCTGCGAAAGTTGCGCGGACCCTATTCCCGCCGGCCCGCGAGGTCCAGTGGCACGGCGCGCGCTCTCACGGAAGAGCGAGCGCCGGGCCAGTCACCCCAGCGTCACGTCGAGGAACATCATCAGGATGAGCCCAAAGATCAGCCCCGTCGTCGCGCGCTTCTGATGGCCATTGCGATGCGTCTCGGGAACGATCTCGTGGCTGATGATGTAGAGCATCGCGCCGGCGGCAAAGGTCAGCCCCCAGGGCAGCAGCACCGAGCTGACCGACACCGCGACCACCCCCAGCAACGCCCCGACCGGCTCCACCATGCCGGTCAGCGCGGTGTAGAAGAGCGCCCGCCCCCGCGAGTAGCCGAGACCCACCAGCGCGACGGCGACGGCCAGCCCCTCGGGCATGTCCTGCAACGAGATGCCGGTCATCACCGACAGCCCGTTGGCCCGATCCAGCCCGTAGGCGACGCCGATCGAGAGCCCCTCGGGAAAGTTGTGGATCGAGATCGCCAGCACGAAGAGCCAGATCCGTGCAAAAGTCGCCTGATCCGCCCCGCCCTCCGGGCCGGTCTTGAAGTGCTCGTGCGGGATCGCGTGGTTGAGCCAGGCGACGAAGCCCGAGCCAAAAGCGATGCCGAAGGCGGCAATGGCGGCGGCGATCCAGACCGAGCCGGTCTGCTCCTGCCCCACCTCGATGCCCGGAATGATCAGCGAAAAATACGAAGCCGAGAGCATCACCCCCGCGGCGAAGCCCAGCATCATGTCCGAGGTCGCCTGGGTCATCTTGCGGCCGATCAGCGCCGGGATCGCGCCGACCGTGGTCGCCAGCGCCGCGATCATGCCGCCGCCGACGCCCCAGAGAATGTCCTGCATGGTACCTCCGAACTGCTCGCGCGCACTAGACTGTCTGGGCAGACGAGATTCAAGCGCGGGTTATTGCGCGAACACCCCGGAAGCGGTAAGGAAACCTGACCAGTCCAAGGAGGAACTCCGGCCCATGCCCGTGATCACCGAGATCGAAGACCTCAAGCGCCTCTACAGGCGCCGGGTGCCGAAGATGTTCTACGACTACTGCGAGTCGGGCAGCTGGACCGAGCAGACCTTCCGCGAGAACAGCTCGGATTTCGACAAGCTCTACCTGCGCCAGCGCGTTGCCATCGACATGACCGGGCGCAGCACCACGACGCAGATGATCGGCCAGGACGTGGCGATGCCGGTGGCGCTCGCGCCGGTGGGCATGACCGGGATGCAGAACGCCGACGGCGAGATCAAGGCGGCAAAGGCGGCCGAGAAGTTCGGCGTGCCTTATTGCCTGTCAACCATGTCGATCTGCTCGATCGAGGATGTGGCCGAGAACACCTCGAAACCGTTCTGGATGCAGGTCTACACGCTCAAGGACGACGACTACATGAAGCGGCTCTTCGACCGGGCCAAGGACGCCAAGTGCTCGGCGGCGGTGATCACGGTCGATTTGCAGATGCTCGGCCAGCGTCACAAGGACCTGAAGAACGGCCTTTCGGCCCCGCCCAAGCTGACCCCGACATCGGTCGCCAACATGATGACCAAAGTGCCGTGGGGCCTCGAGATGCTGCAGACAAAGCGGCGGTTCTTCGGCAATATCGTCGGCCATGCCAAGGGCGTCACGGATCCCTCCTCGCTGACCACATGGACCGCGCAGAGCTTCGACCAGGCGCTCGACTGGGACCGCATCCGCGAGTTCCGCAAGATGTGGGACGGCCCGCTGATCATCAAGGGCATCATCGACCCGCGCGACGCTTTGGAGGCCTGCAACGTCGGCGCCGATGCCATCGTTGTGTCGAACCACGGCGGACGGCAGCTCGACGGCGCGCTGAGCTCGATCCGCGCGCTGGCGCCGATCATGGACGCGGTGGGCGACAAGATCGAGGTCCATCTCGACAGCGGCGTGCGCTCGGGCCAGGACGTGCTGAAGGCCATTGCCATGGGCGCGAAGGGCTGCTGGATCGGCCGCGCCTACATCTACGGCCTCGGTGCCATGGGCGAGGCGGGCGTGACCCGCGCGCTCGAGGTGATCCACAAGGAGCTCGACGTGTCGATGGCGCTCTGCGGGCGCACCGACATCAACACGGTGGACCGCGATATCCTGATGATCCCCAAGGGGTTTTCCGGCGACTGGGAAGAGTGATTCCGAAGTCCTTGTGCTGAAAAGAAAAAGTCCAAAAACGACAAAGGCGCGGCCGTGAGCCGCGCCTCTGCACGTCCGGCTCAGCCGATGCTGATGCTCAGCGGCGCGAGGCCGTCGATCTCGACCAGACAGGTGTCACCGCGCTCCAGCGCACTGACCCCGGCGGGCGTGCCGGTGTAGATCAAATCGCCGGCCTTCAGCTCGACCAGCCCGGACAGGTAGGAAATCACCTCGGGCACCGACCAGATCATATCCGCAAGATCGCCGTTCTGCCGCTGCTCGCCGTTCACGCTAAGCCGCAGACTGCCCTTGTCGAGATGACCCGTTTCGGCCACAGGATGCACCGGGCCGCAGACCGCCGAGTAGTCGAAGCCCTTCGCCATGGTCCAGGGACGACCCTTCTTCTTGGCCTCGGCCTGCACGTCGCGGCGCGTCAGGTCGATCCCGGCAGCATAGCCCCACACACAGTCCAGCGCCGCATCCTCGGGAATATCGACACCGCCCTTGCCGAGCGCCACCACCAGTTCGCCCTCGTGGTGCAGTTCGGCGGTTGCGGGCGGGTACGGGATCGCATCGCCTTCCTCGGCGATGGTGTCGATCGGCTTGTCGAAAAAGAACGGTGGCTCGCGGTCGGGATCGTGGCCCATCTCACGCGCGTGCTCGGCATAGTTGCGACCGACGCAGAAGATGCGGCGCAGCGGGAAGCGGGCCTCGCTGCCGGCGACGGCAACCGAGGGCTGGGGCTGCGGGGGAAAGACGTACTCACTCATGCGGGGCTCCTACCTGTGGTCTTGCCGCTGCACCCTCGGCAGGCGGTCAAGTTGCGGAAATGTCTAGCAGGCCCTGCGGCCGTGACCAGCCGGTAGAAGAAAGATTGATGTACCGATCAGCGCGCTTGCCGTCAGGGATTTGCCCGCCCCCCTGCGATCTGCTAGCGCATTGGGCAACGCCAAAACCACAGGCCCCCTCATGAGCGATCTCTTCGACGCCGCGCCCCTCAAGGGCCACGTGCCCCTCGCCGCAGCGCTGCGGCCCGAGACGCTGGACGACGTGATCGGTCAGCAGGCGATCACCGCCCCGGGCTCCATCCTGCGCCGGCGGATCGCCGCAAAGGCGCTGGGGAGCATCATCCTCTACGGCCCGCCGGGCATCGGCAAGACGACCATTGCCCGCGCCGTGGGCAACATGCTGGGCAAGGAGTTCCGCCCGCTGCACGCCACCCGCGACGGCGTCAAGGAGTTGCGCAAGATCGCTGACGAGGCCCGAATCCGCCCGCTGCTGATCTTCGTCGACGAGGTGCACCGCTTCTCGGCCACGCAGGCCGACGACCTCTTGTCGATCTGCGAGGAAGGCACCGCCGATTTCGTCGGCGCCACCACCGGCAACCCCTACCACGCGCTGCCGCCCGCGCTGGTCTCGCGCTCGACCATCCTCAAGCTCGAGCCGATGACCATCGAGGACATGGAGGTGGTCGTGCGCCGCGGCATCGCGCATCTGGCGGCACAGGGTCTCGAGGTGACCATGACCCCCGAGCAGGTCCGGCTGATCGCCGGCCGCTCGGGCGGCGACGCGCGCCGCGCGCTGACCACGCTGGAAAGCCTTGCCATCGGCCATGGCGTCGGACAGGACGGCAACGCGATCGCCATCACCGAGGCGATGCTCGAAGAAGCCTATGCCTCGGCGGCGATCAACCACGACCGCTCCGGGGACCAGCATTACGACGTTGTCTCGGCCTTCGTGAAGTCGATGCGCGGTTCGGATCCGGACGCGACGCTCTACTGGCTCGCCCGGCTGATCCACGCTGGCGAAGACCCGCGCTATATCGCGCGGCGCATCATGATCCACGCCTCCGAGGATGTGGGGCTGGCCGACAACACTGCCCTGCAGACCGCCGTCGCCGCCTCACAGGCGGTCGAGAAGATCGGCTACCCGGAAAGCCAGATTATCCTCGCCCATGCGGCGCTGCACGTGGCGCGGGCGCCGAAGTCGGGATCGGTCACCCGAGGCATCGGCGCGGCGCTCGGCCATGTCACCAGCCAGCCGCCCGCCCCGGTGCCGCTGCACCTGCGCGACGCGCACTACAAGGGCGCCGAGAAGCTCGGCCATGTCGGCTATCTCTTCCCGCACGACGACCCGCGCGGTTGGGTTGAACAGGTCTATGCCCCCGGCATCCACCGCGGCGCGTTCTACCAGAGCGACGCGCGCGAGGCGGCCACCTTCGAAAAGCGCGCCGATGCCTTCTGGGAGGGGGTCACTGGCGCCGCGCAACCGCGACGCCCCCAGCGGCAAGGCGAGTAGCCCCGTAAAACTTGCAAGCCCGGAGAGAATGCCGCGACTTTGCTCGCGCATGAGCCATTCTTGGCCGAAAAAGCCGACTTAAACCCGGGATTGC